>CAYRHG010000115.1:0-5757 GCA_964424025.1 uncultured Dehalococcoidales bacterium | reverse complement strand
CTGATCGTCGACTCGAGCAACTGGGGTCAATCCGGTACCGGTGGCGCAGTCCAACTCGGACTGTTCTTCTCCGGCAACCTTTGGGAGCAGGTAGACGCCAAGACAGGCGAGCCGCTTCCGCCGAAGGGTCCGTTCGTGCACGACCACGCATGGATTGGAAACTCTGACAGCAATGCCCATGGTGATGACGACATGGAGCAGGCGCGCCAGATTCGTTACGCGCTTTCGATCGCGATCGACCGTGAGGCCGTCAACGAATCCTTGCTTGCGGGTCTAGGCAACGTCGTTGATGTTGAGTACTTCGCATCTTCGCACCCGAACTTCGGCACCGTGCAGTGCACGCAGGAACCTGGTGGTGTTTACACGGACGATGCCCCGGCCGGAACCGGCCCGTGCACGTACGGATATGACCCTGTGCAAGCGGTTCAGACCATCAAGGCGCAGAATCCTGACTGGCGGAAGACCAACGTTCCGTCCGACATCCTGGGCGACCACCGATTCGAAGTCGCGGTCTACGCGGGTCCCGAATTGGGTGGCGGCGCATCGGTTACTGGTGAAGTTGCAGACGCAGTCGCCGGTTACTGGTCCGACCTTGGTTTGTCGACCTTCTCGCTGAAGTTCACGTATGTGACCTTCCGCCCGACGGTGGTCAACCGTGCAAACACGCACCCGTGGGTTACCTCGTGTGACAAGGGTCGCGAGTCGAACCCGTGGCACTTCCCGAAGGGCCTAGTGCAGACCTCGCTCACCCGCGGAGGTTTCAGCTGTGCGTTTGAGTCGCCGAAGATCCTGGAGCTTTACCAGGGCATGGCTGGCGCAAGCGACACCGCCGAGGCCACGGCCTACGCGAACCGCTACCTGCAGTACGTCTACTACTGGAACCTGCAGCCCGGTATCGTGGCAGTCCCGCAGGACTGGTTCTGGAACCGCAACAAGATCGCAGCTTGGCCACAGGACCGAGCCGCGGCCAGCGGTATCAACAACCTCTGGGACATCGAGCTGGCTCAATAGAGCGGCTCAACAAGAGTTCTAACGTCATTGGGCACCGCGGTTTAGGCCGCGGTGCCCGATGGCGCGATTAAACGCTCTCGTCGTTGGTTATTGGGTCGCTGTTGCGCCGTTGACGATTGAGAGTGAGTCAACCAGGAAGAGGTATTCTGTCCTAGTGCGTTTGCATGGCGAACGCGAATCACCATAGGGCATGGGTTAACATCATTTTCCATCATGCGTCGCTTCCTGATAAGAAGATTCCTCTTCATGATCCTGAGCACGATCGCCGCGACGGCGATTGTGTTTTCGTTATCTCGGGCAGTGGGCGACCCGCTCTTGCTTTTCGCCACGTCAGGTTATGGGATATCTGACGAAGCGGTTGCTGAAATACGCAAAGAACTAGCGCTCGACCGCGCGTACCCTGTGCAATACCTGCTTTGGCTCGGAAGAGTGCTCAGGGGTGACCTTGGTCAAAACCTAGCGTTCAAGTTACCGGTTACCCGGATTATCACCGAGAAGATACCGCATAGTTTGCAACTTGGCACGTTCGCTTGGTTCTTCTCTGGCACAATCGGCGTCAGTTTAGGGGTTTTGTCGGCGATTAAGCGAGGGACAGTGGCAGACTATGGTGGCCGATTCGTAGCGCTGGTTGGTCAATCGATCCCGGTGTTTTGGTTCGCGATTATTCTGATCATGATTTTTGCCGTGTGGTTGGACTGGCTCCCCGCCGGGTTGGCAGGTGATTCAACGCAAGAACCTTCGCTATGGCAACTGGAGTATCTGGTGTTGCCCGTAACCGCAATGTCATTAGGTGGTCTTGCCGGCTATCTGCGGCTTACGAGATCGTCGATGCTTGAAGTTCTCGATTCCGAATACGTCAAATTGGCGCGCGCGAAAGGTGTTGGCACCACGTATGTGGTTTGGAAACACGCTTTCCGAAACGCCCTCATTCAGCCCTTGACAGCATCGACTTTGGCTTTTGCCGGATTTATCGAGGGAGCACTGGTAGTAGAGACGATATTCTCACGTCCAGGGATCGGATTGATGGCCGTACAAGCAGTCCATGGTAACGACTTCCCGATCCTCCAAGGCGCGGTCTTAATGTTTATTTTGGTTTACGTAGTGGCAACCTTCTTGACGGATATCATCTACGCATTGATCGACCCGAGAATTCGCTACGATTGACAATGGCTATTGATCCTAGCCCAACTAGAATGCCAACTGTTGAGCCGCGTAGCGGCGCTGAACCGCGTGGCACCGTCGATGCGCCGACGACCGGTCTGACCAGCGTCAAGCGGACGTTGCCTTCGCAGATTTGGTATGTACTGCGTCGGTGGCCGATCATCCCCATTTTCATCCTTTTGTCCGTTTCTGTCATTTCGATTGGGGCAAACTGGATCGCTCCCGTCGATCCAAACGTCCAGAAGCTCAACTTCAACTTGATGCCTCCGACTTGGGGGCAACCAAAACCGGAAAACGATCTAGCGGCCGATCAAGCCGAATTCGACCTAACCACCGACGAAGGCCAGATCGGATTCATGATCGCGTCCAAGAAGGGGTTCACTAGGGATGAATACGTCTTGGGAAGCGACGGTTTGGGGCGTGATGTTTTATCGCGGATAATCCACGGAGCTGGTGTTTCGCTCAAGGTTTCGGGCTATGCGTTGTTGTCGGGCGTCATCATCGGGACTGCGATGGGCGTTGTTGGCGGTTACTACGGCGGCTGGCTCGATGAGGTCCTGATGAGATTCGTCGACATCTGGAACGCACTGCCGTTCCTGCTCATCGCTATCATGGTCGGGGCCACGATCGGCGCTTCCGAAACATCGGTGATCATCATCATCGCTATGATCGCTTGGCCCCCGTTCGTCCGAAATGTTCGAGCCGATGTGCTGACGATACGCTCGCTCGATTACGTCAACGCTGCGCGCATCATGGGTGCTAGCAATTTGCGATTGATGATGAAGCACATCTTGCCCGGTACGGTGAGCACGGTGTTGGTGATCGCGACGTTGCGTGTGGGCGGTCTAATACTCACTGAGTCGGTGCTGTCGTTCTTGGGCGTGGGTATCCCGGACCCGATCCCGACCTGGGGGAAGATGGTCGACGAAGGCTACCAGTACCTCATCAACGGCGTATGGTGGTCGTCGTTCTTCCCTGGCTTGTCTATTTTCCTGTTGGTGATGTCGATGAACTTCTTCGGCGACTGGCTACGTGACCGCCTCGACCCGAAGCTGCGGCAGCTCGACTGATCGATTCGCGTGTGGTGCCGCGAGTCGTTCAACAGACCAATATCTACGTCGCTTATATACTTGTGCGGCGTCTATCTCAAGCAGAAAATGTGTGCTCGTTTAAGGTGCACAATTGATGATTGGCGCGACGGCGTCGCCGTAGTGAGTTAAGGAGCAACTAAACATGTCGGTAGGGTTCATCGGACTGGGTTACATGGGTCAGGGAATGGCTGACAATCTTCTGGCCAAAGGCGCTGATCCTGTCGTTTACACGCGGACACAATCGAAGATCGAAGCGATGATCGATCGCGGCGCTACGGGAGCGAGTTCATCCGCAGATTTGGTGTCGAAGGTCGATGTGGTTCTTGCGTGCTTACCGAGCGTTCAGACATCGTTGGACGTGATAATCGGCGAGGTCGTTCCGGCTTGTGAGCCCGGTCAGATAATCGTGGACCACAGCACAGTCGATATCGGAACTTCACGCAAGTGTGCGGAGGCGGCGGAAGCGAAGGGTGCGATGTTCATCGATGCGCCGATCAGCGGCGGGCCTACCGGCGCTGCGGCGGGCACATTGGCGATCATGTGTGGAGGATCCGATGAGGCATTTAACAAAGCGTTGCCGTATTTCGAGCTGATGGGTGCCAATGTCCGCCACATGGGTCCGAATGGTGCGGGCACTGCGATGAAGCTGATCAACCAACTGCTCGTAGGAGTGCACACGGTGGCGGCTGCCGAGGCTTTCGCGTTGGCGAATTCAGCAGGAGTCGATATTGAGGTCGCATCTGAGTTGCTGAGCGTGGCTTGGGGAGCGAGTGCCATGGTTGATCGGAGTGCGCCGATAACGGCGGCACGTGATTTCGAGGACTCCGCCGCGCCGGTCCGCAACCTCGACAAGGATTTGGGCATCATAAAAGACTTGGCGAATGCCGAAGGTCTTTCTTTGGAACTGGCGATCAAATCAGAGGAGCTGTTCCACACGATGATGGAGAACGGATGGGATGAGAACGACATTGCTGGTGTCTTGGAAGTGATCGAGGCACGCTCGTCTTGAGGTAATGGTGTCGGTTCTGGATACCCGCATACGCGGGAAAGTCGTTGCGGGAGCGAACTGAAATTGGGTAAGCACAGCATCGCAGTGATTAAAGGCGACGGTATTGGAGTAGACGTCGTTGATGAGGCTCTGAAGGTCTTGAGCGCTCTGGCGGGCAAGCACGGGATCGAGTGGGAATTCGTGGAGTTTCCTTGGAGTTCGGAGTACTACTTTGAGCACGGGGAGATGATGCCGTCAGACGGTGTGGAGCAGTTGCGGTGTTTCGACGCGATATTTCTTGGGGCGGTCGGGCATCCGGAGGTTCAGGACCACATCACGTTGAATGGATTGCTGCTGCCGATTAGGCGTGCGTTTGATCAATATGCGTGCGTGCGTCCCTCAGTGTTGTTGCCGGGTGTGGATTCTCCATTGAAAGGCGTGAAACCATACGACATCGATCTCATCGTGGTTCGAGAGAACACCGAAGGCGAATACGCCAATGTGGGCGGTTTCCAGTACCGAGATTTTCCGGGCGAGGTCGCGGTGCAGTCATCGGTTTTCACTCGCAAGGGGTGTGAACGGGTGATACGTTACGCGTTTGAGTTGGCGCGCGAGCGTAAGAAGAAGATGCATGTGACCTCGATCACGAAATCGAACGCGCAGGGTTACGGCATGGTGCTGTGGGACCGAACGTTCGATGCGGTCAAGGAGTATTACCCGGATATATCGACGGATTCGCTGTTGATAGATGCGGCTTGCATGGACTTCATCCGTCGACCGGAGAATTTCGACGTCGTGGTGGCTTCAAACCTGTTCGGCGATATATTGACGGATATCGGTGCGATAATCACCGGTTCGATGGGGCTGGCTTCGAGTGCTAATCTTGATCCCACGCGACTTAGCCCATCGATGTTCGAGCCGACCCATGGAAGTGCTCCAGACATCGCCGGTATGGGCATCGCGAATCCCATGGCGCAGATATTGACTTCGGCGTTGATGCTGGACCACCTCGGTGAAGAGGGTGCGGCGGCCGATGTCAGATCAGCGGTCGAGAAATTGCTGGACGATGGCGAAACGTTGACGCCCGATTTGGGCGGCTCTTCGACGACCATGGCGGTCGGCGATGCGATCGCTGCTTTAGTGTCTTGAAAAAAGATAACGCGGAGGAGAGATTTGGATCCGCTAGAAAAGGCTGCAATAGGAAATCAAGGTGTGGAGGTCACGCGCCTCGGCTTGGGCGGCGCACCGCTGAGCGGCATGGTTTTGGGCGATGGTCTTTACGGGGGCACGGCCAGAGATGAGGCTACCAGAATAGTTCGCCGCGCCTTGGATCTGGGGATCAACTTTTTCGATACGGCGCCATTGTACGGCGCTGGAGTTAGCGAAGTCAGGTACGGTGCGGCTCTCAAAGGAGTCGATCGGGATAGCTACGTGATTTCGACCAAGGTAGGACGCGTGTTGGAGCCGGTCGAGGGAGGGATGACGGCGGAAGAATCGCCCGACAAC
>CAYRHG010000114.1:0-13576 GCA_964424025.1 uncultured Dehalococcoidales bacterium | reverse complement strand
GGTGAGACCGTCGTTCAGACCGTCGTCGTCGAAAGAGAAGTCGTCGTTGAGGTCGAGAAGGAAGTCGTGGAATTCGTCGAAGTTGAGAAGGAAGTCGTCGTCGAGACCGAAAAGATCGTCGAGGTCGAGAAACCGGTCGTCGTCGAGAAGGAAGTCATCAAAGAAGTCGAAGTGATGGCTCCGCGACGTTCTGGCGGTGAGGTCCGCGTGGCAACGGTGTACGTCCCGCCGCCCCTCTACCTTCCCTCCGCCCAACCTTCACCCGAGTACTGGAAGCTCCACGCGTGGGGCATCACTGAGACGCTCCTACGCACCGATCGCGATGCGCCCCCACCGGCCTATGGAACGCCCGGCACCTCGGGTATCGGAACCGGTTGGGAGATCGACGGCAGCACCATCACGTTCACCCTCCGGGACGGCGTGACGTTCCGTGGCGTCGATAAAGACTGGGGTCCGCTAACCGCCGAGGACGTAGTCCACTCCATGACTGACGCCGGCAAAGAAGGAAGCCGGGCGGCTCGCGCACCCACGTTTAGCGAGTCCGGAGGCATCGGCGTATGGGATTGCCAGACCATCAGCGATAGGGCGTTGTCCTGCACATTCAACCCTGAGCGCTTCCACCCCGACTTCTTCTACCTCATCGCTAATGAGAACGGGCAGCTACCGATCCACAGCAAGCGCGTTTACGACGAGCTGGGCGAACAGCAAGCCATCATCGAACCGCACGGTAGCGGTCCATGGCAGGTCGTCAAGCACGTCGGTAACGACGAACTAGTTGCCGACGCAGTCTTAGACCACTGGCGCGCTCCGCCGCTCACTGACCGCCTACGTGTCATCGAGATCCGCGAGCCTTCACAGGCGGCAGCCGCTCTAGCAACCGGCGAAGTGCACTTGGCTCAGATCCCGAGCTCATTGGTGCTCGACACAGAGAATCGCTCGCGTGGACGCCGTGTTCAGATCAACGCTGGTCTAGGCGGACAAGCCATCTACTTCGGTGGCAACTTCTGGACCGACCAGAACCACATCAGTGATGAACCGATTGAACCGCGACCTGGACACAAGCCAGAACTGCCTTGGATTGGAACTGGCCCGGACGACGAGAATGCGAATAAGGTCAGACGCGCACTATCGATGGCGCTCGACCGATCGCTGATCAACAACAGCATCCTTGTCGGTCTTGGCAAACCGATCTACACCCACACCGGTTATGAACAGAGCACACCGCATTGGCAGGACCGATGGTTCGTTGAGTACGATCCCGAAGGCGCCAGAGCATTGCTCGCAGAAGCTGGCTATCCCGACGGTTTCGAAATGGGATTCTGGGTTCCATCCGACAGCCCATTCGTAAACCCCGAAGTCGGTGTAGCGATCGCCGGTCAGTGGCGTGATGTCGGCATCGACGTCCAAATCGAGAACACCGCGTACTCGGCTCGACGCCCGACGCTCGTAGACCGTTCGATCGACATTCCCTGGCACTTCATTAACAGTGCAGAAGGCGGATTCTTCGGCAACATGTACGGTCGCTGGCGCCACGGTCGGGGCTGGAACTCCGGTGTCGAATTCCCTTACGACGTGATGAAAGAATGGGACACCAGATACCTCGCACTCGACCGGAACACCGAGGGCGACCAGATCATCGCGCTCAACACCGAGATCGAAGACTACGTCCAGAATGTAGGTGTCGAGATTCCAGTAGTCGAACTCGTGAAGTGGTACGTCCTTGGACCGGAAGTCCTAGACTGGAAACCTTACCGCCACAATGAGAACGGTCCGAACTCGTTCGAGACCATACTTCTCGACAGGTAAAACAACCCTCCGTAAAGGAGATCAAATCGGTCGGGGGCGATGTGATATCGCCACCCGGCCGGTTTGCCTTAACGACCGGCGGTGCGCCACACCGCGACGATTCTCGCGGTTTCGCGTCTCATCTGGTGAACGAAGATGAAGACCTTCTTCCTGAGGAGACTCACTTACAGCGTCATCTTGTTGCTCGCAACGACGATCTTCGTCTTCATCATGTCCCGGCAATCAGGCGACCCGCGACACCTTTTCCTAAGCGAACAGAGCACGCAGGCGGAATGGGACGCGTGGGGTGTCGAACTCGGCCTCGATAAACCCCTCTGGCAGCAATACGTTATATGGCTCGGCAACGCCGTAACCGGCGATTTCGGCGAATCGATACGCCAACGAAAACCGTCTCTAGACGTCGTCATCGAACGGATCCCCGCCACTTTGGAACTTGCACTCGGATCGTTCCTTTTCTCTATCGCTACGGGAATCCCTTTAGGCGTACTATCAGCGCTCAAACGTAGCTCCATCTGGGATTACATTGGGAGAACCTTCGCCCTCGTTGGCCAAGCTGCACCAGTCTTTTGGCTGGGCATAGTCCTCGTCCTGATATTCAGCGTCAATCTCGGCTGGTTGCCCGTAGCCAGACGAGGCGGATGGGAGCACTACATCCTACCCTCCGTGACCCTAGGGTGGCTCTTTGCGTCCAGCTTCCTCAGACTTACCCGTTCAGCGATGCTCGAAGTTTTGGATTCTGAGTTCATCAAATTCGCTCGCGCCAAAGGCGTCGATAACAACGTCGTAATCTGGAAACACGCGTTTCGCAACGCTCTTCTGCCATCCCTGACCTACGCCGGTCTACTTCTCGCAGGCCTGATAACCGGCGCTGTGATCACCGAAACCATCTTCTCTTGGCCCGGTCTCGGAAGTCTCGCGGTCACGTCCGTTCTCCAACTCGACTTCCCGGTGCTTACCGCCGTCGTATTCGTCATCACGCTCGCATACGCGGGCATGGCGCTTTTCATCGATCTCCTCTACGCCATTGCCGACCCTCGGATCAGGTTGGAGTGAGTTCATGAATCAGATCACCGCTCAAACCGAAAGTCGCGTCTCAACCGAAACGCTGGCCGACACGCGACCATCACCTCGTCAGACATTGTGGCGCGTCATCCGTACATGGCCTCTCGTACCTATCATCCTCATTGCCATGTTGCTAACGGGTGCGTTGTTCGCAGAACTCCTAACGCCGTTCGATCCCGAAAAAGACGACCTAATCTCCCGGAACATCCCACCGATGTGGCAGGAAGGGGGAACTTCGAAACATATTCTCGGCACCGATCCTCTCGGGAGGGACATCCTCGCACGGATCATCTATGGCGCTCGAACATCGCTCTTGATCGCGACCATCGTTCTAACCATCGGTACGATTTTCGGCTTGATCGTCGGGCTCATAGCAGGCTACAAAGGAGGCACCATCGACGAAGTGCTCATGCGCATCGTCGATTTCACCTTCGCCGTCCCGTTCATCCTAGTCGCGCTCGTAGCCGTTATCGTCTACGGCCAATCCTTCGCGCTCGTCATAATCCTGCTAACCATATTTAGTTGGAACGGGGTCGCGCGCCAAGCCCGCGCCGAAACGCTGAGTCTCAAAACCCGCGACTACGTCTCCGCCGCACTCGTCGCGGGAGCTAGCATATGGCGCATCTTATGGCGACATCTCACGCCCGGACTCATCAATACCGTCATCGTCGTGACTACCCTCCACCTCGGTGCGTTGATCCTCACCGAAGCCTCCCTTTCCTTCCTCGGCGTCGGCATTCCACCTCCCACACCCGCGTGGGGAGTCATGGTCGCTGAAGGCCGGAACTACATCTACACGGAGTGGTGGATTTCATTCTTCCCCGGCCTCGCCATCATGCTCACCGTGCTAGCCTTCAACTTCTTGGGCGACTGGTTCCGAGATCGTTTCGACCCACGTCTGAGACAGCTCGACTAACCCAAAGCAGAAAGAAAACGCTGATGAAAATCGCATGGATCGGCATCGGACACATGGGCAAGCCCATGGCAAAACACATGATGACTGCGGCCGATGAGTTCACCGTCCACGACCTCCGTCGGGAAGCCGCCACCGACATGCTCGAAGATGGCGCAAACTGGGCTGACACTCCTGCCGAAGCCGCTGCCGGTAAAGACCTTGTCGTCACATGCCTTCCCATGCCGCCTCACGTTGACGCGGTCAGCTTTGGCGATGATGGCATCGCCGACGGAATCGACGAAGGCGCCGTCGTCATCGATTGCACATCCAACTCGCTCGACATGGTCCAATCTCTCCATCAGCGGTATGCGGATCAAGGAATCACCTTCCTCGACGCCCCAGTCAGTGGCGGCGTAGTAGGAGCACAGGAACGCGACCTCGCCGTGTATGTCGGCGGCGATCGAGACGCCTACGATTCCATCAAACCCACACTCGACGCGATGGGTGACAAAGTCCAGTACTGCGGTGGCATCGGGACCGGCACGATCTGCAAACAGATGAATCAACTGTTCGGCGCGATAGTCGGTATGGCGCGCATGGAAGTGATAACCGCCGGAGTCAAAGCCGGCGTCGACTTCGAAGTGTTAGTAAAGGCGATCCACGAAGGTTCTGGCGGAAAACGTCGTCCCTTCGACGGCTTCGAACGTCCGCCCGAAGACTATGACGACACGGAATTCACCTTCTATCTGGAACTCATGGCCAAAGACGTTCGGTTGGCAAACGAAATCGCCCGCTCAGTGCAAGTACCCCAACCATTGGGCAACCTTACCGAAGCCCGCATGATCGAAGGCCTCAACCGCGGTTGGGCCAAGAAGCGAGGAGAAATCATCGGCGAGATCCAGCAACAAATCTCCAACGTCGACCTTAAAGTGGACGGCTGACCGCCAAATGCCCTCGATTAAAATCACCTAGACATCACCTACAACCTAAGGAAATCAACGATGAAGACGGCAGACCCGGCGATTAACACTGTCATCGATAACATCGGCATCATGGTCGCTTCCGAAGGCGGCTCCCTTGAACTCCTCGAACTCACCGACGACTACATGAAAGTCAAATACAACGCCGGCACCAACGAGGATTGCCCCGAGTGCGTACCCATGACCGATGCCGTCTACCAATTCATGCGGGCATCCTTAGACATCCACGCACCCCGCATCGCTACGCTCGAAGTGGTGGATTGAATTAACCCACGCTTGCGTCCTCGCCGTCCACGATTGCGGCTACGATTGCCAAAAATTTGAGCGCGCCAATTGCCGCGCCGTCCACCTTCGGTGCCGTTTCGTCGGCTGAACCGGCATCACAGATCCGGAGTCAGATAGATTCCGGATCGAAAATAGGTATCGCGGGATCAAGAAAGTAACGTTCCACAACCAATGAAACAATCCCTAGCAGAATGGATCAGCCAGCGTGCCGGAAGGCAACGATCAGGGGATAAACACCCTTCGTCATCTGACGCGTCAGACGATGAACTTGATCGCTATCGAGATCGCGTCAAAAAGCTGTTGAGCATCGCGGACGACTTAACCGTCGAGCTAGACGCCGAGCGCAGCAATCGCCTCAATGCGGAGAACAAACTCGAACAGGTTCGATCTGAACTCAAAGAATCCAAGAGAGATCGACGTAACCTGAAACGCACACTAAGGCGCGCAAGTCGGGAACTCAATTCCCTCCGGCACGGTGGCGAACTCCCAGCTGTAACCAAACTGCGTCAACAACTCGACCAGATACAAAACCAAGTGGTTGTATCGTTCGGTCGAGAGCAAAACTTAAGGGTACGAGCTGAAACCGAGTTGAAAACCCTTCAACAAGAAGCCGTAGCGTCGCAAAAACCGCAGAACGATAGGCTCCCTTCACGAAAGTCGTTGATCAACGAACGCATCGAGGAAGAACGCGGGCGTCGTCGAAAAGCCGAGAAGGAAAATAGGAACGTCAAGCGCAAACTCAGGCACGTTAGCCGAACTCTAAACAACCTGAGACGCGATCACAGCAAATGCGGACATCAGCCATATCAGGCGTCATCTAACGGATCAATTGCCAAAGTAACCTCATCAACGCGGTGCTACCTAACCTGAAGTTGGCTCGCGACGGTGATTCTAGGCTGACACGAGCGCGAGATACAAAACAAGTGTTCGATGATTTGATCCGGCTGAACGACAGCCCTCAGCTAATGCGCGGCGAAAGAGTAGGTTCTGCCGAACCTTGGCTCGAGATCCGACCCACGCTTACCGATCGCATCTACTATCGCCAAGCGAAAGGGCGCGGTCAATATATCGTGCTGATCGGCGATAAGAACAGCCAAGAAAACGACTTCGCATGGATGCGAAGGAACAACTAAAAAAACTCGGCGAGGCGGACTGTAAGCCGAGTTCTGTCCAGGCACAGAAGAGGTTTACGGCTTCGTCGCCTTCATCCCCCAACCTTTCGCCCTGTGCGACCATCCATCTAACGTCGCGGTCGCCCGCGACATTTAGCGGCCTACCCGGGAGCTGGCGCGGGCATTCGCTGTAACGCTCCCCTATTTGGCCTTGCACCGAGCGGGGTTTGCAGTGCCGCCGACGTTACCGCCGACGCGGTGCGCTCTTACCGCACCGGTTCGCCCTTACTTCCGATTACACGGGCTCGAAGCCTATCGAAAGCGGTGTCTTTTCTGTTGCACTTTCCGTCGGGTCACCCCGCCCTGCCGTTAGCAGGCGCTCCTGCCCGTCGGTGCTCGGACTTTCCTCCCCTAGGTCATCAAATGACGACCCAGCAGCGGTCGCCCGTCCGCCTCGCACTGACCTCAGAGTAACATCCTCGCGGCGTTGAGCTAGGTTCCAGCGGACTAGCCAGTCATGCGTGGATTCACGGTCACCGACTCTTCATTCACCACCACGTCGTCAACTAGAGCCGCCAGCGCCTCGCGAGCACGATTGACATCACCTGACCCGACCGCATCAGCAATCAAGTCTCGCGTGAGCCGCTCGCGGTTCACCTTGCCATTCATAGTCCTACCTGCCGTACTGGTCGCCGCATTCGTATCTTCGATCTGCTGACGCAGGCGTTTGATTTCGGATATGAACGGTTCGAGATTTTCGAGATCGCCACGACCTGTAGACACGACGCGGGCTTCGCTCAGGAACGTCTTTTCGGCGTTTTCAAGCTGTTCTTCCAGCGTAAGCTGCATCTCCTTGGGTCGAATCTGACTCACGACCTCCGGTTCCCAACTGCCGATCGCTTTGCGCACCTCGCCGTCCAAATCGTCGGCTCGCCATTTCGGACATCTGAACCCATTCCCGTCGCCGTTTTTGGCCGCGCGCCGATGTTGGCATTCGTAGAACTCGTAATAACGATAAGTCTTTGAAGCCGTGGTGTCATCCTGTCGGCGCCAGGATCTACGCCGCGTCAAACCTGGGACTCCGTGGCCGCACTGTCCACAAGTCAACAACCCGCCCAGCAAGAACGGGTCCTCCGATTTCGCAAGCCTGCGCTGCCGCTGTTTGACCATCAAGGCATCTTGCGCCTTGCGAAACAATGACCGTCCAATTATCGGCTCATGATTCCCCGACACCATGAAGCCGTAACGGGAATAGGTGCCCACGTAAACTCGGTTTTTGAGGATGATCGACACTGTCGCAGTCGACCACGGTTTGCCAGTACGGGTCGGGATGTTCTCGCTCGCCAATCGCTGAGCGATCAACCGCATCCCAAGCCCATTGGTTGCGTCCGAATCGGTCTCTTCGGAATCGCCGGCGTACCACTCGAAGATTTTCTTGACCACGTTCGCCTCTTCGGGAACGGGCTTCAGCGTTCCGTCGGCACCACACCGGTAACCATAAGGCGTCCGACCCAGCACCTTGCCGCGCGAAGCCTTCTCGCGGATTTTCTCCCGGATCCGCTTCCTCAACCAATCGGGCTCACCTCTCAAACCCAATAACTCTTCACCGTTCTGCAGCGGGTCCGGCATCTCCAAGTCGGTGCAGATCGCGTCAGATCCGGACCGGCGGATGTACAGGAGCCGTTCGACCAAGGTTTCCAGATCGGGCGCCAAATGCGAAGAATCAGGAATTATCACCAGCGCCGGCCTACCGTGGCGACCCTCGATGTACTCCATCAAGTCGGCGAATTGAGCGTCTCCAAACTCCTCCGGTATCTGCCGCTGAAAAGCCGACCCGACACCATCGTTCAGTTCCGCCTCAACACCCTCGAGCAGTGGGTTTTCGGGATCAATTCCCAGAATTGTCGTGAGCTGATGACCGCCAGACCGACAAAACTCGATGATCTGTCTGACCGGATCGTCGGTCGTTTGCCTTAAACGACTCTCGATCTCTTTGATCTGCCCCCAAGAACCGGCCGCGGCATTCATCGAACCGGCCAATTCCTGGACAGTCAGATTGTCTAGCGCCTCGACATCCTCGTCTGTAACCCGGCGCCGAACATAACCGATGGCGCGCATACGTCGTCAGTCCGTGCTGAGCGTGATCAGGTATTTGCCGCAGTGGCACAATATCGGGTCGGTGGCGCGTTTGAGAACGTTCAACTCGCCCATCGAAACCCGTTCTGAACAACCGGCGCAGATATCCCGCTCAACCACCGTGACCGCCACACCGCCGTTGCTCTTGAACAGACGGGTGTACTCACCCAAGTGCTGCTGTGGAATCTCACCCGCCGTCTCGTTACGATGCTTCAGTGCCTCGTTGTATTCCCGAGAGATGCGTGTCTGCTCCTCCGTACCGGCCTGTTTCTGTTCGGTCCAGTCCACTTCCATCTCGTCGAGTCGCGTCTGAAGGTCGGAATGCACCTGTCGAGCTTCGTTGGCAGCCGCCCGAATGGGCTCCATACGCTCGTCGATGGAGTCGATGCGATTGGCATGCTCCTGCACGCGCAACTCCATCCGGTAGTAGTCTCGAGGGTTCGTCACCTCGGTGCCGCTGTAGAGCTTCTCTTCGACCTCAGCCCGATTCTGGTTTTCAGACGCTCTCTCCAATTCCAGCCGCTTCATCGCCACTTCCGCTTGCATCTGTGAACGTTTCGCACGCTCGCACTTCTCGCGCAAGTCCTTCAATCGGTTTGCTTTCTCTTGCAGATCGATCGAAATCTGCGTGTAGGACTGTCGTTGTCGAAGCAATCCTTGATCGAGTTCTTGCAACGCGAGCAGTGCTTCAAATGTGGTCAAATTTCCGACTCCCAACGTGTTTCCCAATCGGCGAAAATCGCCGCGTGAACATCTAACTTAATCATATCAAAGACGCCCCAACAGGTCGATCCTGAACATCTTCGAGGCGACCCGCGCTGTGGGATGCGCGAGACGTTATACATTAAACCGAGAAGCCGTAGATGACACTCACAAATGCGGCACATCAACCAATGCAACCGCTCCCTCCATTCGTCAAGAACCTGCCGCGAACGCGGATAGTTTGCACGATCGGTCCCGCCACCGGCGACGTTGCGAAGGCACGCGCTCTCATTCGCGCCGGAATGTCCGTCGCTAGGCTCAACCTTTCGCACGGCGATTCCCGTCAACATTTTGAGTACGTCAGCGCGGTACGGGAAGCCGCAGAGCAGATGGGCGTTTCCATCGGCATTCTGGCCGATCTGCCAGGACCAAAATACCGCATCGGAACCGTGGACGATGATCTTGCGGTACTGGAGAACGGCAGGTTAGGTATACCAGTCGCAGCACGCGACAAATTCGTGTTAACCGGCGAGCGCGTCTTAACCACTCCTACGCGAGGCACCGTCTGGCCAGCTGGCCTCCACCACGACATCAAACCTCGCGCCCGAATCCTGATCGATGAGGGCGCCGTTGAGATGCGAGTAGACAAAGTCGAGGCGCAGGAAATCCACTGCACCATCCGCCGCGGCGGGTTGATCCAGAGCGACAAGGCCGTCACCGCTCCCGGCAACACTTCTACGCTCGACTACTTCACCGATGAAACCGTCGAAGCTCTCAAATTCGCCGTCGAAGCCGACGTCGATTTCGTCGGACTGTCCTACATCCGCAATCGACAAGACCTGCGCGCGGTGCGGAAATGGCTCGCGGATGCTGGATGCAACCCGGCGCTCGTCGCCAAGATTGAGATCAAACAAGCCGTCGACAATCTCGCAGAAATCCTCGACGAGACCGACGCCATTATGGTCGCACGGGGCGATCTCGGAGTCGAGATGCCTCTCCACCTAGTGCCGACCACGCAGAAACGCATGATCCGCCTCGCCAATGAGGTCGGGAAACCTGTGATCACGGCTACGCAAATGCTCGAGTCGATGCGCGACAACCCCTACCCGACGCGCGCCGAATCCACCGATGTCTACAACGCCGTCCGCGACGGCACCGACGCCGTCATGCTCTCGGCGGAGACCTCGGTCGGCGACCATCCAGTCGCCGCTGTACGGTTCATGGCCCGCGTATCCAAAGTTGCCGAACGATTCCTCGACAACCAGATGCTAAGCAATCGACGTATGGCAATCATCGACAAAGAAGGACGAAACGCGCAGATCGACTCCATCATCGCATTCGACGCTGCCAGAACCGCAGACACTCTGCGATCCAAAGCCATCATCACATTCACGGAATCTGGAACCACCGCAGACCGCGTTGCCGCATTCCGACCTCGCACCCCGATCATCGCCCTATCGCCGAACCCCAAAACCTTGGCGAACTTGTCAATGCGATGGGGCGTAATCCCATTGCTCGCAGATCGGCTGACCGAACTGGATCAGATGTTTGCCTACGGAGCCAAATTGGCAGAAGAGACCGGATTCGCTAAAGGCGCCGACACCGTCGTGCTAGTAGCGGGCGTGCCAATCGGCCTCTCCGGCAGCACCAACCTACTCCGCGTCATCAAAATCGGCGAACAGGATCAGAGCCCTTAAAAGCGCGTCTTCGCACGCTATTTCACGCCGGATTAGCGTCCGCCTCTTTACGCCGCGCGTCAAGAATCTCGATCGCCGAAGTCAATCCGGATCTCAACGAATCGACCTGCGACACCTCCGTCGGCACATTCCCATAACACGCCGCGTTGAATCTAGACGTTATGTCCGATATCGGTGCACCCTCCAACACAACCTCTAAATCAATCTGCCTCTCGCTCGGTGTCAATCGCGAATTGAACTCCCAACCGCGCTCCAGCGCCATCTCGAGAGTGTCGAAATACAACAGGAACACCTCTTTGATGCCCGGATCCTCCGGATAGCGCCAAAGGTGCCGAGGGGTGCCTCTTCGCGTCATCCAATCCGGCAACAGTCCCTTCAGCAAATCCCAATAAGATACTTCCTCGACCTCGTCTCGAATCGTCTCTCTCTCAACTCCATCTTCGCGAGATAGGCGCCTGATTATACGCCGGTACGCCAGCGCAACGACTATCAACACGATGAACAACAGCAAAAACGTCAGCGGCCACTGCAACGCATCCAACACCGCCTCGACCCAAGCATTGTCCGCGGCTTCCGTTGCTTCTCGTTCAGGGAACTCTGGCCGTTCACCTCCCTGTTCCTGAGCTTCTTGCTCAACGGGTTCCGCGCCGAACAGTGACTGCAAGAACTCGATGATCTTAGCAATGATCCAGCCCACCGCTAACAACGGCCACCGCAAAACCCAAAGGATGGCGTCGATCATCCAGCCGTAAACCGTGTAAAGCGCGCTCAACCCCGCAGAGCCGTATCGCCCTCCCAAAATCCCGGCAATCAATCCGGTACCCAAGAACGCTCCGAGCGCAACTAAGATGATCTTCGTCCATCGGCTCGCCACCACCGGCGTGTCGCCTGGCAACCTCGCAACCGCCATTCCACCCAACGTGGCGACGAAGTACGGGATCAGGAGTTGGGCCAGCCCAGCCGGTTCAGATACGAACTCGTCGACGACCAGACCGATCGCCAAGATAACCAATCCGCGTTTGAAGATCCGCTTCAAATGGTCTGGGGAATCGCGATCGTCTCTCACTATCGTCGACGTTCGACGCCATATCAAAACCGTAGCTATCAACGCCATGACCAACGCCGCCACCTGCTCCCCTGAGAGATCACGATTGAAGAGGTGGTAGATCCACGCCAGATCTAAGTTGAACCCGTCCTCGAATCGAGTAGTGGCGACCGCGAGGTAGATTGTCGCCAATCCGCCTATCCCATATATCAGTGCCACCGTCGCGATGCCGCCACGCAAGCCGCCCGCTATCCACGCCGTAACCATGCCTGCCACGTAAACCAGCAACACCACGCCCCAATGCATCGGAGGATTGGCCAAACTTAATCCAGCGCTGATCACCGCCAATATCGTGAAGACGATGATGCTTTCCGCGACCGCGATCGCGGCAAAAACGGTCTGGTTGCGCCAATCAGACACGGTCGTACTCGCGCACCGGTTGGTTCATACGCGCGTTCATCTCGAACTGCTCGTCCACAACCGACATGAACAAGTCTTCGATGTCCTCTTCGACCTTGAACACTTCGCGGACGTCAATCACACGGATGCCCGTGACCTGCGGCGGCGCCTCGCGGCCCACCCAAGCGATCGACGCGCGATGGCCTTCTCGTTGCGCGTGATGAATGTACGCAACGACAGGTTCAGTGAGAAAACCCGCAACCAGAATGATCGACGAACCATTGCTGATCGCCTGCGCACCACGTTCAATCGCCAGACCGTCCAACGGAGTGAACGAAAGTGGCTGGATAAACGCTAGAGCTTCCAAAATCGCCCTTACATGGTGGGGCCCATCGCCCGGCGGCACTACCGCCATCACTCCGCGCGTTGGGCGAACTCCGTTCGCAACCAGACCCACGCGGTAACCCAGATCCGAACAACGCACCGCGATCGATGCCGCACCCGTTACCGCCGACTCCAACACGTCGTACCTGTAGCCGTGCCACGCGTAGTCCACAGTTCGAGACTCCAGCATCACAACCACATCGTTGCTGACGCTCTGGTCATACGTCCTAACCATCAACTCATCGCGCTTCGCACTCAATTTCCAGTCGATCCGCTTCAGTGGGTCGCCGGGCCGATAGTCGCGAATGCTTCGCGGTCGAGACGGGTCGTCCAGCAAATTATTGCGGCTCAATATGTCGCCCATCGGCTTCGCCGCCGGCAACTCCCATCCGTCTAGAGGCACAACGCGCGGATAAACAGTCACGCCGTGCGGGGAACGCGAGTCTCGCCTAACCGTCCCGAACAGCCCGAAAAGATCGCCGCTCCGCAATTCAGTTGGGCCGATCGAGTAGTGGCCACGGTGATGCGCTCGAACCTTGTGTCGGAAACGGACCCTCTCATATCCTGCCAAGCTTGTCGTCTCGATGATCTCACTACCTCCCGCGTACGCCCGACGTTTGATGCTCTCGTCGCTGTGCGGCGTCAAACCCGTTGGTAAAAACTCGATTACTTGTACCCACGGAATCGGCAACGGCTTCCGATTCTCCAGCGTCATCACAATCTCGATCTCGTCGCCAACAAACGCGTGCGAATCAGAAGGCACCGCGTCATACGCAACCTCCGCCAACGACATCTTCGACCACAACGTACCGCCGGCAGAAATCACGAACGCGGTCGCACCCAACGCAACCACCAGCGCCGATCCAGTGCCGGCACCAACTCCAATCACCACCAGCATCAGCAACATGAACAACTCGCCGATGACATCCGGCGCGCGCAGATCACGCGTCCGCTTCTCGCGGAACGTCCGAAGCATCGGATTGATCATAATGTCAGCTCGTGAACTCCCGATCCGCTAACAATCGTCCCCTCTCCCCTCGTGGGAGAGGGGACGATTGTTAGCGGATCGGGAG
>CAYRHG010000113.1:0-13631 GCA_964424025.1 uncultured Dehalococcoidales bacterium | reverse complement strand
TTCGAACTCTGACGCCGAGGCGCTGGCGAAACAGATCGGATAACTTCCGACGAAAGATCGCCCTACGGACGCGATCCGCATCCAATCTCGTATCGGGTGCGCGGTTGCGTCCGTTATAATTTAGCGTGCCGGTGAACCTGACCTGACGGTTCGCCGTGGCGGTGGCAACCGTGCCACGAGCCGGATACGAAACGAAAGGAGGGACGTCTAGGTAATGGCATATAGCTATAGGAGAGGTGTCTCGATCTAGACGAGATCCCCCAAAACCTCATCCCAGCACGAAGGTTAGCTTTCGTGACTAGGAGTTGAAAATGCGGGGTGTTATCAGATCTACGATCCGAGGCACCTCCCGGCGGGTGGCATCACTCGGATAGGCAATCGAAGCCTGTCCCGGTGGTGCCACCCGCCTCTTTTTTTTTGTTCTCGCTGTTAGGGTTAGTGAGAACGTCCGGTCTGCACGCACGAGTTAACCAATGTCCCCCATGATGTACGGCTTCGGCCGACAGCGCCGTCGGATGATCGAAGGCGAGTTGCAGCGCTTCGTCGAAGAGATGCCGCAACTTGGGATGACGCGATTGATCCTCATCGGCGATCTGGTAAGCGGCGAACCGACCAGACCGGACTCGACATTGGAACTCGTCGTTGTACAGGAAACCGACGAACCGTACCACCGCCGTTCAGACTTCTGGGTAACACATCTGAGGCCCGCAGTAGGGACGACTTTCCACGTCTTCACAGAAGCGGAGTTCTTCGATCTAGCCGACGAAGACCCGGTTCTGGTCAACGCTCAGCAGTTCGGCGACCAACTGTTCTGAGTCTCGCCTTCCGGGCCCATCGACTCCCAACAACCCAAACTGCAAGGACCGTAATGACCGACTACTCTTCGTTGAACCGCGTCACCCGAAGTTGGGTTGTGCAATCGAAAAGCGACCTTGAGGCCGCAACAGCTAATGCGGAGGCCGGTAGGCACGCCCTCGCCTGTTTCCTGGCCCACCAAGCCGCGGAGAAGGCCGTCGTCGCCTTCATCTACAACCACGGAGCCGAACACGTCTGGGGACACGCTCTGGCCGATCTCTGCGAGGACGCCAAAGCTTTCGACCCATCATTCGAGTTCGTTAAGTCGGTAGCGGGCCTACTCGATAGACATGACATCGGAGCACGTTATCCACAGACCCTCACCGGCGGAGCGCCTTGCGAAGCCTATGAAGCGCTCGACTCTGAACGCGCCCTAGAAATCGCCTCCGAAATTCTAAAAGGCATCGATGAGAAACTGGGGTTAAACCAATAACCCCGTCCTCGGCTGTCTGATGGCGAGTAACTAGGTCTAAACCGTGTAGAGCGTCGGCGCACTCGGCACCGGAGCTATCTGTTCTGGTGTCAACTCATACGCCTCTTTGCGGTAGACCTGTATGCGATGGCAACCGAAGTCGGCAACATACATCAAATCGCCGCGTTTCGGATCGTTGTGGAACCGCATCATCGCCGGACCGCGCAGGCGTCGAGTTACCTCTAGCTCCGCTGATTCCCGGTTGCGCAACACCGTCGTGCTCGACAGGATGTAGATTCTTCCGCTCTTCGACAGCACACCATCGCCGATGAAGCGATCAACATAGCGTCCGTTGAGATCGAACTGTTGCACGCGGTGGTTACCGCGGTCAGCGACGTATACATCGCCGTGCCTGTCCACGGTCACACCAGCCGGACGATTGAACTCACCGATGTCGTCGCCGCTCGATCCCACTGTCCAAATGTGGTTGCCATCAGAGTCGAATTTCTGCAGACGGTCATTGCGCCAGTCAGAAACGTAGATCGCCCCGTCGTGCGGATCTACCCCGACACCCCATGGGTAGTTGAACCGCCCGTCATCAGTGCCATACTCACCAAAACCGCTGATGTACTCGCCAGATCCCGTGAACTTTTGCACGCGATGGTTCTGTGTGTCGACCACCAGCATATTGCCGTCATTGTCCCACTCAATACCCGATGGCCTGTCGAGTTGCCCGGGCTCACTGCCGTGCGTGCCCCACGTGTCCAACAACTCCCCATCCGATGGTCGCCAAACCGTAATCGTGTGGTTGCCCTCGTCCGATATATAGCAGTTCTCGTCCGCATCTCGGATCATCTGTACCGGCCACACGAAGTTGGAGCCAAAAATGTCCAGATCGTCGTCGTCCCAGTTGATGCGCCGCACCTGACCGCCCTGGCCGTCTGTGCGGTTGAGGACGTACAACCGATCTTCATCGCCGATTACGATGTCCATCGGATAGGTCGTCACACGCCTCATGCCGAGCGTCGTGTAAAACGGGAAGCCCGCGCGCAACAGCGCATGTGGCCTGCCGTTTGATCCGTTCATAGAGCCATTGCCGTTGTCACTCACGGTTAAACCCTCCCGGTTTCGTATTGATTGCTATTGTCTGCCCCTCACTCGAGCCCTATCCCACTGCGGAGAGATGGGATAATGATCAAACCAGCGTCTTCTCGTACGGTTGTAGCTGCTCAAACGATCCACCCACGATCGGTACGGGATCGAGACCGAACCATTGCTCGAGGATCGTGCCGTACATCCCACGGAAGTCGTACGTGTGGCGCAAATCTTCGTCGTTCAACCAACTCGGACGGTCGAGTGGCGGGTACTCGGAGTACAGGCCGCCTTTGACGTGCTCGCCGATCAGGAACGCACCGCCGCCGGAGCCGTGGTCAGTTCCTGAACCGTTATCCTTGATGCGTCGACCAAATTCGGTAAAGACCAAGATCGTCACTTCATCCGCGGCATCGTGGTCGCGGAGGTCTTGCAAGAAGTCTCGGATCGCTTCCGACAACTCGCCGATGAGCTTGTTGTGCGCCGGCACTTCCTGCGCGTGGTGGTCGTATCCCAAGTGGTTGGTGTAGAAGATCCGTGTGCCAAGGTTTGCAGTGTGCACGCGCACAACGTCTCGGAGCGATTGCGCAATCGGGTTGTCTGCGTATTCGACGTTGGATTTATACATGCCCGGAGCAACCGAGAGCATATCCGCACCTTTGAGCACGTCGCGACCGGTTTGGCCGAGGTAATCCATCACGAGTCCTGAGCCTACTGCCGGCGTGTACATCCGCTTGAAGATTTCAAGGTTCTCATCGCGCTCTTCGACGACTTCGATGTTCGACATCAGGCCGTAGTTGTCGAGGTCGCCAACCGAAGTTGCGGTGACGCCAGGTGCGGCCAAAGCCCGAGGCAACCCGCGACCGAAGTTGACCGCGGTAACCGGGTTCTCGCCGTTTGGATCCATCTCACGGATGACCCGCGCGAGCCACCCCTCCGTCGCGATCGTTTCCGGTTCGCAAGTGTGCCAAATGTCCATCGCCCGGAAGTGCGACCGGCTCGAGTTCTCGTAACCGATACCTTGAATGATTGCTACCTTGCCCTCGTCCCAAATCTCCTTCAACGCGCCCGCATTGGGGTGGAATGCCAACGTGTCGGTGATCGGTATCACCTTGTCTTCCGGCATTCCCACCAAGGGGCGCACGTCATAGTAGACGCCCTCGGTATACGGAATGACCGTATTCATGAAGTCGTTGCCACCGGAAAGTTGGATAACGACCAATACGGGGTCTTTGTGCTTTCCGTTGGTTCCGTTGCCGTTCATTGCCATTTCAGTTGCTCCGATTCTTGGCCTTGTCGACTCGTCTGAGCCATTCTCCTCGTTTATTCGAACTGGAACTCGCGCGTCGAAACCGCGAGTGTAATCAATCTCAAGATGCGTTCCTCTTGATCGCCATCGAAATCACCGCCCTCGTAAGCGTGTTCAATCAGCGCCTCTCTGGTCTCCGCATCCACGTCCAAGCGGCAGAGATGCTCGAGCACCACATCCACAGCTTTTTCTGGTGTTCTGGGTGCTTCCAAGTCTTGGATCGCGTCGAGCATGGCGCGTACGCCGGGTTTGGAAGGATCGCTAAGGGTGTCGACCGCGAAGTTCACTCGCTCAGTCAACGTTCCACCGTCGATCCATTCTTTGCCCGTGTGCCAGCCTTCGACTGATGGCGGGTCCATCAGTGTCTGCCCCATCGCGACAAGGGTGCCTTGGAAAGTCTCCAACCCCACGTCTACGTCACGGTAGTCACCCGAAATCTTGAGGACGTTCGCCACGAAGTTGGTTGGCGATTTGACACGCTTCATCCGAGCTTCTTTGAAGAAGCCTGACATGAGCATCGTCTTAACCACGTGACGGACATCGGCGTCCGATTCCATCCATGCGTCAACCAAAATTTGGATTGCTTCTGGGTCGTTGGGCGGTTGGATGCTCCACGCCGGCACCTGCGGCTCGTCGGCGACGAAGAACGTATAGAGGTGGCGAGCGATGAACCGAGCTGTTGCCTCTTGCCGGGCGATTATGTCGATGATGTCCTCGCCATTGAAGTTCCCCTTGTGACCTAGGAACTCCTTCTCGCCCGCGTCGTGGTCATCCTCGCGATAGATGTACTCCGCCTCGAAGTGACCAAATGGGTAGAGCGGCAAAGGTTGCTTGAACGTCCAACCCGTAAATGCCCGGGCGGCGTTCTTGATGTCGTCCTCGGTATAGTTGCCTATACCCATTGAGAACAGTTCGAGGATCTCACGACCGTAGTTCTCATTTATCGAGTAGCCGTGGTTTTCGTTGTTGTCGAGCCAGTAGATCATCGCCGGATCTCTAGAGAGCTCCAGCAAGATCGTACGGAAATTCGCCATGCAGTTATCCCGGAGCATCTGAATGTGATTCACCATGCTCGGCGTATGCTCGCTCTTCGTCCAACCCGTCGCTAATATGCCGTGCCAGAAGAGCGCCATCTTCTCTTCCAACGGACGTTCGGTGTTCACCATGCGGTACAACCATCTACCGTTCCAAACCGCGCCGTTGTCCTTGTTCGCGGCTAGGTGAGGATAGAAGCGTCCCAACAGGTCGTCCACGACCTCAGGGAAACCCTCCGGATTGACCAGATCGTCGACGATTTCGTCGTACGACTTCTGGGCGTAACGTTCAATTTCGGCCCGGTCAGCGCCAAATCCTGCGCGGCGCAATAGATGAGCGACCAGGTCCAAGTCGGTCTTGGTTTGCGCAAGTACCATCTCATTTACCTCTTGGATTTTCGATCACAAATGGTTAGTCTGCACTTTATCAGCGAATCTTAACGAAGGTGACGTTCCAAAGCAAACATCAAGCCGAAATCGCGTCCCATGAATCCTCGAAACGACGGATATTTAGGTTTCGATTCCAAACTCGAAAATCGCAACCCAAGATCGACTCCGCTGGATCAATAAGTGTTTCAGCTCGCGCTCTGGTTCACATAAATCGTCTTCGTCTCGGTGAAGAACTCGATCGCGGCCTTGCCCTGCTCTCGCGAACCGCTGCTCGACGACTTCATACCGCCGAACGGTACCTGAGGTTCGACACCCGCTGTTTCGCCGTTGATCTTTACGATTCCGGCCTCGATCCGATCGGCGAACTGCATCGCCGCGTTCAAGTTGCGTGTGAAGATACCCGCACTCAGCCCGTAACGCACGTCATTTGCGATGTCCAGTGCATCATCGATGTCCGCTGCCGGGATAATCCCCAACACCGGCCCGAAGATCTCTTCACAAGCCACGAAATCGTTGGGTGACACCTTCGACAAAACCGTCGGCTGCACGTACGTTCCGCTGTCATAACCTCCGCCCGCTGGCACACCGCCGCCAGTAAGGACATTGCCGCCATCCGCAACGCCGCGCTCAACGGATGCGACGATGTTTTGTCGCGATGCCTCATCGATGACTGGAACTACGACCGAACCGGCATCCGCACCAGGTCCGATCGACAGAGCTTCCGTCTTTTCGACCACCAAGTCGGTGAAATCTTCAATCGCATTTCCGATAACGATCGCGCGCGAAGTAGCCGTACACTTCTGGCCCGAATACTTCATCGCCCCATCGACCGTCACCTGCGCCGCCTGCTCGAGATCAGCGTCGGGCATGACCACGACAGGGTTTTTGCCACCCATCTCCAATTGGAATTTCACGCCCCGACTCGCGGCCGACGACGCGATCCCCATCCCGATCGAGTTCGAGCCAGTGAATGACACAGCCGCGACGCCATCGGAAGCGATCAAAGAATCACCTATCGCACCGCCAGAACCCGTCACCAAGTTGAAAACGCCTGCAGGCAATCCAACCGCGTCCCACATCTCGGCAATCAGCACTCCCAAATGCGGAGTTGCGGAAGCCGGTTTCAGCAAGATCGTATTCCCGTAAACCATCGCCGGTGCCATCTTCCAAATCGGAATCGCCAACGGAAAGTTCCACGGAGTGATGAGCGTCACGACACCAATCGGCACGCGCTTCGTGTAAAGCAAGATGTTGGGATCCACCGACGGAACGACATCGCCTACCGGATTTGATCCTTCCACGCCGAAGTACTGCAACAACGCCACCGCACGCCCGACCTCGCCGCGCGCCTCGATGATCGCTTTGCCGCACTCCCGAGTGATCGCCTGAGCGTACCGCTCGGCATTCTGGTTCAGATAGTCGGCCGCCGCTAACAGGTAACCGCCCCGAGCTAGGGCCGACATCGATCCCCAAACCCGACCCGCGTCGGACGCAACCGCCACCGCGCTCTCCACATCAGCGGAGTTCGAAGCCTGAAACTCGCCGATCACGTCGTTCAAGTCCGCAGGATTGCTGCTCTGCGAAACATTGCCAGTCGACGACGCGACCCAACTTCCACCTACATAGTTCAGAAACGTGTCACGCTCTGCCATCAATCGATCTCCTGATTTATTTCGTTCGGCGGATCAACCCCGAACTATCGCCATCATTCCAAGTATGTACAAACATCGCCTAGCGGTTGGCGTTCTGCCTCTGGCAACACGGTCGGAAATCCGATGTAAAAAGCACCAACCACTGCCCAATCAGGATCCACACCTAGGACCTCGTGTACCTCTTGAGCCTTGCAGAGGCGCCCCGTCGACCAACCGACCGCTAGGCCGAGCGCGTGCGCCATCAGCTGCATGTTCTGCGCCGCGCAACACGTCGCGGAGAAGTTCTCTTCAGTTATCTCTTCGTTCGATCCGGGTATCGCGTATATCAGCATGAGCACCGGCGTCAGCAACACCTCGTCCCGAGCGTCAGCGGAACTTCGCTCACGCCTAGCCGGGTTGGGGTTCTTGACGTAGTTCCAAGTCCACTCGTACACGGCATCAGCGACCTTTTTGCGCGCCTCGCCATCCTTTTCGAGCACGATGAAGCGCCAAGGTTCGGTATGTCGGTGATTAGGTGCCCAAGTCGCCGCCTCGACTATCTGGTCAATCATCTCTCGCGGCACGGGTTGCGGACTGAATTCACGCACGGTCCTACGAGTTCGGATTACCTCCATCACCGCACCGGCGACATCGCCGGAAATAGAATGTGTTTGTGCTGTCACGGGTCTCCTTTGATCGATGATTTGGTTTGCGCGACGACCCGCTCAACTTGCGATTTTAAGTTAATCACAGCATCGAAGCGCATCGAAATCACCGATGAGTCGATACGGCAGAGCCCGAAAAGTCCACGCCAACACCGTGGAAGGGCGTCGCGCTGTCTTGGAAGCTTTCCGCGCTGAACGACACATCGAACGCCTCCTAATCGCGAATGGCATCGAAATGGGCCCGCAGATGCGAGAGATAATCTCGTTCGCCGAAACCGCTCAGGTCTCGATCGACTATCTCGACCGGCGCGATCTCGACCGCCAATCCAAGACCAAAAAGAGTCAAGGCGTCGTCGCGGTTCTACCCGATAACCGATACGTGTCCTTGGAAGACTTCATCTTGGATGCTGATGGCAAGAACCAATCCCCTCTGATCGCCGTCCTCGACGGTATCGTCGATCCCCATAACCTCGGCGCAATCGCTCGAACCATGGACGCCGCAGGAGGTCACGGCATCGTCATCCCCGAACGCCGCGCCGCCGGCGTCTCCCCGGGAGCGATCCGAGCCTCCGCAGGGGCGTTGATGCATCTACCCGTGGCCCGCGTCGTCAATATTCCTCGCACTGTCGATTACCTAAATCAACTCGGCATCCAAACCTTGGCCCTCGCCGCCGATGCGGACACGAACTACACCGATGCGGATTTCACGCTGCCTACTGCGATCGTCGTTGGATCCGAAGAAAAAGGCGTATCTCGCCTAGCAAGAGCCAAATGCACCGGCGCCATATCAATACCCATGCACGGCCAACTCGCCTCCCTCAACGCCTCCGTCAGCGCCGCAATCGCAATTTACGAAGCCGTCAAGCAAAGAACCAGCATCTGATCGGTGTTCACGCTCGCGGAATTCCTAACCACCGTTCTTCGATCACGCTTGGCGCATGCGATCGTTGGCGGCCTGATTTTCAGCGTCATATTCGCATTTGGCCTCAACTCGACCGTTAACGCCCAATCGCAGTCCGCAGCACTCGTCATCGACGACGTGACGATCACCGAGAAATTCGAAACCGAGGACGGAATTGCACACAAAGCACAAGTGACAATCAGTAACACGAGCCTGACCGAATTCACTGGCTTGCAGAGGGTCGACTTCACCATCGACAACGGCGAGCGACAACTCGCCTTCATCGTCACTCAAATCGATGGCGACGCATCAATAACCTTCACATTTGGCTTCAATCTCCATCCCGGAGATCACACAATTGCCGTGATCCTCGGCGACTCCGAAGTTTCGCAATCGCTCTCAGTCAACGGCGCTGACATCGAACTCAGAATCATCGAACACCGGCTTAAACGCGGGGGACAGTTGAACTGGTCGTCGCGATAACGAACATTGGAAAACGCCAAGCTCGTGACCTGTCGTTGAAAGGTGTTTGGCAGGACGACGAGAACAGCGGGGAAAAAGAATACCAAGGCGTCCTTCTGAACCTAGCTTCGTTTCAACGAACCACCATCATTATGCCTTTCCAACTCGCTATTGGTACGTACGAGTTCTCATTCGATGCCACAACTTCCTCGCTCGAAAACAATTACGACAACAACTCGGCGACCGTCTCCGTCGATGTCGACTACTTCGACTTACAGGTCCAAGTCCTCTCAGTCGAGAGCCTAGGTTGGAACGCCGAAGGTAATGGACTGATGTCGTTGCAAGTCGAAATTGAAAATGTTGGGGTCGAAGACATGAATACCTTCTACGTCGGTATCGACTGTCGCGGAGAATGGTCGGCCGACTGCTCGTCTTCGAACCAAATTGCGAAACTCCCTGCCGGTGCCGCAACGTCTTCTGAATTCCGCCTCTGGTTACCTGAGGGAGACACGCCATCAACGATCTTCGCTGTAGAAAACGAAGAAACGTTCCGATGGGGCAATTCAAACGTCGTTGATACAACCGTTACTACACCGCCCGCTCCATCCCAGACTTGGACATTGGCAAGAACTTCTGAACCCGATGTCGCAAGTTATTGGAGCGACGGATCTGCCAACGTCGATTTCGCTCTCACCTTCCTAAACAACGGAACCGACGAGCCTTCAGCCGTCGCAATCCAATGCATCAAAGAGGACGACCCTATCGAAGACTGCGGCGGCGAGGTCGTGCTTGAACTTGTCCGCGATGTCTACCCTACGGTCGTGCAACAATCGTTGCGATTGCCGACCGGAGTCACAACGCTCAGTTTCGATTTGGGAACGGAACAGCAGACAACGCTACTAGCGACTGTGCCCGAGCGGATCATCGGCGTCGAGCGAGATGTCTGGGACTGTTTCACCGACACGTCATTCATCGAAGAAGACGAAGACGAGGACCCTGAAACCCCAGGCACTCATCTGAAAAGCGACCTAGGCATCGGGTGCGCCGGCTGGGACGCGACACACATCAAGAAGTGGCGAGTCGGGCAAATCATCAAAGTGTGGGTCGGCGGCGAAGCTTCTTACGTGCAGGTTTTCAAAGACACGCTCGAAGAATTGGCCGTCCTATTAAACCTCCAATATGAGTATGTCTCCACCCGCGCCGACGCGGACTTGGTCGCGTTCACAGGGTGGCCTAAGGATGACGCGGCGACCACGGACCTCCTCTGTACCGAATTCGCCGGTTGCGCCCGAAATACGTGGGGCGACGACGGCAGCATCACTCACTCGGAGATCGCTATATGGTCTTACGAAACCGACAACGAAGACCGCCGTTACAACGACATCCGTGCCACCACGCTCCACGAGCTTCTGCACTCGTTAACGGGCGTCAATCATCGTCATCACGACCGAACGAGCGTAATGAGCTACGAATCGCTCAACTACACGACGATTGACGGGATCGACCTTGGACTATACGAACTGTTGGCCGATCCGTTGGTCAAACCCGGCATGACATTCGATGAAGTTGCGAGACTCATCGTCTTCGCCGACGAATTGAACGATCCCCCGCAACTCAAAGAGTTAACCGCCAAACAGATACTGAGACGCGCCCACGCAGTTTGGATGGACGCAGGTGCCGTGAGTTACGAAGTGCGCGGCGGCTGGCCCGACTGCAACTATCACTTCGGATGGGGACGCTACGAATTCGGTAACCTCAGACCGAGATCCCCGCTATGGCAACGGTTCGAACACGGCTCCTTCCACTACTACCTAGTGGGGCATCCAACCGACCGCGACGCAAACGAATATTGGCTCAAACGAGGCCGGAATTGGCAAAAAGTCGCGAGCACCAAAGTGTTCGACAACACCTACTTCCGCAGCGGATTCACAAACCCGTTCGCGATGCTGTCGAATATCAACGTTTACGGTGAGGGATCAAACTACAAGATCATCGCGCGGAATGCGTCGCGCGTCGTTTTGGAGATCGAGATTGTTGGACCCAACCCGAGTTGGAGCCGAAAACTCAACCTAAAAATCCACATTGAAGTCCACCCCGAAACCTTTGAAATCTCCAACTACGAAATGACGTGGAACTTCAGCCCACGACAACGCAACAACTGCGACATCTACACCGTGGAAGGCCGTAATCCGATTTTCGACCAAGAATTCACCTTCCCCGACGAGATTCTTCAGGAATCACTGATCCTCCAACCGCAATCCTTGACCAGCGACGTTACGGAAGTCGCGACGGCGAGCCACATTGACCCCCCGAACGTAGGCGGTACCTTCGCGCAATCACCAACAGTCCCCTCTCCCCTCCGTGGGAGAGGGTTAGGGTGAGGGGGAACGGGTGGCCACGGGGTCGCGCCGGGCCGCTCAGTTCTCGCAGTCGGGGTGACCGTCTTCCCAACGGCCGAACGGGATGTCGTGCTGCCCGCCTTGGTTGATCTTCGACATCCGCTTGCGGCAGTCCATCCACATGTCGTTCCACTTGACCGGGTCACGAAGCTCTGAGTCAGGGTTGGACCTGCTGCGAGCTACGAAATCCGGGAACGCGATGCGGCCGGAGTGCGCGCCGGTGTTGTGGTATCGGAGGTCGAACGACCAGCGCATGTTCTCGCTTAAGTTGGCCAGCGAGCCGTGCACCGTGCGCTTGTGCATGAAGATCACGTCCCCACGCTCGGTCGGGAGCGGGGTAGCGTTCATATACGGAAAGAGTTTTTCCGGAATCTGCCTGCCCTGCACCATCGTCGTGTTAAACGCGTAGTTGTTGCAGTGGGTCAACAGATCGCCGCGGTGGGTACCCGGAACCACGTTTAATGGCCCCGACTCTACCGGTGTGTCGGTGAGCGAGAACCAGACCGTAACCATGTTGGTCTCGTCAGCTTCCGGCACTACCACGCCGTGGTCCTGATGCCAGAGCGTCGCACCGATAATCGGCTGACCGTTATCAGCCTTCGGCAGGTACTTCTCCGGCGGCTTGATGCGCACATGCTGCACCGGGTTTGAAGAGATCTCCGGGCCGATCAACTGCTCGAGAACGTCCAGCAGATTGTCGTCCACAAACGCGTTGAAGACTGCGGGACCGAACCAGCAAGGGGTGTCTTCCTTCACGTCCTGGAACGGAAGCGAGAAGTCGAAGTACTGCGCGTGCTGACGACCTGTCTCCTGGTAGATCTTCAGGATCCGAGAATCGAACGGTAGCTCTTTGTACTCCGATTCGATCTCGCCATTCTCGTAAAGATCCCGCGCCAGGTTGTCGAGCACACCCTCGTACTCTTCAATGATCGGGTCGAGCACGGTCTTCGGGTCAAGAACGCCCTTGACCTTCACGAATCCCTGCTCCTGAAAATCGCTTACGACGGATTTCGTCGCAACAGCCATGTCATTCCTCCATGTATAGGAATATGCCACTTAATGGCAACCGATTTTACCCTAAATCATCCACGTTTTACACAGCCCACACGACATTTCAACGCAACCAACAACCCCAGCCCTCAATCGTGCTCCACGCCCGTAGGGGCGAACCCTTGTGGTCGCCCTACCAACCAATCGACCATTCCATCCGTCGCAACCAACCAAACCATTACAACAATTCCCTCTCCCCTCGTGGGAGAGGGTCAGGGTGAGGGGGAACGGGGACAAAAGGGCGGGGCCCGTACCACCCCATCAACCAATTCGCCCATCGCAGCAGCAAACCCATTAACCACCTACAATCCCCTCTCCCCTCCGTGGAAGAGGGCCAGGGTGAGGGAAGAACGGGGGACAAAAGGGCGGGGCCCGAACCAGCCCATCAACCAATTTGCCCCATCGCAGCAGCAAACCCATTAACCACCTACAATCCCCTCTCCCCTCGTGGGAGAGGGTTAGGGTGAGGGGGAACGGGAGGTCAAGGGGCGGAGAGAGGCTACACCTCAACCCGTATGCAAGCCACTTCATGCCGACGCGTCAACGAGCCCGTAGCCCGCATCGGCGGCACAACCTCCGCACACTCATCTATCGCAATCGGACACCGCGTCCTGAACACACAACCAGACGGCGGATTCGCCGGACTCGGGATGTCGCCCGTCAACACGATACGCTCTCGCTTGCGCTCCAAAACCGGGTCTGGCATCGGCGCCGCCGACAACAACGCCTGCGTATATGGATGCAGCGGATTGTCGTAAATCTCATCGCCATCCGCCATCTCCACGATCTTCCCCAGATACATCACGGCGGTCCGATGCGCCGTATGCCTCACCACCGACAAATCATGCGCCACGAACACATACGCCAGATCGTGTTCGTCCTGTAAGTCCTCAAGCAAGTTGATCACCTGAGCCTGAATCGACACATCTAAAGCCGAAACCGGCTCATCGAGAAGTATCAACTGCGGATTCGCCGCCAACGCCCGCGCAATCGCGATCCTCTGACGTTGCCCGCCCGAAAACTGGTGCGGATACCTGCTCGCCACGCCCGGATGCATCCCGACCATCTGAAACAGTTCTGCCACCCGGTCCAGATACTCGTTCTTCGACTCGAATACGTTGTGTGCCCGAAGCGGCTCACCGACGATGCTCCCAGCTCTCATCCGAGGATTCAACGACCCATAAGGATCCTGAAAGACCATGCTCATGTTCCGACGAGCGCCACGCAACACCTCCGAAGGAGCATCCACCAACTGATCGCCTTGGAATATCACACTCCCCGAAGTCGGCTTCTCCAACTGAATGACCGCCCGGGCCAAAGTCGTCTTCCCCGAACCGCTCTCGCCAACAACCCCCAAAGTCTCACCCGGATTCACATCAAACGAAACCCCATTGACCGCCCGAATATGCCCCACCGTCTGCTGAATGATGA
>CAYRHG010000112.1:0-12883 GCA_964424025.1 uncultured Dehalococcoidales bacterium | reverse complement strand
GAATAACGTGCGACGCACGGAGAGCAGGCGCCGCTTGGCGACCGTAGGGCAGGGCACGACTTCATCTTCGGGCAGGACGCCGCGCAGAGGACTAGCAGTAGGTTCCAACGGGCGGGTTACACCGCCGGATATCAAGCGAGTCGCTGCTGGCGGTGAGCAGGGCGGAAATAATCAGGCTTCATCGCGCAGCCAACAGCGAGCATCTTGGATTTCGCGGATGTTCAAATCGCGCGAATGAGGCCATCCGTCCGGTAGCGAGTTCTAATGCCGCGAGCGCGGATCTCTACCAATCAGCAGAAACGATGCTGCTGGGCGCTTCCAATATGCGAACCTGTGCGCCCGATTTGAAGTCCATCTCGAAGAGGTGGTATTTGCCGTCAGTGTCGGCGCGGAACAGAATCTTGTCTCCGCCTAGCGACCATTTGGGGTCGGCGTCGGCGATTCGGTTTTGAGTTAGTCGTCGGTTGACCTTTTCGCGCGTGTCGACTGCGTAGATCTCGGCGTCTCCGTCGCGTTCGGTGACGTAGATGATGTTGCGCCCGTCAGGTGCCCATTCGAAGTCGGTTTCATCGCCGTCGTGATCGGTGAGAGCTTTTGCCGCGCTTGGCCCATCGCCGGTGTCGACCTCTAATGCGAAGATGTCTGTCGATCCGTCGGCCAATTTCCGAGCGAAGGCTACGCGTTTGCCGTCGAACGAGAAGCGCGGTCGGCTATCTTCATAATCGGTAAGTTGAACTTCATTGACGCCATGAACGGAACGCATATAAATGCCTTGGGAGCCGTCAATGTTTAGACACATCACGATCCACTGGTTGTCTCCCGACCAGTTGCCGAGTTCCACGTTTCCAGCGGGTTCGGAAACGAGCAACGTGGTCTCGCCCGTTTCGAAATCGTGCACGAAGACCTCAGATCGCACATCATCGGCTGAGTTTGCCTGATACGAGACTATTCTTGAATCTGGCGACCAGAAGAACTCTTCAACGTTAGCCGGAGCGTCTGGGACGCGTTCGGGTTCGCCTTCGCCACGATGCCAGACCTTCAATTGGCCCCGACCGTTCTGAACATCTGAAAGATAGGCGACTTTTTTCTGATTTGGTGACCATTTCGGGTTTGAAACCGCGTCGTTGATGACTTTGGTGTTTTCGCCGCCCCTGTCGAGCAGATACATGTGTTGACTCTCGGAGTCGGGAACAAAGGCGACTTCGTGGGCAACTTTGTTACCGCCGCACGCGACCGACCACGTGATCACTAGCAGAAACGCCGAAAAGAGGATGGTTGACAAGTACTTTTTGTGCATTTCTCTCGTAATCTCTTCTTGTGCACAAACGCCGATATCCGATGAAGTACCGACACAAGGTGCCGGGACTGATTTGATTTTCGGAAATCCAGCACCGCCGATTCAATGGAAGCCAGTGCAACTAAAATCGCATAACGAGACTAACCATTCAGGTTTGGAGAGACCGAGATGAAGTTCGCGTTCTTCATGATGCCGTTACACACTCCCAACGAGAACCCGTCGTTGGCGTTCGAACGCGACATCGATATGATCAACTATGCGGAGAAGTTGGGCTTCGACGAATATTTCATCGGTGAGCATCACTCAGCGGCTTGGGAGACGATGCCGATGCCGGAGATGGTGTTAGCCAAGGCTTCTGCCACCGCGACGCGTATCACCTTGGGAACGGGGGTCGTTTCGCTTCCGTTCCATCACCCGTTTCATGTTGCCGAACGGTTCGCGTTCCTCGATCATCTGACGCGTGGTCGAACTGTTTTGGGCGTCGGTCCGAGCGGATTGCCGACCGATCCGCAGAGGTTCAAGATTCCGGGCATCGACCTCAATGCGATGATGCGGGAATCAACGGACATCATCGTAAAACTCCTCGAATCGCCAGACCCGATCACTTACGAAGGGAAGTACTGGACCATCAATGATATGGCGTTGCAGCTTCGTTCGTACCAGCAACCGAGATTGAAGTTGGCAACACCTTCGGCCGGTAGTCCGCGATCGTTGGATTTCGTCGCGCAGTACGAGATGATGATGTTTTCAGTCGCGGGGACCGGCCCGCCTAACGCGGTACCGCTGTCAAGACAATGGGACGAAGTTGTGGACGCGGCTGCCAAATATGGGACGTCTCCTTCGAAAGACGATTGGCGCGTAGTTACCTACATTCATCTGGCAGACACTCGTGAAGAAGCCTTCGAACAGGCGCGTGCCGGAGCGATCCGCGATGTTCACAACTACTTCTACACGATCAATACGCCGGCGTCTTGGTTGGTACACCCGGACCAGAACCCGGCGGACTTGACCTTTGAGGAGATCATAGAGAAAAGACGCTGGATTATCGGGACGCCGGATGACGCGATTGAACAGATCGAGGCTTTGGTGGATGAGACCAATGGGATCGGCGGCGTGATGTTGACGACGCACGAATGGATGCCGATGCGCCACGTAATGTATTCCCAGGAGTTATTCGCGAGGTACGTGATGCCGCGCTTCCGCGGTCATACCGCGGATTTGGAGCGCGAGTGGGAGCGGACCAAAGCCGATCGTGCAGCCGGCAGGATACCGACGATGTACGCACGTGAGGAAGAGGTGAGGGCGGAAGGCGAGAAGAGCAACGTGTTTGTGAAGATTTAGTACTTCTCGACTGCGCGCGAACGCCCCGACCTAGCGTTCGAATATTGACGAGATCGATGAGATAACCATGATCGGAGCGATTCGATGGCGACGTTAGAACAATTGCTTGATGAGGTGGATGCATCTGCGGCTGAGATCGTAGAACTCGAACGGCAGATGATTCAGATTCCGACGGTGAACACTGGTCAGATGCCGACGGGCAATGAGACTCCGTTGGCGGAGTTCATACAAGACTGGTTTCACGATGAAGGGATCACGGATACGCAGATCTTGGCGCGTGACCCAGAGCGTGGCAACATCATCGCGGTGTATCCGGGTAGCGAGCCACGATGCCGGCTGATGTTCATGTCTCACACGGACGTGGTGCCGGTGGAGGACGAGACAAAGTGGTCTTGGGAACCGTTCGGAGCTGAGGTATCCGGTGGTCGTATCTACGGTCGTGGCGCGTCGAACTGCAAGGCATTGTTGACGGCGCAGATGATGGCGATGGCGATCCTGAAGCGCAACTCAGTCGGGTTGAGGCACGGTTTGCGTCTGGTAAGTGGGGCCGACGAGGAGCACGGCGGAAGATGGGGTTTCGGCTGGTTGGCGGACAACCATCCGGAGTCATTAGAGTCTGACTTCGCGGTGAATGAAGGCGGCGGCACGCCAGTCGAACAGGGCGGCGCGTTGTCGTATCTCCTAGGGACGGGCGAAAAAGGCCGTTTGGAGATAAAGATCACGCTCAGGGGCGAAAGCGCTCACGCATCGGTGCCTTGGCAGGGCGTGAACGCGTCGCATCGCTTGTGGCGGGTTTTGCAGAGGATCGAGGCTTACGAACCAGAAATCGATACCTCGCTGCCGATATTCGAGCATCTGAACGTTTTCGGAGTGGAAGAAAAGCCCACGCCTGAAAACATCGATAGGATCATCGAGGAGATCTGGGAGAATTCGCCGCGGTTGGGTTCGATGTTGAGGGCGCTCTCGAGGATGGTTTGGACGCCGACGATGGTGGGTGGCGGGATCAAGTCGAACAGCGTGCCGGAACACATCGAGATCACTTGCGATGTGAGGACATTGCCGTTCCAGTCAGAGGAGTACGTTCACAACGAGATCGAGAAGACGATCGGTGACGTCGAAGGGGTGACGTTTGAGATCGACTATATGTCGGTGCCCAACTCGTCGCCGTTCGAGACTGATTTGGCTGAAGCGATCAAGAAGGCGCAGGCCCTGGCGGTTTCGAGGGACGATGTCCAGTGGATCCCGGCGGTGAGCAACGGATTCACCGATTCTCGCTTTACGCGCAATCTGGGCATCATTACCTACGGATTCGCGGGTACGCATCCTGACGACGATCCGATGCTTTCCCGAGCCCACGGTACGGACGAATCGGTCGGTATCGAGTCGCTCATCAGCGGCACGAAATGCATGATCGCATTGGCGTGGGATCTTTGCGAGGCGCAGTAGACGGGATGGCGCAAGATGTCGCCGCAATCGCTGACGAGTTAGCGACAGAACTGATCGCTGCCGGCACACAAGAACGGGCGATCAACGAGAAACGATATCTCAAGTCTGAGATTGAACATTACGGCGTCAATGTGCCGGAAATACGCAAGTTGGCGAGGAGATTTGCGCGGGAGCGCAATGACCTGCCGAAGAGCGTATTGATTGATCTCACGCTTGAGTTATGGGACCGCGATGTTTATGAGTTGCGGAAGTTGGCGGTGAACATTTTGGCTGCGAAGGTTTCGATGCTCGGCGTGGAAGATCTCGGTTTACTGGAGGGCCTGTTGCGCCGGTCTCACACTTGGGCGCTGATCGATGACATGTCGTTCAACGTCGTGGCACCAGTTTTGTCTGAGATCAGCGATGCGGCATCGACACGCTCAGTATGGGCTCAAGATGACGATTTTTGGGTGCGGCGGACTGCTATGTTGGCGTTGCTACCTGGGTTGCGCCGCAGTACAGAGGGTTGGGGAGAGTTCACTGAATACGCGGGCTCGATGCTCGAAGAGAAGGAGTTCTTCATTCAAAAGGCGATTGGGTGGGTTTTGCGTGAGGTCTCGAAGCACTCGCCTGATCTGGTTGCGGGATGGTTGCGACCGCGAGCGAGTGTCGCTTCGTCGGTGACGATGCGAGAGGCGGTCAAGTACTTGCCGGAGCATGACCGCGCACAGCTGAACGAGAACAGAAGGTCAGGGCAAGGAAGGAACAGAAGTTGAAACGTCCTAATGTGTTGTTCATTGTTGCCGACCAGATGAAGTGGTCGGCACTTCGGATGTACTCCGAAATCGGCGTCGTGACTCCTTCACTGGAGCGTTTGGCCGAACGCGGCGTCACCTACAGGCACGCCATCACACCGCATCCACTGTGTGTACCGGCTCGGACGTCGATGATGACGGGACGATATCCGCACTCCACCGGTTGTCGGCGCAACGAGACTTTGATGCCTTCTAGCGAAACTCATGCGTTTCAGTTTTGGCGCGATGCCGGATACACAACCGGGTTGATCGGAAAGAATCACTGCTTTGTCACGGACGAAGATTTGGCTCTGCTGGACGTTCGATGCGACATGTCGCACGGCGGTTTGCCGCAAGGAGACTACGCGGGCGGTGTACCCGGCACGCAAGGGATGGAATGGGTAAGGCCGATTGGTGCGATAAATCGCGCCCATGAGGCTCGGGCCAATCTGAGAGACAACGGACAGAGTCCGACAATCGCGTATGCTGTCAGTGATTTTCCGATCGAAGACTACGGTTCACGCGTCATAACGGCACAGACTGAAGCGTTCTTGGACAAGGTCGCCGCAGGTGAGTCTTTCGGGCGAGATGGTGAAAACGGCGAGGCGCGTCCTTTCGCTCTGATGGTTTCTTACCCCGATCCACATGAACCGTACGAGGCGCCAAGATCCTGCGTGGACAAAATCCCGCCGGAGGAGGTAGTTCTGCCGCCGAAACGTTTGGGTGAGTTCGACGAAGATGGCGGCATTGGGCAGCTGGATGCTGCGCCTTACCCGCCGAGCGGGTCGGTAAGCCCGGCGCCGGAGGTAAACCGTGTCTTGTACTCCATGTTGGGCATGGACGACGACACCGAATCGGACATCCGCAGTCTCGTCTCGGTCTATCTCGCGATGACGCGGCTCGTCGATGACGGCATTGGTCGAATTCTCGATAAATTGACCGAGTTGGAGATGCTGGATGACACGATCATCGTGTTCACTGCGGATCACGGCGATTTCATGGGGGAACACAATATGGCGGTCAAGGGTGGGGTGTTTTACGACTGCCTAACGCGAGTGCCGTTGATCTTGTCGTTCCCACAAGGCGGCGTACCGTGCGGCGTGATTGACGAATCGGTGGTGAACACCGTCGATATTTTGCCAACGCTGCTTGAATTACAGGAATTGGGCAGTTTCAAGGGGCTTGAGGACGGATGGGTTGCACCGCGTGCGGCGGCCGCTGCCGAAGACAACGGAGACATCACGCTCGATCAAAACGGAGTGGTGAAATCAGAGTTGCTTCGACGCATCCAAGGAAAGCCGTTACCGACGGCGACCGATGCGGAGCCCCGTATCGCCGCGTATTCGGAATATGGCGCTGGTGGCCCGCCGGTGACGATGGCCAATGTTGAGCGATGTGAAAAGCCGTGGGGTTACGGCACGTTGATCGAGACGCTATGGGGCAGGGAGGCGCAGGGTAGAAGGAAAATGGTCAGGACGGTTGACTGGAAGTATGTAACGGACCCGATGGCTCAAGGTGCTGGCACGGGTGATGGTGCTGATCCTGAAGACGAGTTGTACGACCTTGTCAACGATCCGTGGGAGTTGTACAACGTAGCGCACGATCGAGGCAACGCAGGAGTAGTATCCGAGATGCGCAGGTTGTTGGCAGATTGGATGATCGAAACCGAGGACAGTGAACCTGTCGAGTTGCCACAAACGATCGGACGATCGTGAATATCTGGGATCGACCCTAGAATATGCCTTTGGGCTCGAGACCTAGGTAGAACTGACCGGCAGTGTCGTAGTGAGTAGGGCGGCCCTGGATTTGCTGGCGGATGGCGTGGACGTCGTCGAAACAGCGTTGGATGGTGTTCGATTCGAAGATGGCGGTTGATCCGCATATGGTGTAGGCGGCGTTGACGACATCGGCGGCGGTACGCGTGGCGTGGGTGCCGGCTAATCTGACCTTGATTCGTTCGGCAGTAGGTAGCTCATGGTTCCGGATTACTGTATCCCACATCTCGGTTGTCGCTTCGGTTAGGAAGGCTCGGGCGGAGTTCCACGCCGCTTCAGCCTGGCCGATGGAACGTTGAGTTGTCGCATCGGCGCTAACAACCGACGATCCTCCGTGTTGGACCTTGCGCTTGGTGAGGTCGATCGCAAAATCGAGGCCGGTGCGCGCCACGCCCAAGGCGACGGTTGCGAAACCCGATGCGAACATCGGCGTCGTGTGGATCACGTAAAGCGGACCCGGTTCTCGTGATGGTTCGTTTAGGCCGTATGAGCGTTCGGCTGGAACGAATTGGTTGTCCATCACGAAACTTTGGCTCGCGGTGCCTCTAAGTCCGCCAACGAACCATTCGTCAACCACCTCGACTTGAGATTTAGGCAAAAGAAATGTGCGCATTTCATTGGTGTCGTTGCCGTCGTCGACCGGTGCTAGTGCGGCGACCCATGTGGCATGAGAGATTCCGCTGCTGAAATCCCATCGTCCGGAAAGGGAGTAGCCGCCGTCGGTGATTACAGCTTTGGTACCGGGCGTCGGTGGTCCGTTGGTGACTACATTCCCGGGATCGTCCCAGATTTCTTCTGCGACGGCGGCGCTCACTCGTACGGAGTTCGTGGAAAAGACGTTGTTTTGATTTATGCACCAACCGACGCTGGCGTCGGCTTCGGCGTAGATTTGGACGATTTTCAAGAAGGTCGGGTGATCGAGTTCCGATCCGCCGAGCGTCTCCGGCAGCAAAAGTCGAAAATGTCCAGCATCGATTATCGGTCGGACGATGTCTTCAGGGATTCGACGCTCTTGATTGATGCGGTTCGCCGCGGGGGCGACCATTGACGCCAGATCGCGTGCTTGATCAATGAGGGTTTCGGGCGTCGCCAAGCTGAGAGTGTCGGATGAGTTAGGAAAGTTCTTCGGGAACGACGATGTCCGATTCGAGCTCCAAAGGGTGGCCGGGGAAGAAGTCGCGCCAAGGTTCGAACTGTTCGACGAACTGCATCCCGTGTTCCATCGAAGGCAGATTCTTGATGGATCGGCCCGGGTCGTATCCCATCGTTTTGGCCATCGCTTCGATGCCGCCGCGTCGCGTGTGCCTTACACCGCCGACGTTGAAGGCGTCGCCATCGTCGTCCTCGACTATCAGGTCAAAGCCGCGTTTGCGTTGTCGCCAGTAGAGTTTCATGATGATTCAACAGCCAATTTATTCGATCTCGACGAGGTGTGATTTCACCCTGTCTAGTATCGCATTGCCGACATCGTATTTGCTCATCAGGGGTAAGGGTTCGACGGACCCGTCTTGACGGACGATGTCGACGCGATTGGTGTCAGTCCCGAAGCCGCTTCCGGGTTCGGTAACATCGTTGGCGACTGTTAGCACTGCGCCCTTTGCTGCCATCTTCTCCGCGCCTTTAACTGCGGCTTCACTGGTCTCCGCCGCAAATGCAACTTTGGCGAGGCGCGGACCGATCGCAAGGGGCATCCAGTCGTCAATTGTTTCGAGTTCCATGTTTAAGGTGTTGACGTTACGTTTCTTGATTTTCTCGTCTGCGGCAGACTTCGGACGGAAATCGGATATCGCGGCTGCCATCACCAGTACATCCGATTCGGCGCAGAGCGGCAAGGTGGCGTCACGCATCTCATCCACGGTGCTGACCTTGATGGTTTCGATACCCCAAGGGGGTCGCAATCCCGTCGCAGCCGAGATTAGGATGGTTTCGGCACCACGGTCGCGCGCTGCTTCGGCGACGGCGTAACCCATCTTGCCTGTGGAATGATTAGTGATGACTCGAACCGGATCGACAGGTTCTCTCGTACCGCCTGCGGTCACCACTACGCGTCGCCCGACATAGTCTCCATTTCGAGACCCTATAGCTGCCCGGACTGCGTCGACGATATCGGGCGGTTCGCTCATGCGTCCTTCGCCGACTAATCCCGAGGCGAGGCGGCCGGACTCCGGACCGACGATCAATGCACCGCGTTCTCGAAGATTTGCCACGTTGGATTGTGTCGAGGGCGTGGCAAACATGTCGGCATCCATCGCGGGAGCGATCACTAGGGGCGCGCTCGAGGCGAGTACGGTGGCAGTTACAGCATCATCCGTGATGCCCAACGCTAGTTTGGCGAGCAAGTTAGCTGTTGTTGGCGCGATGACGATGCAGTCGGCACGGGTGGCGAGCGCGACGTGATCGATGCTGATTTCAGAGTTTTGATCCCACAACGATGTCGTGACGGGGTTATGGCTAAGCGCAGCGAACGTTGTACCTCCGACGAACCGTTGCGCAGAATCAGTCATGACGACATCGACGCGTGCACCGAGTTTAACGAGTTCGGAGGTGACGTAGGCGGATTTATAGGCGGCGATCGACCCGGCTACACCTAGAACCACTCTGCGGTCCTTCAAAGGCGGTTGTCCGGGAGTGTTCATCGCTCAGAATTGTCGGCCGATCCGATGTGACGCGTTAGTAGGTAACGGGTCTACCGGAAACCTAATCTCTTTCGATAACGAACTGTTGGGGCAGTTCGTCGACTGATTCCCCAGCGCGGAACGCCATCACGGCTTCGTAACACGCTTCAACGTCTTGGCGACTGAGTTCCGTCGGCGCGTCGATGCGGAGTTTCTCGTCACCTTCGACCCTGACCAACAACCGAGAACCTAGCGACGACCGGTACCGGAAACCCAGATTCCAGAAACGCGCCAACTCGATTTCGACAGAACGCGCGCGTAACGTCAAGGCATCTTTGGTATTGAAGTCGACCCCGATGCGAGATCGTTGAAGGGTCATCTTGTCGCCATCCCAGCGGTAGTGCGCTTCCATGTGAAGGTAGTCGTTGACGAATGGCAGGCAGGCGTCAGGATCTGGACCGGCGTAGCTCCGGGGACCGATGGTGAATTTGACGCCGGTGATGCGATTGCTACCGTGGATCACGCCGTAGTTTCGTAGGTCGATTCCGGCGATGGTGATGTCAGTCAACTGATCGGTGGGCCAGAAATCTTGGGAGCGCCAAATCCACTCGACTCGCCGGTCCTTTACGGCGATCATGTGATCGAGAAGTCTGAATTCGTCGTTCTCGATGACGTGGTGCAAGGTCAGATCGTTCTTCTGGCTGCGTTCATACTCGGTAGGGCGCAGCTTTGAACGCGCCCTTTGGACGTAGAGATCGACGATCTCTTCAAGAGTGGGTTTGGTTTCCTGAGCCAAAGTGTTTGCTCGGATGTGTTTCGGATGCCCTTGCTGGCTAAGATGCTAATTCACGGAACGCCTTTGGAAGATAGTTGACAAGGTCGCTGGCGGTCATAGCGTACGGTGTCAGGTCTTCAGATGCATAACGGCCGCTCAATGAGTGGATGAATACGCCTAAAGAAGCCGCATCGAATGGATCTGATTTCGCCGCCAAACCGGTGATGATTCCCGCGAGTACATCGCCGGTTCCTCCGCGTGCCAATGCGTTATTCGGCTGCATGTTGACGCGCATCCGACCATCTGGCGACGCGATCAACGTTGTGGCTCCTTTAAGAACGCATACGCAGTTGAATCGTTGGGCGGCGGTCTCAACTGCCTCCACGCGATTGGCTTGCACCTCATCTATTGATATCCCTAACAATCGGGACATCTCGCCAGGGTGTGGTGTGATGATCAGATCCCCATCGAAAACTTCCCACCAGCGATCGATCGACGAAGCCAGCGTCAATCCATCGGCGTCCAGCACAACGGTGCAATCGTGCCACAATTCGTGGTCGGAAGCGAGCCGCTCCAGAAGCGCACGTACGCCGTAGGACAGGTTTATGCCGACACCGATCAGGACAGAGTCCATCGCCGGTATACGATCTTTGAAAACGTTGTAGGCGGGTCCGGGAAGGACGCCGTTGACGTCTTCGTCGAGCGGGATGTATGTGGCTTCTGGGACATTCCCGGCTATGGCCTCAAAGACGGAGTTGGGCGTTGCTACGGCGACTAGACCGACGCCGCTGCGTGCACAAGCTTGTGCCGCAAGTTCGGCCGCACCGACGTAGGAGCTGGAACCGGCGTACATGAGCGCGCGTCCGAAATCACCTTTGTGACCTGTGGCCGATCGGTCGGGAATGAGTGACCGCGCCAGATCAAGATCGTTCACTCCTCGGCGGATGTGGCTGGACAAATGAGTGGGAATGTCGACATCCAAAACCTCGATCCGGTCTCCGTATGGAGGATCGCCGAACAGTACGGCGGGACCGAGTTTGTGTAACCCGACTGGTAGGCAGACGTCTGCTGGCAGGCCGTTGGGATCGAATATTCCGCTGTCCGGGTTAGCACCACTCGGGACGTCGATCGCCACGACTTTCTTGCCGCTCGATTTAGCCACGGCCAAGAGAGAAGCGATCGGTTCTTCGATCGGTCGTGAGATGCTGAATCCGAAAACGCCATCAAGTATCAGGTCTGTTTTGTCGCATAAGTTTGACAAAGTACGAACTGGAGCGTCTCCGTTCAGCTCGACGACGGTTCCGCCTGCAGCTACGAAATCGATCATCAACGGATCGTCGTCATCGCGTGGCAAAACCGTAGCGAGAGTGACAGGAACGCCTGACTCATGGAGGTGCTTCGCAGCGACAATGGCATCGCCACCGTTGTTGCCTTTGCCAGCGAGCGCCAAAATGTGCGAGGTGCGCGCATCTTCGCCGAGATCATTCAAGACCCAGCCGGCAATGGCTCGCCCGACGTGATCCATTAGGGTTTCAAGCGTGATCTCACCGGAGGCGAACCAGCTCTCCTCGATCGACAGCATTTCTGCCGCGGTGACGATTTTTCGTGAAGTGGGCAATGTGAAATTGTTCATGGTCGCCAAGCGTCGTCGCTTGCTTCGAACACGACGGATGCGACGGCGAAGTCTCTGGAGTGACTAAGGCTGAGAGCGATGCGTTTCACCCCCATAAGTTCGGCGCGTTTAAGAGCGTTGCCGTGGAGCGTGATTTCGGGTGGGCCGCCGCGTTTTCTGGTGACTTCAATGGATTTCCATGGAACGCCACGGACCCCCGTACCCAGCGCTTTCATTACGGCTTCTTTGGCTGCGAATCGGCTCGCCAATTGCGGTGCGCGGTTGCGCGCGTATCGCTGTTCTCCGGGAGTAAAGACCTTGTTTAAGAACCGGATCGGATACCGGTCGCGCACCGCAGCGATACGGTGGATTTCGATGAGGTCGACACCCGTGTATATCATGATTTTTGGGACGCGATTAACCTGTTCGGGTCGCTTGAAATAGCGTCTCAAATGATAAACCAGCGTCGATTGTCGCAAGGACGAACCATTGTCAAGCTATGGATCGTTGTGGGGTTCGGCCGCACAGGTTTGGTTACCCGCTAACCCGACCCCTCTGGATGGACGTTCCGTCCCTCAAGCGGTCGGCCTTCGCCGGAATGACGGGATTAGACCACATGACAGCACGAATCATCAGCGGCAACGAAATCGCCAAAAAAGTCCACGTAGGTGTTGCCGACAAGGTTGCCGCGTTCGGCAAATCCCAAGGCGTAGCACCTGGTTTGGCAGTGGTTTTGGTGGGTGATGATCCGGCGTCGCATTCCTATGTCCGGCGTAAGGAAAAGGCGTGCGAAGAGGTGGGAATCGTAACTGAGACGATCAACATAGATGCAGATGTGACCGCCGAACATTTGGAAGGCGTTGTCGGAGAATTGAACCGGGATGATCGTTACCACGGCATCTTGGTGCAGTTGCCGTTGCCAGATCATATCGACGCGGACGCAATCATCGATGGCCTAGATCCGTTGAAGGATGTGGACGGGCTTCACGCTCAGAACGCGGGTTTGCTTTCGTTGGGCAAGCCTCGTTTCGTTCCGGCGACTCCGCTCGGTGTTCAAAGGATGTTGATCGAGGAAGATGTAGAGGTGAACGGCGCGGATGTTGTGATCGTGGGCCGCAGTTCGCTTGTGGGCCGGCCTTTGGCGTTGTTGCTTACCCAGCGGGGCGATGGGGCCAACGCGACTGTAACGATGTGTCACACAGGTACACGCGACATCGCGCAACACACCAGCCGTGCCGACATTTTGGTC
>CAYRHG010000111.1:0-7928 GCA_964424025.1 uncultured Dehalococcoidales bacterium | reverse complement strand
CCACCAGATTTCACTGTTGACAGAACCGGGCTCGGGATGGACACGTTCTCGGCGTCCATCCCGGCGGTAGGGGCGTCCTGCGGCATGGGCAGGGTGTAGCGTATGGTGGCCTGTCCGCGGTCGACGACGATCTCCTCGACGAACGACGATATGAAGGCGCGCCTCTCGGTCAGTTCGCTGTTCTTAAGGTACTTGCCCAGATCCTCGGCGAACGCGGCGATCCTTTCGACGTCGCCCAGAACCGCCCTGCGGTCCGACAGCGCAGTCTCGGCTTCGCGCTCGGCGTCCAGCAGCCTCTGCTCGCGGTCTCGGAGCTCTCGTATGCGTGGAGCGAGGTCCGACACTTCGAGATCGGAATCCTCGATGGCGGCGTAGAGCTTGCCCAGCCGTCTGCGCACGTCCTCGATTCCCAATCGGATCGTGTCCAGCTTTTCGCGGTGCTCGCGCGCCGCGCCGTCCATCTCCTCTTCGACCAGCTTCGCGAGGTCCCTGATGTTCCTCTCGGTCAGCACGTTGCTCCGCATCTTGTCGACGACGAGGCTCTCGAACCTTTTGGCGTTGAGCCTCGGCGCGCGGCAAGCCGTGCGGCCGCGCTTGAGCTTCGACTGGCAGACGTAGTACGCGAACTGTCCGCTCTTGGCGCTCTGGCCGGTGAGGGCGCGCCGGCAGCTCCTGCATTTGACCAGACCGCTCAAAAGGTATGTGCTGGCGGCGCGCCTGGGGTGGATCTTCGAAGGTGCACGGGAACGCATGAGGTCGCCGACGCGCCTGAACTGCGACTTCGACACGAGAGCCGGGAAGGCGTCCTCGACTCTCACAGGTTCAGCCTTGGCTTTGGCGGACGAGCCCCAGACCAGCGTGCCGGTGTAGGCGACGTTTGTGAGCATCTTGTGGATCCCGGTCTTGGACCACTCCTTGCCCGCGGGGCTGGCGATGCCTTCGGCGTTGAGCGTCTTCACGATGTCGAGGACGCTGCTGCCGGACTCCGCCATTTTGAACACCCTCTTCACCGTCGGAGACTTTTCGGGATCGACCTCCAACTTCGGGCGTTTCTTGGCCCCGTCGGCGACGTGAACCTTGCGGTAGCCGTAGGGCGCGATCGGCGCGATCCAGAAGCCGCGCGACGCCGCTTCTCTCATCCCTCTGGTCACCTCCTGGGCGAGGTTCTCGCTGTAGAACTCGTCGACGCTCTCGATGATGGCCTCCATCAGCCTGCCGGTGGGGGAGTCGTCGGCGTGTTCGGTGATGGAAACAACGCGGATGCCGCGTCTTCGCAGCATGGCCTTGAAGGCCACCGCGTGCTCCCTCTTGCGGGTGAAGCGAGAGAACTTCCAGACGAGGATCTCCGAGAACGGAGCCTCCGGCATTCCGGCATCGTCGAGCATCCTGCGGAACTGGGGCCGGTCTGCGACGCGTCCGCTCTCCGCCTCGTCGACGTACTCGCGGGCAACGATGTAACCGTTCTTCGCCGCGTAGTCCCGCAAGGCTCTCAGCTGCGCCGCGACCGAGAGGTCCACGTCCTGCCGATCGCTCGAAACCCTCGCGTAGAGGGCGACAGGATTCAAGTTCGGCGTTTGATCGTTTTTCATTTCTGCTCCTAGGATTCGAATGGCGACGCAATCGGGGACGAGCGCGTCGGCTCGCCTGTTTCACACGACGGTGACTTCGAGCGAGGCGTTGCGCCCCACATGCCGAAGCGCTCTCTGCACCTGGCTCATGTGCGACCGGTGGTCGGGATCGGTCAACCTGCGCACCGCGGATTCACTGACTCCGAGCCTCGAGGCGAGCTCGACTTTAGTGACGCGCTGTGACCTCATGGCGGAGTAGAGCGCCAGCTTGGCAGCGACCACGGCGGGAACGGAAACCGGCACATGGCTTTGGTCTATTTCGCCAGGATCGGGTATGTCCCGCTTCGCGTGGACGTACCCTGCGAGCGCCACCGCGAGCGCGTCTTCTGCCAGCGCAAGGGCCTCGGCGCGGTCTCTCCCCCCTGTGACTGCCTCCGGCACGTCAGGGAAGGTGGCGGTCACCTGGCCGTCTTCATCAGGTGCCAATCGACACGGGTACGCGTAAATCATGGTTCAGAACTCCCTTCGGTCGATATCGAGTTGACGCAGCATTGCGGCCAGCAGGCCCTTGCCAAGTTCGCCTCTTCTGACGGTCGTGAAGCGAGAGCCGACGTACAGCCTGCCGTGACTGCCCCTGCCGCGAGCCGGATCGTATGCGAACGTTTTGCCGTTTCTACGAGCGTATGCTCTGGCGCGTCTGATGAACTCGCGGCTATCCATCGCTTCATTATCGCACATAAATGTACGAATAGGCAAATGCCGTGTCGCGATGGGAGACCCGTCTGCCGACCATACCTCTCGAACGACTGATGTTGCGTGCCGTGCAGCCGGAAGATGGTTTTGCAGGCGTTCGAGCTTGGAGACGGGAGTGATGCGTCGAAACGTGTCGGAACAGAAATCAAATGGCCATGTCGGAATACGAATTCGACATCGAAAAGGCGACGGACGATCTTGCTGAAGAATACATTCGATCAAAAGACGCGTTGGAAGATGATGAATCAAGGCCAGACGAAATTTGGGGTTTCATGTGCGGAACTGAATTGACTCTGGCGAATCTGCTTTTGTGTCTCTGGACAGATCCTAACACAGAGTTTGATGCATCCAAGTTAAGAAAGTTTTGGTGACTATAACTCTGTGCGCGCGACCTGATTGAAACCGCTCAATCTATCACGCACTGTCTGTTATCACACGAGGACTTTATACGGTACCGCGCGATCAGTGGTGTCGAAGCGGGCAACTGGGGCGTGTTGATATTCAAACGGGGATTACGAGGCGGCGAGGGTGTGGGTTTACAGGTGCGCGACGCCAATGCGCCACCACCCCCTACCGCCATGCAGATTCTACGCCGTCAAGGTCAACGTCGCAATTGGACTCTGTCTACATTCATGGTAGAACCTAGTTTGTTCAGCGCGAGACGAGCACCTGAATTCTCGCATGGTGCGAGACACACCGAGATTTGTTGCGCTCCGAGCGGTACGCGTCGCTTCAAATCGGCGAGTATGCGTTGACATCCGTCTCGAACTCGAATTTTCGACCTCTGTAGACATTGCCCGCGACTGTCTCGACTCTAGGGCGCAGTTCGCATTTCTCGCCAATCGCTGGATACAAATTCAGGATGAAGAACGAGGTTCGCTCAGTTCCGAAATACCAAGTGTGCGACAGTCCGGGTTTGATGCGTTTGGGAAGTTGGTCGTGGTGACGCGGCGCGGGTGCTTGGTCTGGAAGCGGCACGCCGAATCTCTTGTCTATCATCAAACGGACGCTGTAAATCTCGACGTTGATGGGACTGTTGTTCACCACGGTGACTTCGATTGCAGTTTCCGTGAAACCGTATTCGCGGCTAGTCGGACCTAATTTGATCTCGGATCGGATTTTGATGCGGTCGTCATCTTTGAATTTCCTGGTTATCCACCCGATAGCCGAGTTGATCCCCACACCTATCGAAAATTCCACCATCTGTGTTTCTCCTGTGAGTTCGTCTACAGGCTCTGATCGTTAGTCGGTTTGCAATTTCAATTATCGTCGATGACCCGGAGTGTTTGATGACCATAGATGTGGGCGCGATCTAGCCGGGCGATCTGAACACGTCTTCGTGCCTCAGCGGTCTCAACGATCTGAGACACCAAGTCCCGTCCAAGGTGTTGTGTTCCTTTTGTCTCTGGTATTGCCGGACAATCTCCCATCCGACAATCCCTTCACGCGAGTGTCCCGTCAGACATGAACGCTGCCGCCTTGCACCGGCCCCTCGTCCGTTTATGACAAGTTCGCCAGGTTACCATCCGCTCTGCCAATCACGCGCGCACAGAGTTATAGTCCCCAAAGTTTTGGAGCGGCACCGATTTGGCAGTGAATGATTCTTCTGGCCTCACGGCTTCACAGGCTCATCAGCATGCCTCGCCGATGGAATGATGTTCGCATTGTCGCCATCCCAAGGCCGAGGTGAAAGGCGCCGACCGTCGTAAACGATGATCGCGGCGGCGGTGCCGGCTCGACGCTCGGGGTTATCGGTGTCGGGCCTACCATTGCTGTTTGCCGGCGCGGGTGTTTTGGCGTCTGTTGTCCCAACTTGAGGTCTCGATGACGACGGGGCGACTTTGACCATGGTGTGGAGGTGTCTGAACTCCGTTGACAGGTTGCCGCTGAGGCCTTGGAGTCACGTGTTGGCAACTGCAAAGACCGCGAAGATATGTAGTTTTGGTTGGCCAACGATCGCCGAGATGATGACTACGCTGTTACCGGTGCCCGGTCGGACAATTTACTTGGGGGGATGCGTCTGTGTGACTCTCGAAGATCGCAGTTGCGTCGATTTGGCGGAGTGGTTCGTTTGTTCGGACAGGTGACGCGCCGACCGTCCCGATGCGGCAGTCAGACGCTCGGACCCGACGGAGCTTTGCCGCTTACCCCACCTCCTCCTATCGGGACGATTCACGGAATCTCGGGCGCGATGTCGCCGATGTCCGCGATCCATCGGATGACTGCAGGTCAGATTTTGGACGGGAGCATGTCTGGGCCGCCGGAATCACTCCGCCGGCAACTCCCGCTTCGGCGCAGTATCGTCAAACCACACGTCTTTGAACCTCGAACCATAAAATGCCGGCTCGCGGTATCCATGCACCCACGGCTGGAGACTGATGCCTGATCCTCCCGCAGATGGCCATTCAAACGACATTACTAATGCCTGTTCCAAAACAAATCGTTGTATCTCATCGTATGTCTCCAATCTCGCAGCGGCATCCGCCTCAGCCTTCGCGGATTGAATCATACTGTCCAACTCAGCCTGTTCATCCGAAGAATTACCCGCACCGAACGCCTGAAACAACTCCGACAACACAGCCAGCCCGTCGGGATACCTGGCATTCACATCCTTGAACAGCATCTCCAACTTTCCATTTGCCAACAGCTCCTCGTAGCGATCAGAAAATGCGTATTGATATTTGCCTTCCCCTGTACCGAGTTCATTGCGCCACGCATGTGTGATGAATTCGAACTCCTCCTTGAAGTGCCCATCGATGTCAGTATGAAAAGTAGGTCGAATAGCGGAACTCTCGTCAGCATATTCCGACTTCCCCAAATTGTCGACCGCCTCCACTGGATCGTATCCAATCCCCGCGAGATCAGGATCATGCCCGGTTAGAAGTGGAGGTATCAACGAACCCGGTATCTCATGCCCACCTTCATCGCCGTGATGCGACTCTAACTCTACCGATCCGATCAGAGCACGACGGAAAAACACATCGTCGTAAGGCGGCAATCCGCTGTTGAATATCAGGAAGTCGGACCTGTTGCCAGACAATCGAGCAACAATCTCTCCGCCAAGTTCATTCTTCGCGCTGCTTGTGCCGCCGAAAGTCCAATCTATTGAACCTTCTTCAAAGGGCCTACCGAAGTTCGCTACCATTTGACCGTTTCGCTCTTCGAACAGGTCGGTCACGAACTCCACCCCGTCAAGATACGGCGGCCCCTCATGGTAGTGATCGTTGCGCGCTAACACCAGCTGAGCACGTTCAAAATCGAATAGGACGACCTTGAACGGACCAGTTCCCACTGGCAACTCCTCAAATTCCGTCGCCAATGGCTCGGAAGCCGAGCGCAGACGAAACAGATCCGCGAAATTTATGCCCCAATTCTGGACGTTCTCACGCTTCAGCACCGCGGCGACCGGATCTGCCAATAAATATGGAAATACCGCCGAGGGCTCGGACAACGTCACCAAAAGCGTCCGATCATCTACCGCATCTACACCTTTGAGTTCCTCAGTCTCACCGGACAAGACCTCGGAAGCCCCTGCAATCAATCCAAAAACCTCTGCCGCATGTCGTGAACCGCTAGAGGGCTTCAAAGCCCGTTCCCAACTCCATTTGAAGTCCAATGCCGTCACTGGACTTCCGTCGCTGAACTTCAAATCGCGCTTCAGCAAAAACTCATATTTCACTCCGTCTCGGACCGTGTAACGCTCCGCAAGATCCGTTCTCAGCGCGTCATTCGGGTCGTCCGTCAACTGCATCAATCCTGAGTAGATCTCGCCCAACAGCGGCTGTATAGCACTCGACGGAGAGAACAACGCTGGATCAGGTATCAGCAGATTCCCCGACGGAGTGCGAAAAACACCGCCACGCCGGGGCTCGCCACTACTCGTTGAATTCTGCGCATCAACATCATCCGCTACCGACTGCAACGGTGTCTCGACTACCTCTATTCCCTCCAACAACGAAGTCGTCGGCTCCGGGTTGTTTTCGTATGCGTTGCTCCCGCAACCCGAAACAATCAGGCCGATCAACACCGAACGCGCCATCGCCCCTACCATCATGCTCCGCGATTTCGATCCTGTGAGGGTTCCTACGCGCCCGGGATTCAGTTGCTCATTACGATCATCGAAATTTCTCGTCAACATAGCGACGCCTTTCTCAGAGTTTGTGTCAGGGTACATGAAAGTGGCATCTGGATGGAGGATGCCATCGCCTTAAAGTAAGAAGGTCAATCATGACCAAATACAAGGCTCTAATGTCCATCGTGGTGGTCGCAGTGGTAGCTGTAGCTACAATCACTTGGTCGCCACTAATCGCGGATGCTCGATGGGTAGCGCAGGAAGGAGAAGCTGCAAAACTCCCTGCAACAATTCCAGCGGCAAATTTTGATGCCGCTGGCGTGGATGAGTGCATGGTAATCCCTGAGACAGCTTTGGTTTCTGTCGGTTTCAACGAAAACGACAACAATCCCATCTCAGGAAAGATCAATGTACAGGATACGGGCGGCACTGACAGTCCGGAATTCCATGTAATTTGGATCTGGTGCTGGACGACTGTGTGCAAATGGATTTACACGCCTGACGACGGTTGGCACAAAGTGTGCTACGACAAGAAGATCAAGTGCTACATAGATCATGAACACTAAGTCGGCGAAGTGCAGTCCGTAGTGCATTAATGCCGATGCCCAATAGCCCCGCCCTTCACTCAGGGCGGGGCTTTTCATACCCGCTCAAGCGCGGAATGAACTCTCTTCTGCTACTCGCATCTTCGAAAGTCTGCCGCGATACAAATTCGAAGACGACACGGTGTATCGGTCATTTATGCAAGGTTCTCTTCGGTCAAAACCTGCCGAAATCGTGACTCACGTGTCTGAAATTGATCCGGTCGTTTTTGGGTCTAGTAAAATCCAAAGAACCGACTAAACGCGCTTTCTGTACCGAACCGACTGTAGGGACGGAGGACAAGGCCAAATGTCGCGATTCAATAACCGATTACTAAACGCTTTCGACTTTTTCGATGCGTTCGAATTCACATCTTCAAATGATCACGTGTACAACACGATCGCGGTCATCGGTCGTTTGGAAGACGAGGCTTTGAAATACTTCGCAAACGACCAAGACCAGCTGGAACGTTGGAACCGTGGTTGCGACGAGTTGTGGTCCTTTTTCAACAGTATCGCTTCGCACCGGGATACGCTGAAGCACGACGCCGAGAACCAAGGCAAGGAACCAGATATCGGGCTTGCCGCCATTCGCACCTTTCGAGATTTCATCGATCAGTTTGAACACATCGAGTGCAGAATTCACCAAGCTGTCTACTCGGGCGCTCTGGCAATCGATCGGGAGGAAGCCGTCGAGAGCACATGGTTTTGGCTCAACGTTCTCTACCGTTTCGGCACCCACGCCGTTTTCGCAGCCTTCATCGACGGCAAAAAGTCGACGAGCACCGCTCACATCACCGCAGGGCCGGGTGCGGGTAAACCCGTCGAGCGTTGGGAACACGAACCGATGCGAAGCGCGAAGAGGTACTTGAACAAACTCAGAAATGAGAGGAAAACGCGTTCTCGAAAGGCGCCGTGAGCAACCCTGCGGAATGTGATCGTTCAATCCCGAGG
>CAYRHG010000110.1:0-11272 GCA_964424025.1 uncultured Dehalococcoidales bacterium | reverse complement strand
GCTTTCGCCACTGGTGTTCCTCCCGGTATCTGCGTTTTTCACCACTACACCGGGAATTCCACCTGCCTCTGACAGTCTCTAGTTCAGCAGTTTCCTCCGACGACTCCAAGTTGAGCCTGGAGCTTTCACAGAAGACTTACCAAACCGCCTACGGACCCTTTACGCCCAGTAATTCCGGACAACGCTTGCCACCTACGTATTACCGCGGCTGCTGGCACGTAGTTAGCCGTGACTTATTCCTCAGGTGACGCCCTCTCTCTTCCCTGAGAAAAGAGGTTTACAACTCGAAAGCCGTCATCCCTCACGCGGCGTCGCGGCATCAGGCTTTCGCCCATTGTGCACGATCCCTTGCTGCTGCCTCCCGGAGGAGTGGGGGCCGTGTCTCAGTCCCCCTCTGTCTGGTCATGCTCTCACACCAGATACCCGTTTTCGGCTTGGTGCGCCGTTACCGCACCAACTACCTGATAGGGCGCGGGCCCATCCCCGAGCGATAAATCTTTCTTCCCGCGCATTGAAGCACGGGAATGTATACGGTATTAGCTGCAGTTTCCCGCAGTTATCCCGTTCTCGGGGGCAGGTCACCCACGCGTTACTCAGCCGTCTGCCACTAGGTTTAGCCCCCGAAGGAGCGACCTCGTTCGACTTGCATGCATTAGGCACGCCGCCAGCGTTCATCCTGAGCCAGGATCAAACTCTTATTTGAACTGACGTCTGTTCTTTCCGCTCTTCAGTTGTCAAGATGCTTACCGCAAATCTGAAGGTTAGACGACTAAGCCCAAACCGAATCCGATTTGTCGGTAACCGCTTAGTATACGGCATGTCGAGGGGCCGTGCAAGATTTTTGCGGGGCCATTGGTTGTGGCACGCGGGATTCCGGATGTTTTGGCGGAGGGATGTTTTCGTCGGTGCTTGGTGCATAGGTGGTAGGTTGGTCGCCGCTTCGTTTCAACGAATTTACGAATTCATGACTTTGGTTAAGTAGCCGATACGAAATCGGTGTACACTTCTGCATGCATGCAGGCGATTCGTGCTGATTAACGGCATGTGACTGGTGTCGGTTTTCAGACCGAGGTTCGTCACTTTCCAATTTAAAGCCCGCGAATCGATTTGTCGGTAAAGAAATCGACAGGAGGTTGCCAGATGAGAGGACTGATCCGATTTTTGAAAAGGTCGCCGGCGGTTACAACCGCGATCGGGCTGGTCGCGGTATTCGCCGCGGTCGGGATCGCGTGCGGTGGCGAGACGGTGATCCAAACGGTCGTCGTTGAAAGAGAGGTGCAGGTACAAGGCGCACCGGTGATTCAGACCGTGGTCGTAGAAAAGTCCGTTCCCGGCGAGACAGTCATTCAGACCGTGGTTGTTGAGAAAGAGGTGCAGGTCGCGGGCGAAACCATCGTGCAGACCGTTGTCGTGGAGAAACAGGTCGAAGTCGCAGGTGAAACCGTGGTCCAGACCGTTGTGGTCGAAAAGGAAGTGGTGGTCGAGAAGCAAGTCGTCAAAGAAGTTGAAGTCGAGAAAGAGGTCGAGAAGATCGTGGTGGCGACCGCCACGCCGATCGCGATGGCGATGATGGAGGCCCCGGCGCCTCAAAGTGCTCCTGACACAGCAGAGATGGCGGTCCAGAACCGCGTGGGTCTGACGATGACAGGATTGAACAGCACGGGCGCTCCCGATGGACCGTGGAGCATCGCTGAAGGCTTCTTCCAACCCGGCGGGCCCGTAGGATCAAACATCGTTGACCCCGTTTTGGCGGAGACTTGGGAGGTCGCTGATGACCTGAGCAAGATCACGGTGAAGGTCAAGGAAGGTGTTCAATTCCACCGCGGTTGGGGCGAGTTGACGTCGGATGACCTAGTTTGGAGTTTCAACGACCTGATCGCTCCGGAGAGTGTGCACAACCAGTCCGGAGATTATGCGGCGATTGTCGAACCGATGATTAAGATCGACGACTACACCGTTGAGATCCCGGTCAAACAGTTCACAGTAGTGTGGAACCAGGCTTACTTCAACACTTTCGCAGGCACCAACGGGACGTTCAGCAAGCGAGCGTTCGATGAGAACGGTCGTGAGTGGGCAAACGAGAACATCATCGGTACTGGTCCGTACATGTTGAAGGAATTCATTCCGCAGAACATCGTTCGATTGGAATCGAACCCTGAGCACCACATCCAACCAGCGTACATGCCGTTCTTGAACGTGAACGAGGTGCCTGAAGAGTCGACGCGCATTGCGATGCTTCGCAACGGTCAGGCGGACATTGCAGATGTTTCGTTGAAGGCGATCCGTGGATTGCTTGAGGAAGGCTTCAAGATGTCGGACAGCGGCAAGGCCGCTCAGGAAGGCGTCTTCTTCGCGGGCAACTACTGGGAGCAGTACGACTACAACTGTTCACAAGGCGCAAGCTCAGTCTCGTGCCCCGACATCACAGTGGGCGAACCCCAACAGGTCGAGGTCGAGCGCGAGGGTTACCAACCGACGGAGCAGTTCCCTTGGATCGGGGAGTATGGCAACGACGAGAGCATGGAACGCGCGCGAATGGTGAGGACCGCGATGTCGATCGCGATCGATAAGGAGACGATCAACGATGTCATCGTTGATGGCTTGGGTTGGTTGGTGCACGTTAACGCGTTCTCGATAAGGTCACCTCATTGGGACGACAAGTGGAACATCGAGTACGACCCCGATGAGGCGGCTCGAATCCTCGATGAAGCAGGTTATCCAGTGGCCGGGCGAGGCATCCGCTTCCAAGTGGACATGTATGTGACACCACACGTTGGCGGTGCGACGGGTACTGCAGGCGAGATCCAAGCGGCGATTGGCGCGATGTGGGACAGCTTAGGCATCCGAACAAGCTTGGTGAGACACGGCTACACGGTCTGGCGACCAACGGTCGTGGAACGATCCCAGAACCAACCGTTCTTGAGTGCCTGCGGAGGCACGGATGCCCGTGACTCAGTGCCTTGGGACTTCCCGAAGGGCGTCGTATTTACAACGTTGTCTCGCGGTGGTTTCAGCTGTGCCATGGAGATCCCATTCGTGCTCGACAACTACCTGAGAACGGCCGGCGAATTGGACAAGGCGCAACGGATCGCGAACAACACAGAGTTGCTCGAGTACTACCGCCATTGGCGGCTGAACTCGGGTATTGCGGCTATCCCCGAGCCTTTGGTCTGGAACCCGAACTCGATCGAGTCTTGGGAGATGAGGGCCAACGCAGCGGGCACGCACATCGTCTCGCTCGACTTGATCAAACCTGCGCAATAGTTTGCTACAGACATAGGATCGTATCGGTCTGCTTCTCGAGTCCCTAAATTTGGATTCGGGAAGTAGGCCGATGCGCGTTCAATTCGGGTTTGCAAAAAAGATGACCTTCCGATGAGACGGTATCTGATACGTCGTTTGCTGGCCTCCGTTGTGACGATAATCGGTGCCACTTTCGTGGTGTTTGCGTTGTCTCGAATTGCAGGGGATCCGTTGTTGCTTTATGCGCAGCCAGAGGGTTACGGTCGAACGCCGGAGCAGGTTCGGGCTCTTGAGAAGCATCTCGGGTTGGATAAGCCGTTCATTGTTCAGTATCTGGTGTGGGTCGGACATACGTTGCAGGGAGACTTGGGTCAGTCTTTGGCCGGGGAGCGCAAAGTTTCAAAGGTGATCCTGGAGAAGGTCGGGGCGACAACTCAGTTGGCGATAGCGGGTTGGGCTTTAGCGACTTTCGTGGGCGTTCCGATCGGCATAATTTCCGCGGTGTATCGGGGCACGATTTGGGACTACATTGGGCGGTTTGTGGCGTTGTTCGGTCAGGCGATACCGAATTTCTGGTTGGGTATCGTGATGGTTCTGTTGTTCTCGGTCTGGCAGGAGTGGTTACCGAGCGGATTGCGTGGCGAGGGATTCGACATCAGGTACTTCATCATGCCTTCGATCGTTGTCGGGACGAGTTCGATGGCGGGGTATCTGAGGATAACCAGATCATCGATGTTGGAGATTTTGGATTCGGAGTTCATCAGGTTGGCGCGCGGCAAGGGAGCGACTCCGACGGCAGTGATTTGGAAGCACGCGCTCCGCAACTCGTTGATTCAGCCGATCACGCTTTCGACGTTGCTGTTAGCGGGGTTGCTGAACGGGACGTTGGTTGCCGAGGCGGTTTTCGCTTGGCCGGGGTTGGGAAGGACGATGCTGGAAGCGGTGAACAACAACGATTTCCCGGTATTAACGGGTGGGGTTTTGGTTTTCGTCATCATCTACGTGGTGTTCAGTCTGATTGCGGATCTGCTTTACATCGTCATCGATCCTCGAATTCGGTACACGTAGGAACCGCAATGAATGTCTGAGATTTCGACAACCTACGTGTCTGAGACGACAAGCCCGGCGTTTCGACCGCGAACGGCGCTTGGGCTTACTTACGCGTTCCTGCGTCGCTGGCCGATATTGCCAGGAATTGTGCTAGTGGCGTTAGTTCTGTCAGCGATCTTCGCACCTTGGATTGCGCCACAGGCACCGAATGTACAGGCGCTACGGGATCGGAATGCTCCTCCGATTTGGATGGCGGACGAAGAGGGAAAATGGACGCAGAGTTATCTATTGGGGGCGGATCAGGTGGGTCGGGATGTTTTGAGTCGGATCATCCACGGAGCACGGATTTCGCTGGCGGTGGCGGGCGTGGCACTGTTGAGCGGATTACTCGTCGGAGTTACGTTGGGTTTGATTGCGGCTTGGTACGGAGGCGTGATTGATGAGGTGATCGCCCGAGCTGTGGACATTTGGCATGCACTGCCCTTCTTGTTGGTCGCGATTGTTGTTGTGACTCTGTTCGGCGGCAGCTTGACAGTATTGATGGGCGTTTTGGCTATGGTTTCCTGGGCCGGGTTCGTGCGCAATGTTAGGGCCGACGTGTTGTCGTTGCGGGAGCGGGAATACGTGTTGATGGCGCGTGTTTGCGGGGCATCAACGGCGCGAGTAATTGTGCGGCATATATTGCCGGGAGTCGTGCCTACGATCATGGTGATCGCGACGCTTGCAGTGGGCGGTTTGATATTGACGGAGGCGACGTTGAGCTTCTTGGGTGCGGGGATACCGGCGCCGACGCCATCGTGGGGTTTGATGGTCTCGGAGGGGCGAGAGTATTTGACGACGGCTTGGTGGTCCTCTTTTTTCCCCGGATTGGCGATCTTCTTAGTGGTTATGTCGCTCAATTTCATGGGCGATTGGATACGCGACTACACGGACCCGCGGCTGCGGCAATTGGATGATTGATCGGCTAGGCATCCCTGCATCTCAAGATTCGTTCGGTTAAACTTTGTGCCTAAGTTTGTGTGGTCTCTTGAGTTACAGGAGAAGCAGAGATCGTGACGCTCACTAAGTCCAAGCTAGATGTCGCCTTGATCGCCCATCTTTTGAGGCGTGCGGGTTTTGGGGCGACGCCGGATGAATTGGACACCGCGGCCGAAATGGGTTACGAAGCGACGTTGGAGGAGTTGCTGAATTCGGTTGACGATGTTGAGTTGCCGCTGGATCTGATCCGCCGTTATTTCGTCGACCAATCCGACTTGAGGAACCAGCAGGCATGCGCGGCACACTGGATGTATCAGTTGGTGCACACGCGGACTCCATTGCGGGAGAAGATGTGTCTGTTCTGGCACCGGGTGTTTGCCACTGGGGCGTCTAAGTTGATCCAGGGAAGAGTGGTCCTGAACCAGATCGATATGTTCCGGAAGTACGGTATGGGGCGGTTCGACGAGTTGTTGCTGCAACTTTCGAAGGATCCGTCCATGTTGATGTGGCTCGACAACCAAGACAATCACGCGCACTCGATAAACGAGAACTATGGGCGCGAGATCTTGGAATTGTTCGCGATGGGTGTTGGAAACTACACCGAAGACGACATCAAGGAGTGTGCACGCGCGTTCACCGGTTGGAGGGTGGTAAATCCTGACTATATGTCGATCAAGATGCGCAACAACACTGCGCGTCCATACGGTTACATCTCGTGGCAGTTCGAGTATGACGACGATGACCACGACCATGGTGAGAAGACGCTGTTGGGCGAGACCGGCGATTGGAATGGTGAGGATGCCGTGGACATCATCTGCCGCAACGAAGCTACTCCGCGGTTCATCGCTCGGCATCTTTACCACTTCTTTGTTGCCGACGAGCCGGGAGTTCCGCAGTGGCCGCATGTTGAGCCGCGCGATCCCGAAGCAATCCAAGCGATGGTCGACGAATATTTCGAGTCGGACTACAACATCACCGCGATGTTGAGGACGTTATTCACCTCGGAATTTTTCAAGGATGAATCGGCCCGATACGCGCGGATTAAGAGTCCGGCGGAGATGGTAGTTGGGACATTGCGGTTAGCCGGAGGATTAGAGGTTCCTTCGTATGATGCATATGCGGCAGCTGCGACTTGCGCGAACATGGGCCAAGCCTTGTTGAACCCACCAAGCGTCGAGGGCTGGCAAGGCGGCGAGGAGTGGATCAACACCGGGGCATACCTTCAGCGTGTCAATTTCGCTAGTTCGACTCTCAATGATCCCAATAAGCCAGGGGTTAGGGCGATCATCGACCGGGTGAAAACATCGGTGGGCGCAGGCAAATTGACGCCTGAAGAGCTTGTTGATCGTCTGTTGGCGATACTAGGTCCGCTCGAGGTCGCAGAGTCGACGAGGCAGGGTTTAGTCAACTTCGTCTCGAAACATGGAGACATAAGATTCGGCGATGACGAATCGATCGAAATCGCTGAAAAAGCTATCGTATCCGTAGTCGGATTGATCGTCGCGACGCAGGAGTATCAAACGGTTTAGGTGGGCTGATGGTCACGAAGACTAAGTTCGGAATACGTTATCTTGACACGATCGGCTTCAACGCCGACCAAGGAGGGCGCGGATTTCACCTGCCCACGGACATGGTTGTCCGCGACGACGGTGTCATCTTTGTAGTCAGTCGAAGCAACACCGTGGCGCTGAACATCGTCGGCATTCAAATGGCGAGGCTGGACCATGAGTACTTAGGTCAGATCGGCGGTTACGGTCGCGACATGGGTGACATGATCGGGCCAACCGCTCTAGCGTTGGATGCGGAAGACAATCTTTACTTGGCTGACGAGGTATTGCAGCGGATCACGGTCTACGACCGCGACGGCGATCCGCGATCGATGTGGGGCACGGTAGGTAACGGTGACGGCGAGTTCGATGGGCCTTCGGATATGGTCTTTGACGCCGACGACAATATGTTGCTCGTGGATCACAGGAATCACCGCGTGCAGAAGCTGACTAAGGAAGGTGAGTTCATCTCGAAATTTGGTTCGTTTGGCGAACGCCTAGGCGAGTTCAATTTGCCGTGGGGTATCGCGTTGGATCTGGATGGGAATGTTTGCGTGGCGGATTGGCGGAACGACCGCATCCAACGGTTGACGCCAGACGGTGAGTTCTTGGCGTCTTATGGGAGCAGCGGCGATGGCGACGGCGAGTTCAATCGTCCGAGCCGCGTCGCCATAGACTCTGACGGCAACATGTATGTAGCAGACTGGGGCAATCAGCGGGTCCAAGTGCTCGATTCAGACGGCAATTTCCTAACGAAGTTACAGGGGGAAGCAACGCTCGGGAAATGGGCGGTGGAGTACTTGGATTCGCAACAGGACGAGTTCCGAGCGCGGTCGACGTTTGAGCCTTATTTCGAGGTCGACACTGATGACAAAAATGAGATCGCGGCGCGCATCGAACCTTACTTCTGGGACCCCGTCACCGTTGCGGTGGACCAAGAAGATCGGTCTTACGTGCTGGAAACTGGACGGCACCGGTTCCAAATCTACGAAAGAGTTGCGTGAAATCACACCCCCACCCTAGCCGCCGAGCCGGTGACGGGAACATGCTAGGAGAATTCGAATGAGCGCTCAGAACGGTAAGAAAGAACGCAAACTTGTCGTCGTACAGATGTCGGGAGGCAACGACTACTTGAACTGCGTCGTCCCTTACGATGACCCGCGGTACGTCGACAACCGACCCAACGTGCGGATAACTGAAGACCGGGTTTTGCCTATGGACGGCAAGTACGGGTTCAATCCGGGCATGCAGCCGATTAAGGAGCTATTCGACCAAGGCAAGGTCGCGGTGATCCACGGCGTTGGATACCCGGAACCGAACCGCTCTCACTTCCGTTCAATGGACATCTGGCACACGGCGGAACCTCGACACATTGCGCCGGAAGGGTGGCTGGGCAATGCAGTTAGGCAGATGCATCCTGAAGGCGACAACGTCGTCGCCGCGGTTAACTTCGGCGGCGGGTTGCCTCGTGCGTTGATTGCCAAAGGCGCCCCTGTAGCCTCCGTGACGGACCTCGAGACCTATGGCTTGATGGGCCACTTGAGCGCTGAAACGGAGCGGTCCGAGGTTCTTGAGATGTTCAAATGGATCTACTCGATGGGACTTGGGAGCGGTCCGACGATGGACCTGATGAGTCAGACGGGGTTGGATGCATTGCGGGGTTCGGACATGTTGAGCCAGTGCACTCTGACGTATGACTCGGAAATCGAGTACGATCCGAACGCCTTCTCCAAGTCGATGAAGAGCGCGGCGCAGGTTTTGCAGGCGGACATCGGAACTCGTATTTGCTACGCGCAACATGGCAGCTTCGACGCGCACACCAACGGCATCGCGCTCCAAGAGAAGCTGCTACGCGACGTCTCGGGCGGCATCCACGACTTCTACTCTGACATGAAGGCCAAGGACCAGAGCGAAGACATCTTGATCTTGGCGTTCTCCGAGTTTGGCCGCAGGGTGAAAGACAACGGCAACGGCACGGACCACGGATCAGGCGGCGTGGCGTTCCTCATCGGTGATGGTGTGCAGGGCGGACAGTATGGCGAGTATCCATCGATGGACGCGAAGGATCTGGTAGAAGGTGATCTTGCGTTCAACCTAGACTTCCGCTCGCTCTACACCGAGATCATGGACGACTGGCTAGAAGTCGACTCTCGCGAAGTTATGGATCGCGATTACGAGAAGGTCGGTTTCCTAGCGGCGTAGCTATCAACCAAAAGGAGGGGGTGATGAGCGGGAAGTTAAAGGGCCTAGTTTTGGGCTCTGGATTCGCAGGTCAGGGCCACGCGGAGGCGATGCGTTGGTGCGGGGTCGAAGTAGTCGGCATGGTGAGCAGGACTGAAGAAGTCGTGCAGCGTGTGGCGGGAGATATGGGTATTCCTTATGCGTCGACTGATTGGGTTGGGGCTCTGGACGCGTTGAATCCGGACATCGTAGCCATCGGTACGCCGGGCGGAGCGCATCACGAACAGATTTTGGCGGCGCTCGAGCGCGGGTGCCATGTGTTTTGCGACAAGCCGCTTACAACGTCCGCGGCTACTTCAAAAGAGTTGTACGTTGCCGCCCGCGAAAAGGGTTTGAAAACTGCGTATGCGGCTTCGTTCCGGTATCAGCCCCATGCGCTGTTGGCTAAGAAGCTGATCGCGGAAGGTGCGATCGGTGAACCGTTCGAAACGGAGTGCGTTTCGCACTACGAATTGCACCCGCATATTCCGTGGGGTTGGTCGCACCGGATCGACCTTGGCGGTGGAAGGTTGAGCAACAATTTCACGCACAAGCTGTCGATCGTGCTTCATGCGTTGGATGGGAAGTTGATCGACATAAACGGCGAAGCGCGCAACGACATGCATATCGCGCCGGTCGTCGCAGGAATCCATGATTTTCGCGAACGTGCTGACTTCATACCGAGCCCTGAAGAGTTGGATCGCGTTGGATGGCGCGACGTAGATTCGGAGTGGTCGTACTCGGTTATGGCACACGTTTCGCCCGTGCGTTCTGTTCGCCAACCAGTTACGTCGGTGTTTAGGCACGGTGGGATGCAACCTCGTTTCGGCGACGACTATGTAGCGTTTTACGGGGATGAAGCGTCGATCTACATCGCGGGGGCTTATGCCCAAGGGCCGCTATATGTGAAGTCGCGCGGTACGGAGTGGGAGATGGTCGAGGTGACCACAGAGATCCTGGATGGATTGCCAGACATTGACGACGATACCCAGAGGAATTGGACCGTCTTGATGTCCGAACTGTTGGCTGACGTTCGTGGCGAGGGATACTGCGGGTATCAGACTTTTAAGGACGGGTGGATTTTCCAGGAAGCGGTTGATGCGGTAAGACGGGGTGAAGGGTGGTTCGATGTGCCACGGGACGTCTAGCGACAACCGTTGCGTTTAAACCTGCGGGCCACGCTCGATTTCGAGTTCGTCGACGATGGCTTGAGATTCGGGTGTCCTGGCTGGATGTGGGCCCCAGCCGTCTATAAGGCTGAATCCCGGCTCGTCACTGACGCGGATCGTCGCATCGGATCGGTCGCGCACTCCAGCTTTTAAGCGAGTGCCGATGCCGGGGCGTTGGGGTGCGTGGAGGTAGCCGTCGCGTATGTCGAGGTTCGGGTCGACGATGTCGTTGTACCAGCCTTTGTGGTAGGCGGGCACGTGTTCTTGGATCATGGCGTTGGGCGAGCTCATGCAGATTTGTGAGCAGGCGAAGATGTTGACTGGACCCGTCGCGTCGTGCGGCGCGAAGGGTACTTGGTGCGCTGATGCGAGAATCGCCACTTTATGGGTTTCAGACACTCCGCCGGTCCAGATGAGGTCCGGCATGACTATGCGAGCGGAGCCGTTTTCGATGAACTGTCGCAACTGCCACCGGGTGAGTAGCCGTTCAGAGATGCAGACCGGGGTTTTGGTGGCGGCTTGAAGTCGGGCTAACGCGTCGGGATTCAGCAGCGGCATCAGGTCTTCCTGCCACATCATCTCGTATGGCTCCATGGCTTGGGCGATGCGAATGGCGACGGGCAAAGTCCATTTGCCGTGGCCGTCGTTCGCTATCTGCATGTCCATACCGACGGCGTCGCGGATGTCGCGGATGGGTTTGAGCGCCATGTCGAGTTCTTTGGGTGAGAGAAACTGACCGTCGGAGGCTTGGGAGAGGCCGATGGTGGGCCCGCCCTTCATCGCGGTAATCCCTTCGTCGAGAAGGCCCTTGGCTTGTTCGCCCGCGCCGTGGAACTGAAGCGATGTGGCGTAGACGCGGATTTTGGTACGCACTGCCCCGCCGAGGAGCTCGTACACAGGTACGTCCAGCGCCTGTCCTTTGATGTCCCAGAGTGCGATGTCGAGCGCCGAGATGCGCGCCATCTCGGCGCCGCCGTATCCGGCGTGATCCGATAGTCGGAACATCGCTTCCCAATGGCGTTCGATCGGAAACGGATCGCGGCCGATGAGCAAAGGACCGAAGTG
>CAYRHG010000109.1:0-12288 GCA_964424025.1 uncultured Dehalococcoidales bacterium | reverse complement strand
TCCAGATGGAATGGTGGAGTACGGCTTGCCCCTGAGACGCGACATCGCCGAAGCGATTAGGCGGCACAAACCGGACGTGGTGGTAACGATGAACTTCGAGATGCGCTTCCGCGGTGGTGGCACCAATCAGTCAGACCATCGAGCCGTCGGTCTCGCGACGCTGGATGCAAGCAGAGACGCAGGAAATCGTTGGATCTTCGAGGAGTTGGGCGAAAGTGGGCTGGAGCCGTGGAACGAGGTCAAAATGGTGCTGGTAGGCGCCTCGCCCAACGCAACTCACGCGGTGGATGTGGGGGACCACATCTACCGGGGAGTGGAGTCGTTGGAGAAGCACGACATCTACATCAAGGGCCTCGGTCGGGACTTCGACCCAGAGACATTCCTGACGATGACCGCCAATGCTATCGGTGAGGAGTTCGGGTGCGACTACGCTGTAGGCTTCGAGGTCTTCAACCTGTGATTGAGCGGCTGCGAGGTCTTCACACATCCTCCCAAGACGCTTGTTTGTTCGCGGCTTCTGAGTTCCTGCGGATATCAGCGTTTTCAAGACCCGGCAGGGAGGGTGACATGGACCGTTTTACTCAGCTGTTCCGCACAAACTCCACGATCTGCTCCGGCGCCGTCGGCTCGCGCTCATCTGCATCTTCTTCATCCTCCGGCACATCATCCACAACCAAATGCCGGATCGGGTAGTTGATCACGACTCCCGCTTCATTGAATCGCTCGTGAATCTGCTTGATTAACTGGCTCTTGAGCTGGAACGAACCAGCACGGTCCGTAGCTTGCAAAAACACCCAGAAATCGATGTTTGAGTCCCCGAAAACGCTGAAACCTGCACGGGGCTCAGTTTCCGTCACTGCATGCTCAGATTCCACAACGATCTTGCCCGCGACATCCATCAAGATGTCTTCGACTTGTTGAAGGTCCGACGAGTAACTCACCCCACCCGTCACTATCACATTCATCGCCAAGGCCGGGCGTGAGTAGTTCGTGATCATGTTGTCCGACATCATCGAGTTCGGAATGATGATCAGGTTGTTGAAGCGCGAGCGTAGCTTGGTGCTTCGCCACGAAATGTCCTCTACAAAACCAGATGGTCCGCCCTCAATCTCGATGAAGTCGCCCGGCTCGATCTCGCCTTCTGATATGACGTACGTCCCTGCAAAGTAGTTCGATAACGTCGGCTGCGCCGCCAGCGCGATCGCGATGCCCCCGATGCCGAGCGTTGCCAGCAACGGACTGATCTCGATCTCGAAGATCGCCAATGCCCAGAGGATCGCCAGAGCGTAGACCAAGATCGGCAACATGCGTTTGAACGACGGAATCAGCTGATCGTCTAGCTGCGTCGACGTCTTGGATGCCACGTGCTCCGCGTACCAGTCGAGCAGTAGCGATCCGATGCGAGTCGCCAAAAACGCGCCGACCGCCACAACGCCGACAGTGCCCGCCCTCCGCAATAGCGCGGCAAGGTCCGTGTCGAGGTCACGCCCCGAATGCCAGTGATCCAGAGCGAACCCGCCCGCATATGTTCCTCCGGCCAACAGAACCATCAGGATTGCAGGACCGTCGATCGCTTCTAGAACGATGTAACGCGGCGTAGGTACGTAATCGTCTTGACCCGCGCGCATGCGGTTCTTCACAATCTTTAGAACAACTTCCAAGATGATCGCGACGGCCACCGTTGCGACGGCGATGAAGATGGCGATCGTGTATTCGTTGTCCAGCGTGAACACGGCGAGGAGATTCGACTGCCGGCACGCGAATCGGGCGCGCCTGCCAACAAAGTTAAAAGACGCGGCGGAAGCGCATCGACTTCGAACGTTGTTTTACGGCCCTTTGGTGACCCAAGGTTGCTTGCGCGGCTCGCCGATGGCCTGTAACAAAGCGGTGATGTAACCGTAAACGAACGCGAACGCGGTACCTTGTGGGTCTCGTCCAGCTATCTGCGGCACGTGGTCGGGCATCAGCATGTACTTGTAGCCGACCTCTTGGTATACCTTGATGCACTCGAACATGTCGATGCTGCCCTCATCTGGGAACACCTCCATGAAGTCGAGCTTGCGGCCGCGGATGTTGCGGAAGTGGACGTTGAAGATCTTTTCGCGTGATCCGAAGTAGCGGATGATGTCGAAAATCTCTTCGCCAGGATCGTCGAGCATCTCAGTGACGGTCCCTTGGCAGAAGTTGAGTCCGTGATAGGGGCTCTCATGCATGTGCACGAACTTTTTCAGTCCATCAGGTGTGCCGAGCACGCGGGTTACGCCGCGGAATCCAGGTGGGGTGTACGGATCATGCGGATGGCAGGCTAAGCGGACTTTGTTTTCTTCGGCAACTGGAACCACGCGTTCGAGGAAGTAGTCGATACGTTCCCAGAACTCGTCCTCCGAAACCTCGCCGGCGATCCCTGGAGCGTCCTCGTGTTTAACCTTCTCATATCTGAAAGTCGAGTTGCTAGAACCTCCGCGGCCCGGCTCCCGCTCCGAACGCGGGATCCCAATCAGGTTCATGTTGTACTTAACGGCCGGTATCCCGACAGCAGCACAGTTCTCGATGAGGTTGTTCACCACCTCGATCTCTCGGTCGCGGTCGGGATCGATGCCCAACATGATGCTCGGAGCCTCGGCGACTTCGATCGGAGTTGAAGAGAGCGGGAGTTGGATCATGTCCAGCTCGATGCCGAACGAGTTTACGTGTTCTCGCCAACGCGCCAAGTCGTCACGCGACCAAGTGTGAGCATTACCTTCTCGAGGGTCGTTACAAACATTGACGACACCGAGTTGTGCCCACTGCGTAAGGTCTACGTCGTCTCGCGCTCCCACCTGCGTGCCTACGTACATTCCAGTGCTCCGTTTCTAGCCACGTAGTGGCGTTACTGACGAAAATCCGATTTTTGGATCGCGTTAGAGGTTCGACTCATTTTGGCGTTGATTCGCGATCAGCCAAAATATACCACCGCTAAGCCCGTTGCCGATCTAAGCTTGCCACCTCAACACCGGCCGCCTCGCTGCCATAGCTTCGTCCAACTTGGTGTTCGGCAGGGTGTGCGGTGCGTGGTTCACAGTGTCAGGATCGCTGTCGATCTCGTCGTCGATGGCCTGCATCACTGCCACGAAGCGGTCGAGCGTCTCTTTAGATTCAGTCTCGGTGGGCTCCACCATCAGAGCTTCTGGGACGATCAAGGGGAAGTACATCGTGGGGGCGTGGATGCCGTAGTCGAGAAGCCGCTTGGCGATGCTCAAGGCGGGAACGCCTCGGTCAGCCTGACGTTTGCCGCTCAGGACGGTCTCGTGCATGCAGACGCGGTCAACCGCGAGATCGAAGCGATCCTTCAGCTTCGCCTGCACATAGTTGGCGTTAATCACGGCGTTCTCGGAAACGGCGCGCAGACCGTCGCCGCCAAGAGATTGCATGTAGGTGTAAGCACGGACGAGGATCGAGAAAGAGCCATGGAATCCGTTGATCTTGCCGATGCTGTTTTCGGGTCTGCTCAATCGGAAGTCGCTACGATCGGTTTTGGACACGACAGGTTCCGGCAGGAATGAGGCCAATTCTTCTGTGACCATCACCGGTCCAGCGCCGGGTCCTCCTCCGCCGTGGGGTGTCGAGAAGGTTTTGTGCAGATTTGAATGGCAGATGTCGACGCCCAAATCGCCAAGCTTGACCAGCCCGAGTAGGGCGTTCAGGTTGGCACCGTCTGCATAAACCAATCCCCCGGCTTCGTGAACGATGTCGTTGATTTCGACGATATTCGGCTCGAAAAGTCCAAGAGTGCTCGGGATCGTGAGCATGAAGACGCACGAGTGGTCGCCCGCCTTCTGGAGCAGATCTTCGACGTCGACGTTACCACGGGCATCTGTCTTAATGACAACGACGTCCAGACCTGCCATGGCCGCCGATGCTGGATTGGTACCGTGTGCAGAGTCGGGTATCAACGCGACGTTTCGGTGTCCTTGCCCCTGAGCTTCCAACGCGGCTCGGGCGATCAGGAGCCCCGCATATTCGCCCTGCGCGCCCGCCAGCGGTGCCAATCCAACGCCGGGCAGGCCAGTCGCTTCGCCAAGCCACTCCTGCAGTTCGTGCATCACTTCCAACGCGCCTTGCACGGTGTCGTCGTCTTGTAGAGGGTGGATGTTGGCGAAACCGCCTAGCGACGCCATCTGATCGTTGAGCTTCGGGTTGTACTTCATCGTGCACGACCCGAGCGGATAGAAGTTGGTGTCGATCGAGAAGTTGAGGCGGCTCAGCAGCGTGAAGTATCGAATCACCTCGAGCTGAGAGACCTCGGGTAGCTGCAGATCGCCGTCATCTCGCAACAGCGAGTCGTCGGGCATTTCCGTTAGTGGCACATCGGACGAAGGCATCTCGACCGCACGTCGGCCGCTGACCGACCGGCCCATCAACAGGCTGCGATCAGGCATGTCTGCGACGCTGGAGTTAGGAACTACTGGAACGCCCATTATGCCGTCGCTCCTGTGCCAATCATCGAAAGGGCGTACGCCAGTCGATCGATGTCATCGAGACTGTTCATCTCCGTCGCGCAGAACAGCATGCCCTTCGGCACCACGTCCGAGACGTCTAAACCACCGACAATGCCGAGGTCAGCCAATTGCTTGTTGACCTGACTAGGAGCGATTGGACACTCCACCGGAAACTCGTTGAAGAAGGTTTCATCGCCGGCGTTCGCAACAGACCAGCCCGGCAATTCATCAATCACGTTGGCCAGGTGATGCGCTTTGTGATACGACAACTCTGCGACCTTTTGCAGTCCGCTTGGACCCATAGTCGCGCAGTAAACCGCGACCATCAGGCCGATCAACTGAGTGCTGGTGCAGATATTAGATGTCGCCCGTTCGCGACGGATGTGTTGCTCGCGCGTTTGAAGCGTCAGAGTGTAGCCGGTTCGGCCTAACGTGTCGACGGTTTTGCCGATGATCCTGCCCGGCAATTGTCGGATGAAACGCTGTTTGGCAGTGAAAAGACCCACGTAGGCACCACCAAAGGTTAGGGGTACACCCAGAGGTTGCCCTTCAGCGGTGGCGATGTCGACACCGAACGCGCCGGGCGGCTTAAACATGCCGAGCGCGATCGGGTAGGTGTGCATCACCGACAACGCGCCTGCATCATGCGCAGCGTCGGTTATGGCTTGGGCGTCTTCGATCTGTCCAAGGAAGTTCGGGGACTGAAACGCTATGCAAGCGGCGTCTTCTGGAATGTCCCCGGCGAGCACGCTTTTGCGGCTGACCGCTTCAATCTCAACGTTCTGGTGTCGCGTATACGCGTCCGCGACCTCAAAGAGACGCTTGTCGGCGGTGTCCAGAATAAGAATGCGGTTCCTGCGGCTTACGCGTGCCGCCATCAGTCCCGCTTCCGCGAACGCGGTCGGGCCATCGTACATGCCCGCGTTGGCGACATCCATACCGAATATCTGCGCGACTGCGGATTGAAATTCAAACCCGCTCTGCAACACGCCTTGCGCAGCTTCCGGCTGGTACGGCGTGTAGGAAGTGACAAACTCGCCGCGTTGCAATACCGCACCAACGGTAGACGGGATGAAGTGGCGGTACGCGCCGGCACCTAGAAAGGAGGGTCGAGAACCGGCATCTTGGTTTAGCGCGGCAAGCGCCTGCATCCGTGTGGTGACTTCTAGCTCCGACGATGAATCCGGCAGATCCAACTGCGGGTTGCGATGCTTCTCTGGAATATCGGTTATGAGCGACTCAAAGTCATCTACACCGATCGTCGCGAGCATGTCGTCCCGCTCCGATGGCGTGTTAGGGATGAATGGATGAGGCGATATTCCGTTGGATGACAATTAGCTACTCCAGCGTAGCCGTGTACGTAGCGGCATCCATGAGCGAATCGAGTTCCGAATGGTCATCTAGTTCTACTCTCATGATCCAGCCATCGCCGTAAGGGTCAGCGTTAACGAGCTCCGGCGCTTGTTCCAGTTTGTCGTTGACTTCGGCGACGATGCCGCTTACCGGCGAATAGAGATCGCTGACCGCTTTGACCGATTCGATTTCGCCGAACTTATCAAATTGACCAACCTGTGAACCGACTTCGGGCAACTCGACAAACACAACGTCGCCAAGAGTGTCCTGCGCGTAATGTGTGATGCCCACTTCGACAACGCCGTCACCTTCCACGCGTGCCCACTCGTGCTCAGACGAGTACCTCAAATCATCTGGATACAACGCAGATCGCCTCCATCGATACTTTCGTTGACAACGGGATTAACTGTAACAAATTCAGAAATGGTTCAACGGCGAGTACGCGGACGCAACGCGGTAGGTTTGACGGGCCTGTCGCTGCGGTAGAAAGGCAACTGGACGACTTCTGCGTCGACCATCCGACCTCTTACATCGATCTCCACCTCGGTTCCGATTTCGGAATGGGCGATGTCGATATACCCCATGGCGATCGCCGATTCCAAGGTAGGGGAGTGTGTTCCGGAGGTAATAACACCGACCTCGTCGCCGTCGACTCGAATTGAATGTCCCTGCCTTGCAATCCCTCGAGATCGCATCACGAATCCCGCGATCCGTCGCGGCGTACCGTTATCTCGGATCTTGCGCAAGGCTTCGCCCGCGATATATTCCGACCTGTTGGGTTTGACTGTCCACCTTAATCCGGCCTCATAGGGGTTGTTCTCAACCGTCATATCTGAGCCGTGCAGCATCAACCCAGCCTCTAATCTCAATACGTCGCGAGCGCCCAAACCGCACTCCGTCGCTCCAGAATCGACCAAAATGTTCCAGATCTCAGGCGCGTGTCCGCTGTCGAACATGATTTCGAAACCGTCTTCGCCGGTGTACCCGGTTCGAACCGTCAAAATCCGTTCGCCATCGAGCGTGGCCTCGCCTGCGTGAAACCTGGTTGTCAAACCAGCCTCGTCACCCGTCAAATCATCCAACATCGAAACCGAATGCGGACCTTGAACCGCAATCATCGCGATGTCGAGAGAGCGATCGACGAGTTCCACGTCCACATCCCCTCGGTCCGCGGCAAACGCATTCAACTGCGACTTCAACCACGCGCGGTCGGTATCGGCGTTACCCGCGTTCACGACCAACAGAAACCGGTTCTCTGCAAGGTTGTAGACGATCGCATCGTCGATGATCCCGCCTTCCTCGTTGCAGATGAGGTGATACCTGCCCAGACCATGCTCCAGCCTGGACGCTCGCACGCTGAGTACGGTATCCAAGAACCTGCCCGCATCCGCACCGCGAAACTCCAACCTCGCCATGTGCGAGACATCGAATATCCCAACGTCGTTCCGAACCTGCCGCACCTCGTGAATGATTCCGTCTGGATATTGCACCGGCATGTCCCAACCGCCGAACGGAACCATGCGCGCCCCACTCGCAACGTGCGTATCGTAAAGCGGTGTCCTCTGGTTCATCTCAATATCCGTAGCTGCGCCTGCCATCTACCTTTAATCGTACGGCAGATGCGCGAGGTGTCTAGTCGATCGTACAGGTCAAGCGAACATTTTTGACGTTTCAAGACCTTCCAGTTCCATTAACTTCGCGTCGATGCCGTATTGAGCAACTTTAAAACCGCCGAGACCGCGCGGGTCAATCACAGCATTCATCGATCGCAACTCCTCTGTCAAACGATACGACTCCGATTCGCCTAGCGGTTGCGCCAATTGCTGTCGAACCTGAAGGATGTAATCTCCGATCCCCAAATCGAACATAAAATCTCGTTGCGTAATCAACGGTGCCAACCGCTCGAATCCGAACTTCTTCAACGCCTCATCAACCGCCGTGAAATCTACATGGGCGGTGATGTCTTGGAGACCGACGTCGCGAAATGGGTTCTGCCCCAATACGTGATCGCGGTAACAACGCAGTGAACCTTCGGTGCGATCAGGATGATAAAGAGCTTGACGTGCGTATCCGTAGTCGATGGTTAATAGGTACCCGCGTCGGAGGATTTGCGCCGCGGTTGACGCCCAGTTGCCGATTCCGGGATTGATCTCGCCACGGTAGCCATCGGGCAGCTTATTGACGATCGGCCCGATACGATCTTCGATCTCGACCCTCGATACGTTGCCATCTACGAATGCCAATTCATCGTCAGGACCCAATCCCACGTACGACTCCAACACCGCGCTATCTCGGATCGTGAATATGTGGCAAGGAAACGCGTCTAACAACTCATTGCTGATCACGCAACCAACGATTGGTTCCAACGCCGTTAACGCGTCCATTCCCAACACCGATCCGCGCGGCCTTATGTCATAGGGTCGATACCGAAGTGCGCTGGCAAAACGGTTGTGGGTGTCAACGCCGAAAACCGCGTCAAGAACGTCTCGTGCCAGTCCGCCATCGCCGGCTCCGATCTCTACAACATCGAACGCTTCCGGCTCTCCCAACGCCTTCCAAGCATTGAACAGCCAACCGGCGATCAGCGCGCCAAACGCCGGATGCATTTGCGGTGAGGTGGCGTAGTCGGATCCCGGGTTCGGTGAATTCGTGTAGTAGCCGTGCTCGCCGTAAAGGGCGATCTCCATGAATCGGGCAAAGGTGATCGGACCACACGCCCGAATCTCCGATTCGATGAACTGACGCGCCGGTGTCGATTTTTCCGGCATGTCGGGGAGGGTTATCCGCGCTCGGATATCGGCACGTATTCGCGCTCGCGACCGCCGGTGTATTTCAGGAGCGGGCGGATCAGGATGTTGCGGCGGTACTGCTCGACGACTTGGATGATCCAACCGGGAACACGCCCGATCGCAAATATCGGAACGAACAGGTCCTGCGGAATCCCGTTCAGGTAATAGATAACTCCGGCGAAGAAGTCCACGTTAGCGTGTACGCCGCGCCGGGCATAGGGCGACATAGCATCCTGCACCGCCGTCAAGATCTCGTACCACTCCGGTTGCCCCTTCTCCTCGCTCAACCGCCTCACACCTTCGCGCAGATGCTTAGCTCTTGGGTCGGCCGATTTGTAGACGCGGTGCCCGAAACCCATAACCGGAGTCCTGCTTCTCAACAGGTCCCGAACGTAGTTTGCAGCGTTGTCTGGACTGCCAATCTCTCGCGCCATCTGCATCACGTTTTCGGCAGCACCGCCGTGTGACGGTCCCGACAACGCTCCGATCGCCGCGGTCACCGCGCTATAGGCGTCCGCTTTAGTACCCGCCACCACGCGCGCCGTGAACGAACTCGCGTTAGACCCATGGTCTGCGTGTAGAACCAAGTCTTTGTCCATCAATGCAGCGGCATCGTCGGACGGCACCTCGCCATCGAGCATGTAAAGGAAGTTTGCGGCATGGTTCAAATCAGGATTCGGCGCCACTGGTGCCCGGTCGCGACGCATGTTGTAGTGTGCCGCTACTATTACCGGGACTTGCGCCGTCATACGTATTCCCTTGCGGAAAGTCGCATCGACATCGTCCCAGACCGCATCTTTGTCCGGATCGTACGCTGACAAAGCCGAAACGGCGGTTCGCAGCACATCCATAGGGTGCGAATCCTTCACCGATTCGATTATCGGGAAGATCTCTTCTGGCAACGTCCGTTGGCTTCGGATCTCCTCGTCGAACGCGTCCAACTGCTCCTGTGTCGGCAAATCACCGTGCAAAAGCAGATAAGAGGTTTCCTCGAAATTCGAGTTTTCGGCGAGATCGTGGATACTGTAGCCGCGGTACTCAAGCACACCTTCACTACCATCGATGAACGTAGTCTCTGTGCGGTCGAAGTAGATCTCCCGCAATCCTCGGTGAAGCCTGATATCGTCGTCCTGGGCCATTTAACTCTCGTCCGATCCTGATAAATATCTGATCTATCTGGTCCGGCGCCGGGGCTGAGAAAATCGATGCATCAAGTGCTCGCCCCAACACGCCAAACTCTTAGATGCGTTTCAAACCATTTTAGAGCATCGAACCGCCGAGACATTCGAATCCCGTTTCTGGCGGCGAACCGGCTACGACGCTAAACTTCTGAACAAACGCAACGGAGATTCGCATTGATAGTCGACGTCCATTCGCATAACCCGACGCACGAACATGACGTGCCGCCCGAGGATGTCACCACCAACCCGATGATCGGAACTGGCGTGAGACTGGTCGGATCGATGAGCGAGTACGTGGCGGCCATGGAACAGGTCGATAAGGCGTTCGTTTTCGGGATCGCTCCCCGACCCAGTGGCGATGAGCATCGATTGACCGATTGGAACGCCGGTTGGGACGACGAACTGAACCAGAATGACATCGCGGCGCGAGTCGCGGCGATCAATCCCAATAAGTACATACCGTTCATGTCGTTGCATCCCGATCAGCCAGACATTGACAAAGAGTATGACCGCGCCGTAGGGGAGTTAGGTTGCAGAGGCATAAAACTGGCGTTGAGCTACCAAGCGGTCGATCCGATGAGCGACTCGGCGTTTCGCCTATTCGACCGGCTCCAATCCGACGGTCTGCCTATCGTCTTTCACAACGGAATGTCGGCTTCTCCAGATGCGGTGCTGCGATACGCCCACCCGCTCGCCATGGACGAGGTGGCGATCGCGTTTCCTAAATTGAAAATGATCTTGGCACACACATCGCACCCTTGGTACGAGGACTGCATGTCGGTCGTGCGGAAGCACCCCAACGTGTGGACCGACATCTCCGGCATGCCGTCGCGGCCTTGGATGGCGTGGCGCGCGATGCGCGTCTTTCACGAGTTCTCGGCGACGCACAAGATGCTCTTCGGTTCAGATTGGGCGCTCTGGACGCCGCAAGAGACGATGGACAAGCTGCGCGCCATCCCGCGCTTCGCTAGAGATTACAACCTTCCGCCGGTGCCCGAAGACGAGATCGAAGCGATCATCAACCGCAACTCGTTGGAGTTGCTCGGGTTGGAATGAGCAACTATGAATTTAGAGAAACCAATCATCCGCAATCCTGCAAAAGAGAAACTGAGCGCTGGCGAACCGATATTCGGCATCAACATCTTCGAGGCCCTCACTCCGTCAGTTGTCAAAATCGCGGCCAATCTCGGTTTCGACATGTTGATGGTCGACGCCGAACACGCCTTGAACGATGACAGCCGATTGGCGATGTTTCTCACCTTGGTCAGAGACAACGGAATGGCGCCCATCGTGACCGTCACCGCACCCGAACGCGCGCTAGTGTCACGTGTCCTAGACGCTGGCGCACTCGGCATCATAGTCTCCCATTCCGAGACACCGGAGCAGATGGAGGATCTGGTGCGCTGGGTCAAGTACGCGCCCGAAGGCGTGCGAGGGTTGGCGATGGGAGCTAACGCCGGATACGACGCATCTGACGTGGCCCGTTATTGCCGCGAAGCAAACGAAGCGACGCTGGTCTTGCCCAAGATCGAATCACCGCTGGGCGTCCAGAATGCCGGCGCGATGTTCGATGTCGATGGCGTCGACGGGGTCGTATTTGGCCCAGGCGATTTATCCGCGAAGATGGATCGTCACGGTGAGTGGGAGCACCCCGAAGTCTTGGACGCGATCAATAGCGTCGTCGACGCAGCCATCACCCGAGGCAAAGCCGTCGAACCGCCGGTAATGCCATCGAACAAAGCCGAATTCGAGCGAGACTTGAAGCGCGGCGCAAGAATCTTCGGTCCCACCCGGCAGACCGAATACGACCTACTGCGGGATGCCGCGAGCCGGGTTTTGGGTATCTATCGATAGGGCCGTTATTCCGCTATCGATATAACCGTCAACCCGGCCGAAGCCGGGATCCGGAGGGGCGTAAGGGTATGATCGGTGCCTTACAACGTCCTGCTTTCGACTTCTCCAATCAAACGATCGACAATCTCCTCCACACCGACGGCCCCCAGATTCTCGCCTGACCGCGTCCGCAGCGACGCCGAATCGGCCTCAATCTCCCGGTCGCCGACGACGAGCATGTAGTTGATCTTCTGCAACTGCGCGTCGCGAATCTTCGAGTTCATCCGCTCGCTCGCGTCGTTAACTTCAACCCGTAAACCTGCTTTTTTCATCCGATCGGCAACCCCATACGCATAGTCGTTGTGCCGATCCGCAATCGGCACCATCATCGCCTGCGTCGGTGACAGCCACAAAGGCAGGTTGCCACCTAAATGCTCGATCAATACCCCGATGAAGCGCTCCAAGGAGCCCAGCATCGCGCGATGAATCATCACCGGACGCTCGCGCTCGCTAGCCGCGTTTACATACTCCAGATCAAACCGCTCCGGTTGGTTGAAATCGACTTGAACCGTCCCCAACTGCCACTCGCGCCCAAGCGCATCCGGCACGAACATGTCGATCTTCGGGCCGTAGAAAGCACCTTCACCCTCCGCA
>CAYRHG010000108.1:0-5236 GCA_964424025.1 uncultured Dehalococcoidales bacterium | reverse complement strand
GTCGTGGCGCAGAACCCGAACATGACGACTCACTACTACGGCGAGCCGCCGTTTGGATATGAGGACTGGTGGCCCGTTGGTCTCGGTCTAAACACCAAGCGACCTCCGTTCGACAACAAGAACGTCCGATGGGCGATCTCGTACTCCATCAACCGTGACGAAGTCATCGAGTTCGGCTTCGGTGGCGGACAGATCGTGCAGCAACTGCCATGGCCGTACTACGCGCCCATGCAGAAGTACCACGACGAAGTCGCCGACCTGCTTGAAACTTACGACACCAGCGAGTACAACCCCGAGAAATCCGCCGCCCTCATGGAAGGCGAAGGCTACACCCGCGATGGCGAAGGCTTCTGGGTAAAAGACGGCGAACGCGTGGGAATCCATATCGTGACATTCCCGCAGCACCCGTCCACTACGCCGGCCGCGCCGGTCGTGACGCAGAACCTGCGGCGTGGCGGTTTCGATGCCAGCTTCTCCACCCCAACCGACTTCATCGACCAGATCTTCCAAGGTCACGCCGATGGATTCATCTGGGGCCACGGCTCCATGGTCGACCCTGAGCCCGTACTCAAGGGATACCGCTGCGAACTCGTGACCGAAGGCGAGATCGGCTTCATCGCGTACCCGGGCTTCTACCGCTGGTGCAACGAAGAGTTCGACTCCTACGTCGAGCAAATGACCGCGCTGCCGGAAGACAGCCCCGGCGTGTTGCCGCTCTACCGCAAGGCGATGGAGATCTGGCTCCCCGAGCTGCCCGACATCCCGCTCACGTCAACGATCATCACGTTGCCAATGAACACCACGTACTGGACTGAGGAATCATGGCCTCACAACGACAACCAGTACGTCCACGAGGGATTCTGGCACCGCACCGGACTCCACATCTTCCTCAACTTGGAACCTGTGGAGTAACATCGGTCAACCGTTAAACCGGTAAACAAAGCGCCCCCGGATCCCCTCCGGGGGCGTTTTGGTTGTTGACAATGAACCTGAAACAGAGCTACGTGACGTATTTCTATGCAAGACCATGTTCAGCATCGCCGCCGCTTTCATCCTCGCCTTCGCTGCGATGGCGGTGTGCGCCATATTTCCACTGGGATCGCGGACCGCATTACCCGACACCGTCGCAGATGACCCGAAACCGGACGCCGACCTCCGCAGCCTTCCCAAACCCAGATTCCTATCAGTCGAAGGCCGCAACATCAATGGGCGCAAAATCCGTCTGCCGCAGCAATTCGAATGTCTCTACAACGTCGCTCTGATCACTTACGACGTCGATCAACTAGTCGACTCCGCCGCGTGGTCCGCGACGCTGAGAACAATCGAAAACACCTATCCGGATATCCGCTCATACCAACTTTCGTTTGCCAGCAAATTGCCGTGGCTGACGAGCGAGCGTCGCGAATTCCGGCGATCGTCCGACGCCGCGCTCCAGCAAACCAGCACAGACTCGATATCGCTTTACTCGGACCCGCTCGCCTTCGATGGCGTGTTGGGTATCGAGGGCCGCGCCCATATCGCAATCCTGTTGGTTGACCGGTTTGGGAATGTTGTATGGCGAGAACGGGGACCGTGCACAGGCGCGAAGATAGAAGACCTCGAAAACACGATCATCAACCTCTTGACGAACGTTCGCATATACGCCGAACAGTAGTCATTCGCCGCCACCGGTTCGCGTTACGCCGCTCTGCATCTAAAATCGCGTGCAGAGCCGATGACGACCACCGCCGACCAGACCTCGACCGATCCTGCGCGCCCGAAATCACGCCGAGCGTCTCGGCGCAGACTATCCCCCGGCCGTCGCCAATACCTCAAGTTCAAAGCCAAATACGCCGATTCCCTACTGCTGTTCCGCATGGGCGACTTCTACGAGTGCTTCGACGAGGACGCCCACACCCTTTCCAAACTCCTTGATGTCGCCCTTACCGCACGCGACGTCGGTGGCGGGCAAAAAGCACCGCTCGCCGGTATCCCGTACCACTCGCTCGACACGCATCTCGGCAGACTCGTCGGATCCGGCCTCAAAATCGCAATCGCCGAGCAGACCACCACACAACCCAACGCTGAAGGCATCGTCGACAGGGCAGTGGTCCGCATCCTTACGCCCGGAACAGTTCTCGACGCCTCCCTACTCGAGCAGTCAAAACACAACTACCTCGCCGCCTGCGTCGTCGAAGGACATCGCGCGGGTCTCGCTTGGTTGGAAGCCTCTACTGGCGAATTCGCCGCGATGGAGACCCCGACCGGCAACATCGTCGACCAGCTCGAACGCCTCGAACCCGCGGAAATCCTGGTCGACACTGATGCACACCGCATCCTGGACGACGCCATCGCCAGTGACACCGCGAGCAGATCGGCCCTCAGCTCAACCGTCGCCCGATCCTTGGACGAATCGCTCCTCGATCCCGATCTCGCCGCTGAGACTCTAATGCGGCACTTCGAGACCAACACCCTCGAACAGTTCGAACTCGACGGTCAACCATTGGCCACGATGGCCGCATCATCGGCACTCGATTTCCTCGCCCAAACCCAAATCGGACGCCTACCATTCATCACCACCCTGCGCCGACACCGCCCTGATCGGCACATGTACATCCCTTCGACCGCACTCCGCGACTTAGAAGTACTCGCGCCCACGGTCGACGGCGGCCCAACATTACTCTCAACGCTCGACACCACTCGCACACCAATGGGAGCGCGCCTCCTCCGTGACTGGCTAGCCGCGCCACTAACCGACCTGCAAGAACTCAACACCCGCCAATTGGCCGTCAACCGCCTCCATGGCGACACGATGACACGCAACGCACTTGACGACGCACTCGCGAACACACCCGACATCGCGCGCCTCGTCAACCGCCTGACCCTAGGCCAATCCGAACCCCGAGAACTCCGCTCACTCTTCCGCGGCCTAGATCGAGCACCCCGCCTCCGCGAACTCGTCAAAGACGACCGATCAGTCAACGCCTTCTCACCCCTCTTCGACGGCGTATCAAACCACGACCAAGTCCGAGACCTAATCGACCGCGCAATGGTCGAAGATCCCCCGTTCCGCGTCAGCGACGGCGGCGTCATCAAATCCGGCTTCGACCACGACCTAGACGACCTACGCTCAACCGCATCACGCGCCCGATCCGAGATCGCAGCCATCGAACAAAAGGCACGGGAAACATCAGGTATCCCGAACCTCCGAGTAGGGCACAACCGCGTCTTTGGTTACTACATCGAAGTTTCTCGCTCCCATCTGTCGAAGGTTCCGCCCGAATTCGAACGCAAGCAGACCCTAGTCAACGCCGAACGCTTCATTACACCGGAGCTGAAAGACTTAGAAAACCAAGTCCTGAGAGCCGCCGAACAAATCAACGAACTCGAACAGTCGATCTACCGTCGCGTTTGCCAGCAAGTCGCCGAACACGCCGCCTCCATCATGCGCACCGCATCGGCCATCGCCAACATCGACGTCTGCCTCGCCCTCGCCCGCATCGCCGCCGACAACGACTGGGTCCTGCCGTTCCTCGACAACGGCGACCTGCTCAAAATCGAAGACGGCCGACATCCGGTCGTCGAAGACGTCCTCGGTTACGGGCGCTTCGTACCCAACGACATCGACGCCTCGAACTCCGAAAAGCAGCTCCTAATCATCACCGGACCCAACATGTCCGGCAAGTCCACCTACATCCGGCAAGCCGCGATCCTCGTCATCCTCGCCCAGATAGGCAGTTTCGTACCCGCCAAATTCGCCCGCGTCGGCATCGTCGACCGCATCTTCACCCGCATCGGTGTCTCCGACGACATCGCAGGCGGGCGCTCCACCTTCATGGTCGAAATGGTCGAAACCGCATCGATCCTAAACCAAGCCACTTCCCGCTCCCTGGCCATCCTCGACGAAATCGGACGCGGCACCTCCACCTACGACGGTCTCGCCATCGCCCGTTCCGTCGCCGAATTCATCCACAACAGCCCCGCGCTAGGCTGCAAAACCCTCTTCGCCACCCATTACCACGAGATGACCGAACTCGGCGACACCCTGCCCAGAGCCAACAACCTACGAGTAGCCGTAGCCGAAGAAGGCGAATCCATCCAATTCCTCTACCGCATTGTGCAGGGCGGCGCCGATCGCTCCTACGGCATCCACGTAGCCCAACTAGCCGGAATGCCCGCACCAGTAGTAGAACGCGCCCGAGAACTCCTGACCGAACTAGAAAACCACGCCAACAACACCCTCACCACGACTCCCCCATCCGACCACCTCCAACTAGACCTCTTCAACGCGTCAGCCCAAAACACCGACTTCCTCCGCTCGATCACCGAAATCGACACAGACAACCTGACCCCCATAGAAGCCCTAAACCGCCTCTACGAACTCAAAGAATCCGCGGCCAAGGAACTCAACGACTAGGGTTTCCCCCGCTCGCGGACGAAATGTGCCACGCAGAGTAACTGCGGCTACGACGTGGCGGAAGGACAAAGGGGGCGCGCGCAACGGCGTGGTGAACACGTATACTTATGAAATTATTACGTATACGTAATCCACGTCCTTGTCCAAACCATGAAGAAAAAACTCACAATCACGGTCGACGAAAATCTAATACCCATCGCTAAGCGCCACGCCCGTTCGCGCGGCATGTCGCTCTCTTCGTTGATCGAAAATTCTCTCCGTGAGGCCACCACGCAACGATCCGAGTCATTCGCCGCGCGATGGAGAGGCAAATTCCGCCCCGCTGAACGCGATGATCCGCGCTACCACGCTCTAGCCAAAAAGTATCTAGATTGATCCTTCTCGATACCGACGTCCTAATCGACGTTGCGCTCGACCGCGAACCGCATTCCGAACCAGGATTCGAACTGCTGGAACATATCGAAGGTGGTGCCGAGCACGCGTCAATCGCATGGCACTCAATCTCAAATCTCTACTACGTCGTCCGGCCGAATCTAGGCGATGTCACAACGCGCCAGTTCATCAGAGAGCTAACCGATTTCGTGTATGTCGCCGAAACGGATACCGAATCCATTCGTTTCGCAAACCGACTACCAATGGCTGACTTCGAAGATGCTATGCAGGTAGCCGCGGCGCAAGCATGCGAAGCCCAGTTCATCGTCACTAGAAACGTTGGGGACTACAAACAATCCCCAATCCCAGCGATGACACCACAACAAATGCTTGAACAACTCGCCTGAATCAAGTTTCGGGCGAAGTCGTTCATACCCATCCATGTCCCAGAACATCTAATATCACTAG
>CAYRHG010000107.1:0-3484 GCA_964424025.1 uncultured Dehalococcoidales bacterium | reverse complement strand
GGCACACGTACGACGGACGCGTCCACGATGCCGTCATTTGGGAGTTGAACGTTGACGCTCGTGCCGCGTTTCCAATGGGTTTTCGGCATGACAGCTAGGGCTATGTTGGAGCCGATGTTGGGAGACCAGAACGCGCTGGTTACATAGCCGATGTCGCAGCCGGTATCACGATCTTTGACTAGGTAGAAGTCCTCGTTGTACCAAGTGATCGGGTTGCCGTCGACTTTGAGGCCGAGGAGACGCTGTTTGACGCCCTCCTGCTTGATCTTGGCGAGAGCGTCTTTGCCGATGAAGTCGGCCTTTTTGGTTAAGTCGACCTGCCAGCCTAATCGGACTTCGTAGGGATTGTTCTCGATGTCCATGTCTTGGCCATAGGAGAGGATGCCAGCTTCAAGTCTGCGGATGTGGCTAGGTGCGATGACGCCGAGGTTGAATTCCTCGCCTTGTTCGAGGATGTGGGGCCACACGTCGTCCGCGTGGAGGGTGGCATCGTGAAGATATATCTCGAAGCCGATTTCTGCAGAGAATCCGGTTCTAGAAATGGTGACTTTGTGACCGTTTAGAGTGTCGTGGACGAGGCCGTAGTAGGGGATGTCTCTGACGTATGAACCGAACATCTTTTCCATAAGCAGGACCGATTTGGGACCTTGGATTTGGAGGGGCGAAACGTCTATCTCGTGGATTTCGACGTTGAATTTGGCGAACGAGTTGACGCCTTGTGCCCATAGGAGGACATCGGAATCAGAGATGCTGAACCAGAACTCGTCGTCGGCGACGCGTAGTAGGACGGGGTCGTTGATGATGCCGCCGTATTGGTTGCACAGGATGACGTAACGGGCCTGCATCGGGGGCAGTAGCGAGTGGACATCACGAGTGATTAGCAAATTGACGAAGTCCGCTGCGTCAGGGCCTTTAACCATGATCTGTCGCTCGACGGCGACGTCCCACATGCTGACGTGTTTCGTGAGGATCTCGTACTCCGCGAGTAGGCCACCGTCCTCTGGTTTTATGTATGCGCGGGGGTGATAGAGATGGTTATATGTCGTATATGCCCAGCAACCCGCGGCTTTCGAGAGGTGCCACCAAGGCGATTTCCTGATGCGAGTGGAGATGAGCATTCGCGCATCGCTGTTGCCGCTTTGCCTTAGGTTGATAGGCCAATTTCGGCGTTTGAGCCCATCGATTACTAGAGTCTGTGCCAATTGATTGCCTCCTGAAGATTGCCGCGGTTGCGCGATCAATTTCTCAGCTTTCGACCTTTGGGGTCGTAAAGAGGGTCATCGCGGACGGTTGCATGAAGTCGTTCGCCGAAATACAAGATATCAACCTCAATGCCCGTTTTGGCGTGAGTTGTTGGCAGATAGCCGTAGGCGATGCCGCGGCCGATGGAATGTCCATAGTTGGCGCTGGTAACGTATCCAAGCACGCGATCGCCATCGAGGATCGGTTCTTTACCCATTACGACACGTTTGGGGCCGTTGAGTGTCATGCAAGACAGACTGCGCGTCGGCGCATTTGATCGTGCTTCGACCAATGTCGATTTGCCGATGAAGTCGCCATTATGGATTTTGACGGCAAAATCGATTCGGGCTTCGAACGGGTTGTATTCGGTGTGGATGTCGTTACCCCAAAGTCGGTATCCCTTTTCGAGGCGGAGCGAATCGAATGCACCGGTACCAGCCGGGACAATGCCGAAGGGTTCGCCTGCTTCATAGAGTAGATCCCAAACCCTTTGACCTTGTTCCGCTGGAGCATATATCTCCCATCCCAGTTCACCGGCATATGAAATCCGGAACGCGAGCACGGGAATATCTACGACGGTCATGCGCTTTGCTGTCATGTACGGGAAGTTGGCGTTTGACACATCATCATCGGTGATTCGACCGAGTGTGTCGCGTGCGTTGGGTCCCCACAGTCCGATACAGCAGTATTCGGAAGACACGTCTTCGATGTGTACGGTTTCGGCGGATGGCAGGTTGGATTTGATCCATTGAAGATCGTGTCGGCTCATTCCACCACCCGTCACGACCATGAATTGGTCTTCACCGAGGCGCGTGACAGTCAGATCGCATTTGATGCCGCCGGAGGGGGTGAGCATGGACGTGTAGGTGATTGCGCCTACCGGTTTATCGATCTGGTTCGCGGACAAGCGTTGAAGAGCGTCGAGGGCGTTTGAACCTGAGACCTCGAACTTTGCGAATGGTGTTAGGTCGAACATTGCGACACGTTCGCGGGTCGCAACATGCTCAGCGGCTATTATGGGCGACCATTCACTTGCTTCCCAACCTTTGCGGCGGGATCCGGGGATCGTGCGCGTTTCGAGCAAGCTTTCATTGGCTGCGTACCAGTGCGGACGTTCCCAACCGGAGTCTTCCATGAACTCTGCGCCCAATTCCTTCTGCCGTTCGTGGAATGGAGAGACCTTAATATTTCTGGGCTCCCTCGGCTGTTGCATCGGATGGATGATGTCGTAGACCTCGCGGTACAGTTGAGCGGCGCGTGTCTTGACGTAAGACCGGTCGTAAGCGTGTGGATGGAATCTGGCGATGTCGCACTCGCGCAGATCGATCGTGGGTTCACCGTTGACGATCCACTCAGCGACGGCTTTGCCGACTCCTCCGGCGTGAGTGATCCAAACGGCTTGAGCAGACCAGAACCCTCGCAATTGGGGTGCTTTACCCAATATCGGAAACCCATCTTGATTGAACGAGAATAGGCCGTTGAATTTGCGGGTTAAGCCGACGCCTTTTAGTGCCGGTATCACTTCGCCTGCCGCGTCGTAGGCCGCTTGGAAATGATTTGCGGTGAAGGTCATTTCGGCAGGCGCGATCGGAGCTTCTTCGGGGCGCAGGATGTCCTCTGCGTCGACGATCAGCGGCTCGTGTAGGTATGATCCGATCCCGAATGATTCGCGTTCCTGACGGAAGTACATAGCGCGGTCTTGGTGCCGTATCAGGGGCAACGAAATGTCGTCAGTCGCACCGGCCAACTCGGATAACGGTTCCGTGACCGCGTAGATGTGTTGCATCGGCGACAAGGGTATTGGAACGCCGGCAAGGTCTCCGATCTTCGGTGCCCAAATCCCAACAGCGGACACGACCAAATCGGTTTTGATATTGCCGGAGGATGTGCGGACGCCAGTTATGCGGCGGTCTCGGATGTCGAATCCTGTAACTTCAACTCCGCCGTGGATGGAGGCGCCGTTTTGCATGGCTTCACGCGCCATTGCTTCAGCGGGTTTGGTTGCGGAGGTCTGAATGTCGGAAGGTACATAGAGTGCGCCGAGAATGCGATCGGAGAGCATCGGCACCAGCTCGCGCGCTTCTTGCATGCTAATGAGATGTGCTTCGACGCCCCAACTCAAGCTGTAACCATGTTTGCGTTTCAAGTCGAACAGTCGTTCAGGCGTCCATGCAACTTCTAGACTGCCCACGGAATTGACGCATGGCTGGCCGTCGAGTTCCATTTCAGACCAAAGGTCGAC
>CAYRHG010000106.1:0-12400 GCA_964424025.1 uncultured Dehalococcoidales bacterium | reverse complement strand
ATCTGGTTCCAACCCTCGGTCTCATAGCCCGGGTTCATGTTGTGGATGATGATCACACCGCCATCGCCGTCCGGTGTCGCCGACGGTGCGTGGACGCCTGACGGTGTCGACGCACCGAAGTTGAAGAGTCCGGCGGAAGTCACGACGAACTTGTCGCGCGCCATGTCGTAGTCGCCGAGGAGGTATTGACCGCCGCTCATGTGGCTGAAGAACGGCAGTATCCACCTGTCCCCTATGGGCCAGAAATACGGACACGCCCCATCGTCGCCGACCAGTGTGTAGCGGTCGTCCTCGGTGAATGGATGCAGGTATTCCCATGTCGCGAGGTCTTGCGACCGGAAAAGGAAGTCAACCGCAACCCGTTTGCCTCCCGGACCGTCCGGCAACATGCCACAGGAGAGCGAGTAGTAGTAGTCGCCCTTCTTCCAGATGCACGGGTCGAAGACGGTGTATTCCTGCGGCGTGCCGTCTTGCGGGAGCGTCGGTATAACCGCTTGCCCTGTCACCTTCTCCCAGTTGAGCAGCAACGGATCGCTCGACACCGCCGCCATGTTGCCGACCTGCGTCCCGTGATACATCGCAATCACCCGGTCGCCGTCAACGAGCGTCGACCCTGAAAAGCAGCTCTCTTCAGGATCGGGGTAGATCGCATACGGCAAGTCCCGCCAGTGGATCAAATCATCGCTGATCGCATGGCCCCAGTGCACTCTTGGGTCCTCCGGTGGATAGCCCTGATAGAACAGGTGCCACCTGCCCTGCCAGAAACACAGACCGTTCGGGTCATTCAGGTTGTTCTCCGGATTGACGTAGTGGTAAAACGGCCGATGCGGATCCCCCGCCTTCGCCTCCCTAGAGGCGATCATGCGCTGCAACAGCGGATTCTCCCTAAGCTGCGCCTCCTGTTCCTCCAGCGTCTTCGCCCACATATAGTGGGGCGTCAGCGACTTGTAGCTGCTCTCGGTCATTATTCCCTCGCCCGAACCCCTCTCCCACCGAGGAGAGAAGGGACTTTATCGGTGTCTTTTCGGTTCGACGTGCAACAACGATAATATCCACATTGAACCGAGCGGAACCGCCTGAATTCCACGTAGGAGACCACGATGTCAGACATGCAGATCGAGATGTTGGCCGAGGAACACGCCCTAGTCGGCGAGGGGCCGGTATGGGACCCCAGAACCAGCGTCCTCTACTGGACCGACATCCGTGGCGGTCGCTACTTCAAATTCGACCCTGCAACCGGCGTCAACGAGACGATCCACAACGGCATCTTCGTCGGCGGAGGCGCGGTCAACAAGAACGGCGGTCTGACGTTCGGAACGTGGGAAGGCGTCATGCTTTGGCGCTCTGATTCCGACTGGCAGTGGCTTCACCACGAACCCGAGATGCGCGCTCAGATGCAGTTCAACGATGTCACCGCCGGACCTGACGGCAGCTTCTATGCCGGCAGTTACTTCGAGGACGCGCCGCGGGGAGAGCTTATGCGCTTCAAGCCAGACGGATCACACGAAATCGTCGCCGACAGCCTGGGCATCAGCAACGGCATGGGCTTCTCACCCGATCTAACCTTCTTCTACCACACCGATTCACTCGCCGGCGAGATTTACGCCTACGACTACCACGCTGCTGACCACACACTATCGAACCGCCGCATATTGGTGAAACTCGATCCCAACGAAGGCATCCCAGATGGAATGACCGTCGATGCGGAAGGCAACATCTGGTCGGCCTGTTGGGGTGGCGCTCAGCTAATCCAGTTCGATCCTGATGGCGCCGAGATGAGCCGCATCAAGTTCCCGGCTGTCCAGACATCAGCCGTCAACTTCGGCGGCGACGACTTCACCGACATCTACGTCACAACCGCAACGTTCGGCAGCGATGACCCAATCACCGACGCCGATCCGCCCGCATACCACTCCATCGCCAACCGCGGCGGTCAGCTATATCGCGTCCGACAAGACAAAATCCAAGGCAAAGCCGAGTTCGAGACCGACTTTCATTGGTCGTGACATACGTCATTCCGGCGAAAGCCGGAATCTATGGCTAGGACGGGGCCTGTTTAACTCCGCAACGTCTCGTCGAACCCCACGTGCATCCTTGACGCCGTAGGCTCCGTCTGCCCCTGATATCGACTTCGCAACTCTTTCGATCCGTAGGGATTTTCCGCCGGCGTCGATAGGTATTGGAAAGAGATCTGCCCTATCGGCATTCCCTTGTACAGCGTCAACGGCAACCGCGAAACATTCGACAACTCCAGCGTAAGGTGACCATCCCACCCCGGATCCACAAATCCCGCGGTCGAATGGATCAGCAGACCAATGCGGCCTAGCGAACTCTTGCCTTCAAGGCGCGCAACTAACGAGTCGCTCAATGTGACGCGTTCTAGGGTGCTACCCAATACGAACTCACCCGGATGGAGGATGAACGGTTGAGCTTCAGAGATGACAACCATCTCGTTCAACTCAGGCACCGCTTCCTTAAGATCGACATATGGCGCCGTGGAGTTTCGGAATACCAGAACTTTGTCATCCAAATGCAAGTCCACCGAAGCAGGTTGCACGTCGCTGGGATCGAACGGATCGATACCGATGCCGCCAGACCCGATCTCTTCCCGGATACTCTTGTCGCTCAACACCATTGCGCTAACTAAAGCACGCTCCACAGCCCTCGCTGTGGAGCGTGCGATTTCGGATTCTATCAACGCCCAAGCAACGCTCGGATTTATTCGGATACTTTGCTCTTTGCCACTGCCGCTTTATCTATGCAACCCGGTTGAACGATCGCGAACTTGGCATTGATACTCGCCCTGATCTCGACATCGCCCGCGCTGATCGGTGTGCTCGGTCCGTCGAATGAAGCCGATTCGAGCCTCACAACCGCTGCGTCTCCGTAAACCGGTGTGGATGTGAACCCCTCGGTCGCGCTCAGCAAGATACCAACTTCCACGCCGAACGACTCTGCGTATAGGTTCGCCCGGTGAAGCGTGTCTTGAACCGCCAACTTCCGAGCCTCATCAAGGGATTCGGCAGTCTGATCGGCTGTGAAATAGATCGAATCGATCCTTACGTGATCGCCTCCTGCCGTCGCCGCGGCATCGATAACTGCGCTGAGGATGTCTGTATCCTCATCTTCGGCTGTATCGGCAACATCGATCTGAACCTTTACGCGATTGGATACTCGATATCCGATGATGACATCACGGCTCCGCCGGCCAGTGCTACCGTCTTCCAGCGTGAACTCTTCTTCTATCCACGTTCGCTCCGGCCTGATGCTCAGCCGAGTCGTCGTGATCTGGTCATCAGTCACACCCTGTTCTTTGACCGCGTCGATGACGTTCTGCATCGCATGCGCCGCCGTGCTTCGTGCGTCGATAAGCGGATCGGCCGTGACGTCGACGCCCAGTTCGACAACGCCGATGTTCGCCGGGATGGTTATAACTCCAACCCCTTGCACCGAGATGCCGTCGCTGCGGTAGTCGCAGTAAGTCACTTCGGCTTCCTGTTCGGCGTTAGCCGTGGCGATTGCCGAGCTGAGCGGCTGGGGCGTGGCCGTCGGAGGATCCTGCGCGCTCAACGTGAGCACCGAGACCATCGATCCGACGACCGCTAACACGGCTACCACTGCGATCCCAACGTATTTCTTCTTGATCATTTGTCTATCCTTCGTCTGTTGATTGCATGTTGTTCATAGCCATTTTGAATGGCACCTATAGAAATAGACGAGTGTCCCCTCGCAGTTGTTCCACGGATTTCCGAAGATTGTGACAAATCACGGGGTTGGCGATGGTGTAGGAGTCGGCGTCGCTGTTGCGGTCGGCGTGGGTGTCGGCGTGCATGTCGGTATGGGCAACATCGTTGGCGTTGGCTTGGGAGTCGCCGCGGCTTCAGGAGATGCTGAAGCCTTCGCCGCGGGCGTCGGAATGATCGCACACGGGGATTCCTTCGGAGGATCCGCCGACTCTTCGGTTGTTTCGGGCACTTCAGCCGCCGCCGCTTTCGCCATCATCGCCGGCGTCGCGGTTGGCACCGGCATGGCTTCTACCATCACCTCTTTCTCAACCTCAACGACCCGTTCAACTTCAACTTCCTTCACAACCTCTTTTTCAACCACCATTTCCACTTCGATCACCTTCTCAACGAGGACGGTGACCAGCACTTCGGTTTCCACAGTGACCTCGCGGTCGACCACGACCGTTTGCACCACTGTCTCACCCGCCACCCGAACTTCTTTCTCCACGACCACGGTCACGACGACCTCTTTTTCGACCAATACGGTTTGTATGACTGTTTCACCGGCGATTTCCTGCACACGCTCCAGCTGATCTGGCTCGTCCAGTTCCCCAGGTTCTATCGGCGCTGCGACTGCCGCCGGTGCTTCCATGGCCATGCTTTCAGCCTCTACAACGACCTCCTTTTCGACCACTACCGTTTGCACGACTACATCATCCGCCACATTCGTCGAATCGAACATCTCGGTCGCCGATTCTGACGCGCCGTCGAAGCGATCCGTGACGTAGTCCGTTAAGTCGCCGATCGTAATCAGCGCAACACCTGTCAAAGCTACCGCGGCAATCGCCAAGGGAACATAGACGGCGGCGTTCCGCAATCTAAATCCACCTCGACGCGAACGCGGGTCTAGAATTTCCTCGATTTCCCGATCCGAATATCCCCGTGCGGCAAGCGCTTCGGGAGTTAGCGCGTACGACTTCGGAGCCTCAACCGTGTCGAGCGAGCGAAGCAACTGCGACGTCTCGCGGACCGATCGCGCATCGTCCACGTCAACACCCGATGCTCGTAACACCTCTTCGATACGATCCGGTTCGGCCTCGCCGGTCGAATCGACATAAGCGGCTATCAGATCCTCGCTGGGATCCGACCGCCCAAACAGCCTTTTCAACCGCTCGATCAACGCGTCTGTATCCTCTGACTAGTCGAACGCGACTCACCGGTGTCACGATATTTGCACGAAACCACCATGCCTAAACGACGTTTCAAAACGTCATATTGTTCCATGTGTACAGGCGTCATGAGGCCTGCCCCGCCATTCCTACAGGCAGCAAGCCGGGAAAGCCGCGCAAGCAATCGCGCACTCGTCGCCTAGCCCGGTTGAGTCGCGACTTGATCGTCCCCACATTTACGCCACACACCTCGGACGCGTCGTCATAACTCGATCCTTGAACATCGATCAGCACAATCACTTCGCGGTGTTCATGACTTAGCGCGCCGACACAATGCTCGATCGCATCCCGCAACTCAGAATTCATCGCAACGTCCGCTGGCGAGGGATTTTCGCTGGTCAGTCTCTCCGCGAAGACAGCATCTTCCGCGTCGACTGAAGATTCTCGCCGTCGGTTTTGACGCCTGAAGTAGTCGTACGCCTTGTTCCTCGCGATCCGTAGCAACCACCCCCGAACATTATCGCCTCTCATCTTCGAGATGCTGCGAAATGCCGAGATGAATGTCTCCTGCGTCACGTCATCCGCCAAAGAATGCTGGCGCGTCAGACTCATGCTGAATCCGTAAACCGCGTCCTGATGGATCGCGACCAATCGATTGAACGCATCGACATCTCCGCCGCGCGCCATAGCAAGAATTAGATGTTCGTCGGATTGCATCCAAATGCGCTGCGGGCGGTCGAAAAGGTCTCCGCAATACAATTGCTTACGTTATGACGACCCAGCTATGGAAACAGGCAAGGGACATCGCCGAGATGGTGGTGATCACAGCTCTCGTGGTCGTCTTTGTGCGCAATGTAGCCATTACCTACACTGTAAACGGCCCTAGCATGGAACCCGCGTTCGAAGAGGACCACCGCGTCCTCGTCAACCGTTTCGGGGCGATTCGATTCTGGGGTATTTCACTCTACGGCCAACCGGATTTTCTTTTCGAAGGGCCCGAACGCGGCGACATAATCGTGTTCGAACCGCAGCAATCCGGCACCGAAAAGATAGTAAAAAGGGTCGTCGGGCTACCGGGTGACAAAGTCGACGTAGTAAACGGCGGCGTCGAGGTCAACGAAATCGCAACCAACTACTCAGACGATTTTACCGATCCGAAATCTCACCTCGACTACCCTATCGTGGTTCCGCCAGACAACTACTTTGTTTTGGGTGACAACCGGAGTCAATCAAACGATTCCCGCAACTGGGGATACGTACCAACCGAAGACATTGTCGGCAAGGTCTGGATGCTCTACTGGCCGTGGCAACGAATCTCGGCGTATTGACAATCTCAATCGACGTCAAACCTGTGGTGGCACTTGGAAACCACTGGTGAAGCACTACGTTTTGAGGTTATCAGATTGCTCGAACAGTTCCTGCTCCAACTCCGGGGGCAATTCGTATCCGTGTTTGTGTAGCAACGACTTCATACGTTTCGCAGCTCGTCGTTCCCCTTTTTCAACGGCTTTGGCGATTGCCTTTTGTCTGGCCGCCCTGCGGATTTCGGTTCTTGTCTCAAACATTTTCCTGATGCCTTCAATGACGAGGGCTAACGCGATGACGAATGACCAGTTAATTTGAGTTACGGCGAGCCGATAGATTCCTATACTCCAGTGGTCTGCTTCAGAGTATACCCACAGCAAAGGGAGCGAAACCGCTCCGACGAGCGCGAAACCGACCCCTTGCCATACGACTCCGCGTTCTTCAAGCGCGGAATTCAACCCTTCGATTGACATCCGAGATGCGCCATCCGCATCGCTATGTCGACCCTCGTTCACACCGCTGATTTGTGGCGATACTGCAACGCTTCCGCGAGGTGATGGTTTTCGATCAAAGCGGTCTGTTCCAAGTCGGCGATCGTTCGGGCTACCTTCAACACCCGATGGCAAGACCTCGCGGACAACCGCAGGTGCTTCATCGCGCTCTGAAGCAACGATTTCGCATCGTCCGACATCTTGCAGGAATCCCAGACCTCGACCGGCCCCATCAGCGCGTTCGACTTCACATTCGAACCATTGAATCGCTCGTGTTGCAGCGCGACTGCAATGAGAATCCGTTCTCGTGCTGCTGATGAACCTTCCTCGGCGGGAGGCTTGATCAACTTGTCGTAGTCCACCCGCGGAACATCCACAAACATGTCTATTCGATCGATCAACGGTCCCGAAATCCTCCGCTGATAGCGCGCCACTGCGGGTTCGCCGCATGTGCACGGTTGCTGCGAATCTCCGTGGTAACCGCAAGGACATGGGTTCATCGCCCCTACCAGCATGAAACTAGCTGGATATGTCGTGCTCGCTCGAGCCCGGCTGATCGTGACCGAACGATCCTCCAACGGCTGCCGCAGAGTCTCTAAAGTCGCATTGCCGAATTCAGGCAACTCGTCCAAAAACAGCACGCCGCGGTGACTCAGCGTGACCTCGCCCGGTCTGGGAATAGTGCCACCGCCAATGAGGCCCGCGTTCGAAATCGTATAGTGGGGCGCCCGGAACGGACGGTGTGCGATCAAAGGGCTCCCAGAAGGCAACAAGCCAGTCACGGAGTAAATCGTCGTAACTTCAAGAGCCTCTTCCGGTGTCATCGGAGGCATGATGGACGGCAGACAGCGCGCCAGCAACGTCTTGCCGCAACCTGGCGCGCCCATCAACACGATGTTGTGGTGGCCTGCAGCAGATATTTCCAAGGCGCGCTTCGCCTGTTCCTGCCCTCTCACGTCACGGAAGTCGTAACCCGTGCGCACGGGTGATGCACTCGCGACGTCTGGTAATCCATCGCCTTGGATGATCGGCATATCTGTGCCGTCGCGCAGATGGTCCACCAGTTGCTTCAGTGTCTCGGCCGGACGAATCTCGATCCCCGGCACCAACGAAGCCTCTTTGGCATTGATTCGCGGTACGAACGCGGTGTCGTAACCACGGTCCTTGCCAGCACGCAACATGGGCAACATACCATGTGTCGACCTCAACTTTCCGTCCAGCGAAAGTTCTCCGAGGAACAGCGATCTGCTCACCGCGTCCGGCACCTGACCGCTGCAAACCAATATCCCAATCGCGATCGGCAGATCGTAGGAAGGTCCGCTCTTCTTGATGTCCGCTGGTGCCAGTGACACTGTAATTCGTCGCAACGGAAATTCGTTACCCGAATTGCGGATCGCGGCGCGGACCCGCTCGCGCGATTCCTGGACCGAGGAATCCGGCAGACCAACGATGTTGAACCTCGGCACTCCAGGCGATATATCGACTTCTACCTCTACCAACTGGCCGTCAACTCCACTCACGGCACATGTAATCGTCTTGGCTAGCATTCAGTTAGTTCCCTTGTTTATAGTTACCCCTAGACTTCAAACCCTGACACGAAGCATCATTATACATATGTTCTATTTTTTGGCAAGTACAGATGTCAGTTTTTCGAAATCCTTTATCAGAACGTGAACTCTAACGAAGACCTGAACCAAGATGACCATCCACTACGAAACCGAAAGTCACATCGCAGTCATTACGATTTCGAACGCGCGGCGGGCCAATACACTGGACAAAACCCACGCTGTTGAGCTTGGCGAAGCCTGGGCCAAAGCGTGGAACGATCGCAACATCCGTTCGATAATTATCACAGGCCAAGGCGATCGTCATTTTTGCGGCGGTCACGACCTATCCGTCCGCGATGACGTGACCGAAACAGAGCACGATTTCCTAGCGCTCGAACGCATCTTCCGTCCTCCTGCCGGCTACACGAACGGTTTTCAGATCGGCATCGACGGCGGCATGGCTGACCATTTCCCGCGCATCTACAAACCTGTGGTAGCCGCCGTGAACGGATGGACAGTAGGCGCAGGACTTTACTTGCTTCTCGCCTCCACCGACATTCGCATCGCGTCCGAAGGTAACGCGAATTTCCGTTTCGGCCTGATCTCACGCGGATGGGTGGGAGCAGGTCCCGGCGCCACAATGCTCCTCAAGCAATTGCGATACGTCGATGCCATGAAGATGCTCCTGGCCGACGACACAGTCGACGCTCGAGAGGCAGTGAGAATCGGTCTCGTGAACGAGGCCGTTCCTGCCGAACGATTGATGCCCAGAGCATTGGAAATCGCCCATCAGATCGCCGAAAAACCGCCGTTAGCCGCGATCAAGATGAAAGAGTTCGTCCACCGTTTCTCGGATCTGCCCGTCGAACAGGCGTGGAACGTGCAGGCGATGATGAACTTCTTGCTTCTGAACACTTCCCAAGACGCCCAAAAAGGCCGCACGTCGTTCCTCGAACGTCGCGAACCCATCTACACCGGAGAATATGCAGGGCTCGAGGGATTCTTCGAGAACGCCACAGACGAAGAAAAGGCGCGACTTGAAGAACTCAAACGTCAAATAGACTGGTAACCAGAAGGATTCATTCGATCATGGACCGCTGGCAATATGCGCGCGATGAGCATCCGGCTTACTGCACGTGCGTAGAGTGTGTGGAAGATAGCAAGAAGGGTGGACGCAGAAAATCTCGCAGATCCTCAAATGCTCGCCGCGAATCCTTCATCGACCTGATTACCGCGTGGCTTAAGCGCCTGACTCGCGGTCGCTGAACTGACCGGCGAATACCGCTAGCGACCTAGAACTCGCCACCAAGCCCACCCGATCACGGCGCCTATCGCCGCGCAGATCGGCAGCGACACAATTACAACTACCTCCGTACCGGCTGCTTCGAACTGAAACCACAATACTGCGGCAAAGCCGATCGCCACACAGGCGCCAACAATCGCGCCCAGAAATATGTATAGTTTGGCGCTCACTCGCTCAATATTAATCGAACGCCTGCCCTGTACAATTTCGCTGCGCAAAGGTAGGTGACATCGATGACCAGCTCCAACGGCAAAGTGCTACGCAGCGAAGCATGGTTCGGGCCACGCGATCTCGAGGGATTTCTGCACCGCTCCGGTCTGAAGAACCAAGGTTGGGACGAAGATTCATTCGCCGGCAAACCCGTCATCGGTATCGCCAACTCCTGGAGCGAAGCCACACACTGCAACGCCCACCTGAGGATCATCGCAGAACACGTAAAACGGGGTGTCATTGCCGCCGGTGGGTTCCCTCTCGAGTTCCCCACCATCTCACTCGGCGAATTCTTCCTCGCACCTACTTCCATGCTCTATCGCAACCTCATGGCGATGGACGTCGAAGAGATGATCCGCGGTTTGCCGATCGACGGCGTAGTGCTCCTGTCCAACTGCGACAAGACCACTCCAGCCATGCTCATGGGCGCCGCCTCTGCCGACCTACCCGCAATCATCGTCACCGGCGGACCGCAACTAAAAGGGAACTGGAGAGGCGAAGAGCTCGGTTCCTGCACCGACTGCCGGCGATACTGGTCCGAGCTTCGTGCCGGCAACATCACCCAAGCTGAATACGACTCCATGGAAGAGGCCATTTACCGTTCGCCCGGTCATTGCATGGTCATGGGAACCGCCAGCACAATGTCCGTCATCTGCGAAGCGCTTGGTATGACACCACCAGGTGGCGCAGCCATACCCGGAGCCGACTCCCGCCGTCGCGTCTTCGCCGAACGCGCCGGTACGACCGCCGTCGATCTCGTCGCACGCAACACCAGACCGTCACAAATCCTCACCGAAGCCGCGTTCGAAAACGCTGCCCTGTCCCTGTTGGCCCTCGGCGGCTCAACCAACGCCATCATCCACCTCACCGCTATCGCCGGCCGAGCCGGGATTGCGTTCCCACTCTCCAAGTGGGAAGAACTCTCCGCCAAAGTGCCCGTCATCGCCAACCTAAAACCATCCGGGAAATACCTGATGGAGGATTTCTTCTACGCTGGCGGCGCTCCTGCTTTCTTCAAAAAGATCCTCCCGCGACTTAACCCCGACTGCGTAAACGTCAACGGCAAAACCCTCGCCGAGAACGTCGCAGATGTCGATTGCCATGACGACGACGTCATTTTGGACACCGAACGACCACTTTACGCCGATGGCGGCATATCGATCCTCAGAGGTTCGCTCGCACCCGACGGCGCCGTCATCAAACGCTCCGCCGCATCGCCCAAACTGATGCAGCACACCGGCCGTGCCGTCGTCTTCTCAAACCCAGCAGACCTCAGCAAACGCATTGACGATCCCGACCTCGACGTCGCCGAAGACGACATCTTGGTCATGCAATCCGCCGGTCCCATTGGCGGACCCGGTATGCCTGAAGCCGGTTTCATGCCCCTACCACGCAAAATCCTCGCCCAAGGCGTCCGCGACATGGTCCGTATATCAGATGCGCGCATGAGCGGCACCGCTTTCGGTACCGTAGTCCTACACGTGTCCCCCGAATCTGCCATTGGTGGCCCATTAGCCCTCGTTCAAGACGGAGACATGATCACCCTTGACGCAAACAACGGCCGATTAGACCTATTAGTCGACGACGCCGAACTGGTGCGTCGGCGCGAAGATCTGTACGCGCCCGAAGCAGTAACGCACATCGAACCCGAACGCGGCTACATCCACATGTACAACCGCCACGTCATGCAAGCCCAACACGGCTGCGACTTCGACTTCGCCGTCGGCAGATCACCCGTCCAAACCCACGTCGAACCGGAGCACCACTGATCACTGTCCGGCCGTTGACAGCCCATTGGGCGAATCGCCAGCTGATGCTCACGCCTCGATCAAGGCGTCGGTGCATCGTCCGGTATCAACCCCTCTGCCTTCATCTCTGACCACACGTCTCCAGGTATCTCGGTTCCGATCAGTTCGAAGTTCTGCTCCACTTCCGCCACCGATTGCGCTCCGGGAATCACCGTCGCAACGGCCGGATGTGCCAGCACGAATTGCAACGCCGCCGCCTTCAAATCCACGCCATGACGCCTGCACACCGCGTCTAACTTTCGCGCCTTATCGACTAGGTGTTCCGGTGCAATCTCGTAGTCGAATGTCACCGTCCCGTCTAGATCACGCGCCAGTATTCCGCTGTTGTACGGGCCACCGATGATGATCTTCACATCCCGCTCCAAACACAAAGGCAGGAATTCCGGATAAGCCACATGGTCCAACAACGTGTACCGCCCGGCCAGCAACACCGCGTCAATGTCGAACTGATGGATAAACCCCGTCGGCATCTCCCATTCGTTCATCCCGCAACCTATCGCTTTGACGACGCCTTGCTCGCGTAGTTCGATCAGCGTCGGAAAACCTTCTTCGATCGCTTCGCGTTCCCCGTGTGCCGCCCTGTCGGGATCGTGGACTAGCAAGATCTCGATGTGGTCCGTTTGCAACCGCTCGAGACTCTCTTCCAGCGACCGCAAGACGTTGTCGCGCGTCCAAGTATCGACACTAAAATGCTCGGCGAAGTTGTCGGGCGATTCTTCCGCCGTCATCCCTCCCTCGACCGGCTCCAACACGCGTCCTACCTTGGTCGAAATCACGTAGCTATCCCGATCGACTCCTTTGAGAGCCGCACCGTACCTGACTTCGCTAACTCCAGCGCCGTA
>CAYRHG010000105.1:0-7913 GCA_964424025.1 uncultured Dehalococcoidales bacterium | reverse complement strand
ATCGTGTATCGGCGTGGGTGGTGTTGGGATGGTGGTTGTCGTGGGATTGGGGGTTGTGGCTGGGAGGGGCGTTTAGAACAAACTTGCCGCTGTAGCGGCAATTTCGCGGCAAGATTTTTCTTTGACGAAGTTTAAAAAGTTGGCCGAGTTGGGATTTTTGGGATTGGGGTTGGGATTCGTGGGATTTCGGCGTTGGTTGACAGGGGTGTTGGCGTGGGATGGGGTGGAATCTGAACCGCGGTTTACGCTGATTGGAATGATGGGCTGTGAGGGGTCGGGGAGTGATGATGAGTGTGAGAATCCGGCGATGATTTACATTTGTTGTATATCGCCGTGATGTGGACTATCACTAAACGTAGGAGATCGTGCGATGTTCAGAAGAGCGGTGCATCCGGGAGAGATTCTGAAGGATGAGCTTGCCGAGTTCGGGGTGACGCCGACGGAGTTTGCGCGTCAGATCGATGTCCCTCCCAATCGGGTGAGCCAGATCATTGCGGGCAATCGTTCGGTGACGGGGGATTCGGCTTTGCGGTTCGGGCACTGGTTCGGCGTCGAACCGCAGTTCTGGTTGAATCTTCAGTCGCAGTTCGATCTTGCGGTTGTTGAGGGGAAGATGGGGGATGAGGTGCGGGGATTGCCGACGGCGGCTGTGAGGGGCTAGGGTTGGTGATTGTCTGAATTGGGATTATTGGGATTTTGTTGGGGGATTCTGGGGGATTTGGCGGTAGTTGTTTTATGCATTAGTTTGGGATTTGCGGCGTATAATTTCTCGGATGGTTTTGGATTATGACTTGGAGCATGAGCGGAGTGTGAGGTCGGAGGCGTTTGCTTGGCTTGGGTCGCAGGTTGATGAAAATGGGGTGGTTACCCGGGATGTGTTGTCGGAAGGGTTTCGATATCGGGATGTGCGGGTGACGCTGGTTGGGCCTCAAGGAATCTGGAAACCAGCCGCCACCGACTTACCGCTTTCTATTACGACGGCGCCGGATGGACCTTACGATGATCGATTTGGTCCCGATCGGTTACTGCGGTACGAGTATCGTCGAAACGGCCCGAATCACCCAGCCAACGAGGGTTTAAGGGAAATCATGCGTTTGGACCTGCCGTTGGTTTACTTCCACGGATTGATTCAAAAACGGTATTTGGCGATTTGGCCCGTCAAAATCGTTCACGACTGGGTCGGTGCTCGCGAATTTTCGGTGTCATGCGAGGATGCGGCGTTTGTTGACCCGGCGTTTGGCCTGCAGGACGAAGGGGAGCCGTTCGGAGAGTTGAAGAAGGAGTATGTGGCGGTCGAGGTGCGGCGTCGGATACATCAGGGGGCGTTTAGGGAACGGGTTTTGCGGGCGTATCGGCATCAGTGCGCGTTTTGTCAGCTGCGGCATGGGGAGTTGTTGGATGCGGCGCACATCACGCCGGACAGCGCGTTGCACGGAGAGCCGGTGGTGAGTAATGGGATGTCGTTGTGTCGGTTGCACCATGCGGCGTTTGATCGGTTGCTGCTGGGGGTGCATCCGGACTACGTGATCCATGTGCGGCCGGACATCTTGTATGAGATCGATGGTCCGATGCTTCGGCACGGGTTGCAGGGCTTGGAGGGTCAGCGGATCGTGGTGCCGACGCGGCGGGTGGAGCGGCCGGATGAGGGGAGGTTGGGGGAGAGGTTTGCGGCGTTTTTGGAGGGTTGAACTGTCGACTGCGCCGGTTCGTTCCGCAAACGAATTTTGCGTTTAACCGCGTTTGTCTGTCCAACGCGTGCGCAGGGAAACATCTAAAATCGCAGCGCGTGACTGTCGAGATAAGACATAGCCGCCAACCCACCTTCGAAGGCTGGACCAAGAATCGCGCGATTGATTCCTTGGGCACAAATCATGGTGCGAAGGAGTTGCCATTTCAAAATTGGCACAACTTTAAAGAGGCGTTTGCACCCGAGTTGGTCGCCCGTGCTGTGCGTGAGAGCCCGATCAAAGTTCGCCGCGGTATCGATCCATTTGGCGGTTCTGGAACAACCGGCATCGCTTGTCAGTTCCTAGGTGTTCACCCAGTGATATGCGAAGTCAATCCGTATCTTGCTGATCTGATTGAAGCCAAATTATCTCAGCATCCTTCTGTCGATAACCTCACTTGTAAGCTTCGAAAAGTTGTGGCCGACAGCGAGCAAATCCTGATTGACGGGCGGACGAGTGCATTGGATTCAGTGCCGCGGACGTTCGTTGAACCGGGTCATCAAGGTCGCTGGATTTTCGATCTTGAAGTCGCGGAAAGGATTGCCGCGTTGCGCAATGCGATCGAAAATCTAGAACCTGAATCTCGTCGCCTTTTTCGAGTTCTCCTAGGGGGAATTCTCATCAGTGTCAGCAATGTCAGAGTTAGTGGTAAGGGGAGACGATACCGTCGAAATTGGAAATCTCGAGTTTCGAGACCGGAAATCGTAACAGATTTATTCGTCGAGACCACCCAACGGGCGATCGAAGACGTTGGCGAATTCGCGAACCGGGCTGTCAAATCCTACGAGATAAGACGAGGCGATAGTCGGGTAAACCTTGATGAAATCGAACCTTGTGAATTAGCCGTGTTTTCGCCACCCTATGCGAATTCCTTCGACTATACGGACGTGTACAACGTCGAATTATGGGTGTTGGGGTACTTGGACGGGTGGAGCGCTAACAGGGTGCTGCGGAAATCGACCTTATCCTCACACGTGCAAGTATCGAGAGATTTTAGGGAACCGCCGGGCGGGTCTGACACTCTCGACACAATCTTGGCACAGTTGAATTCTCGATCCCGCGAGTTATGGGATCGAAGAATTCCCGCCATGTTGGGTGGATATTTCAGTGATCTTCTTTTGGTGTTTGACCATCTAAAAAACGTTTTGGTGCGTGGCGGAACAGCGTGGATCGTCGTCGGAGATAGTCGATACGCTGGGATCCACGTGCCCGTTGCGGAAATTCTGAGGGAATTGCTCGGGATCCGGGGATGGGAGTTGATGACAATGGAGCCATTTCGATCGATGCGGACGTCAGCACAACAAGGCGGCGAAAAATCTTTATCGGAACGGCTAGTAGTGCTACTAAATGAGACCTAGCGCCACGGCGTGTCGGCGATATGCCATCGCGCTCGCGAACAAGAACCAACGTCTTAACTCGACTTGCAATTCTCGGGCATGTGCATCGACGTGTTCAAAACAAGCGTGATCTCCATCATTGTCGCGCCTCATGTCGAAACAACACAAAGCAGACCAGTTGAATGATTTCTCATTGCGGTATACAGCAGCCTGATCAACGCCGATTTCAATCAACCTATCAATTTGGTTTTGAGATACGGATTTTCCTTTTTGACCGTAGCTACGCAATACCTTCAACTCAATAACCGCGTGACGCTCGATCGTGCCTTGATCGTTTAGGTTGCGTTCTTCGATTTCGAGATCAGTCCGTCCCCCTGGCTGGGTTTGTTCATGCCGGATATCGCAATACCCGAATCGAGCCGCCAAACCTGCTTTCAGTTGTTCTTGAACGGTTTTTTCAGCTCGGTTGCTCGCTCTATGTTTCCGAGCGTCGAACCATAAGTTGCCGCTGGAAATCATGCTTCCGGGAGTTTTCAAACATTGGTGGTAGATTCTATTTATGGTTTCGAAAACATCTTCAGGATCGACTGGACCAGACAGCGCTACTGGTTCAACATTGTCTTGTTGGCCGAGTCCGCAGGGATACCACCGCAGTGTCGGCGGCGTTGTGCGGGCTTCATAGATCAACGCCGGCCGCGTAGGCAACTTTAATTCGTCAGTGACGTAGCGGAATCGTACCTCGTCGGATCCGTCTGGTAGAGGTATCCAATGTGCGGAGATAACGGCTGCCGGCGTAAACCACAGTCGTCCGATGAGTTTACTCCGTCCGTTATCCAACATCGGTTCCCACGAAGCGTTAGCGTGCGTTTCTGGAGGTTCCGGAGCCAACAGAAATATCGCTAAATCGTCGTCTTCTTGCTCTCCTCGCCGTTCCAGTTCCATCGAGCGTTTATTCAAAAGTTTCACCACCTCCGAGGGAAACCTGGACTCGTCAGGCAGATCGGCGTTAACTCCTATGCCCGCCGTGCGCCACGCGGTGCTACGGAAATCGTCACCTTCCCAGGTGCCGAGGGAAACGCTACTCATGCCGACGCAATCCTCCGATCCTGCCGCGTAAGTGGCGAACATACATATGAAGCAGTTCGCCGGGCGAAATCGACTCAGAAACCGACTCGAAATACCTGGTAGCATTTGCGGAATAATTCAGATTCCGCCATTCGGCGAAATCCAGGACGTTCTCAAACGTAACGATTGGATCGGAGTACGTCGGGTCCTCGGTTGGCAACAATTCAAATTCAGCGGTGGTCAAGGCGGACAAGGCGTAAGCGAGTTCAAGCAAGAAAGAACGAATTGTGAGTTCTTCAGGATGTTCGACCAAGACTTCAAGCGCGGTGCCCGCCAATTCGTGGTTGATTTTGAAAGTCCCGTCCAACCGGTATCGACCGTCCGCCAAGACGTTGTGACTGACACCCTCTATTGTGACCAATCCTAAGCCAATCAACCGATCAAGATCATTTTGTAGCGCCGGGTAAAATGGCCCATCTTGCTGTTTCAATAGTCTCCCATCGAAGACATGTTGGTGCCAAACTGGCGCGAGAACATTGGATAAATATGCGTACGTATGTAGTAGTCTCAAGCGAATCGGTGCAATACCAGCACGTTCAGATCCGTCGATCAGCATCAGCAATCGAACCATGCGGCGTAACGCATCGTCGTCAATTGAAGTTAGTCCATTCGTATTCCTTGGATTCATCTGCACATTTCGATGATTGTCGGTGCAACTTTGTTACAGGCCGAGTTACTGGGATTCCCGGGGTAATGCATTGGCTCTCTCAAGCAGTTCATCCCTGGCTTGTTCATATTCTGTTCTGTAAAGGTTTAGCGCTGCGGTGGGTGCGGCGATCGACAAAAGATCGACAACGCGTTCAGCTCGATCATGCTCGTCTGCCGATTGCTGCAATAACGAGGGTATGAGGTCACCTGAAATCAAATTAGACGTCACCACGAGGCGGTTACCTTTGTTGGTGTGACCAAAGACGCCTAAAACCCGCGCTGCTCTATGAACGAAAATCGTGTCGAGAGAGGATTCCGGCGCATCAAGTACCAAGCTCGAAACGCCTTTTTCCGTCGCCACGTTCGCCAGAGCCATACGAAATGCAACATCGATGAATTCGCGTTGGCTCTCGGAAACGTCCCCCGGGCCATGCCGACGGACCGGTCCGCTAAAGTTACTGCCACTAAGGTTCAGTTCAAAAGCAGGGAAGTCAAATCGCCTTCCTGCCTGTCCCAGGCGCGCCGGTTGTGGCGACCAGAGTAAGCGGCAATTCTCCAGTAGAAACTCGCCGGCAAAATCGCCAAAGGTTTCGTGAATCTCTGAAGTTCGGTCCAACACCGCGGAGGTTGCGTCGTCGATAATCTGTTTAAAACGAGATCGCATTTCGTTGAGTTCATTTTGGCGCGCCTCAACTGTTGCCCGGAGAGATATTAGCTCCTGCCTTTGTTCGTGCATCTGAGATTCTTCGGGAGGCAATTGAGCTACTAACTCATCCATCTGATTTCTGTTAACCGCGATAGAAGCCTTTAACTTTTGGATCTGATCAACAGCCTGATTGCGTTCTTTGCTAGCATCTGCCAACTGGTTTCTGGCGGCTTCAAGTTCGACGTCGATTTTTCGCAGTTCGTCTTCGTATCCCCAAATCGCGTCTAAGTTCTCCGTGTGTGGCGTACGTTCACCGCCGGAGACCATGTTGGAACCGCATAACACGCATTTGCTGTTGCGTAAGCGAGCCTCAAGCGAATCGACAACGTCAGGCACATTAGTCCCACAAACTCGGCATCGCGAGTCTGTCAAGAGTTGTGCAAGAATGTATCGCGCCGAATCCGACTGGTGGGGCAGGTTTGTTGCTACGGCCGAAAGGTGTGCTTTTTCGAGTTCCCTGAACTTGGAATCTCGTTGTTGCTCCAAGGTCAAATGATCCAATCGAGACTGTTCGCTGCGAGCCGCTAACTCGGGCATCCGCGAACTTAGTTGATCCAATTGGTGTTCTTCCTTTTGTAGACGTTCACCGAATTCTCGGATTTGTTCTTGGGTTTTGGGTTTGCTAGCTTCGAGAGATTCATCGCGCGCCAAATCCCACTCCATACCGCTGGCAACCGCGCGCATGTTACGAACACGAGTGTCAGCTTCAAGGATTTCGCGCTCACGATCGGTCCAGATCTTTGCACGATCTGGTTGAAGAAATAGAATTCGTAGCAATTGGCGTTGCGCAGACGGGTCCCAAACCAATGAACGGCGATCCTCAAAATAGAACACGATATATCTCAGTAGTACGATCCAATCACCAAATGAGGACACATTAGCCAGCTTCATTATCGCCTTTTGATATGCGTCTTCGTCTAAGATTCGGTTCGACGAGTTTAACGTGCATGAAACCAAAGACAGATCCGCCAAATTGCGGACTATCGACACCTTGGAATCGCCGAGATCAAAAACGAGGTGTCCAACGGAGTCTTTGGCGCGATCCGCGACCCGTTGGGCGAACACTCGGCGATTGTTCCCTCTAATCGGTGCGACCCGTAGACTCGCGGTCCCGAGATCACCACCACGCATTAAAGCAGGAATATCGCGTGGGCCAGTAAGCATGCGGTATAGCATCGTAACAAGTGTTGTTTTGCCGAGACCGTTGGCGCCCAACACCAAAGTCAAACCCGGTCGAAACAGGATGCGCAACGCTGGCTTGTCGGGGTCAACACCAGGGAACATTCCATAACCCGTTAAATCGAAAGAATGTAATAGAGGTAAATTGATCATCTGTGTTGATTCTGATCCAATGATGCAATCACGATTTTTGTCGATCGCACTTATTTCCGTCGACTATCATACATACAGATCTGGTCCGATATTCGTTTTGAACTGGTTCCTGACCATCCTTCAGGTGCGACTTTCGGCGAAACGACCATGGCGCGGTGGTGGGGTTAACGGATTGGGTCCGGGCATCCCCTGCGAAAGTCGCTTCGCTCTTTCGCGTCCCCTTGCGCTTCGCGAAGGGGAGGGTGTTAGTCAATCAGCGATTTGTTGGGGCCGGCGGCTATGTAGTCGGGGTTTAGTTCGTGGCCTAGGCCGGGGGTTTTGGGGATGTGGTAGAAGCCGTTCCTTACATCCAAAGGGGGTGTTAGGGCGGCGTTGTAGTAGGGAAGTTCGGAGTAGGCGATTTCTAGGCGGTAGAAGTTGGGGGTGGACATCATGACTTGGGCGCCGGCGGCCATTGTGATGGGTCCGGTGGCGTCGTGGGGGGAGACGGGGATGTAGTATGCCTCTGCCATGGTGGCGATTTTGCGCATTTCGGAGATGCCGCCGCAGCGGACGATGTCGGGCATGATGTAGTTGGCGAGTTGCTTGTCGAGGATGGGTCGGAAGTCCCAGCGTGTGACGAGTCGTTCGCCGACGCAGATGGGCATGGGGACTTGGTCTTTGACGATGGCGAGTGCGTCGTGGTTTTCGGGCGGGACGGGCTCTTCGAGCCATCCGATGTCGAACTCTCCGAGGGCTTTGCCGACTCTCACCGCCGCCGCGACGTCGTAGCGTCCGTGGAGGTCGATGAGGATCTCGATGTCGGGACCGACGGCGTTGCGTACGGCGCGGGTGATCTCGACGCCTGCGCGGAGGCCGGCGGGCGAGATGTTGTGTCCGTGCTGGAGGGGTGCGACGTCGTCGAACTCGAAGAATGGGTCCATCTTGATGGCGGTGTGTCCGTCGGCGACGGTCTTGAAAGCGGCGCGGGCGTAGGCTTCGGGGGTGTTGCCCTGGTTGAACCAGCCGTTGGAGTAGAGGCGGAGGTTGTCTCGGAAC
>CAYRHG010000104.1:0-7949 GCA_964424025.1 uncultured Dehalococcoidales bacterium | reverse complement strand
CGATACTGCCGAGGTGGCACGTTACGCGGGTGCAGTAGTTATCGATGAACCGGTGCAAGGGATTTCGAGAGCCAGAAACACCGGCGCGGCGAATGCTTCTGGAGACGTGCTAATTTTCGTTGACGCCGATGTGATCATCCCCGAAACGACGCTCTCGACGATTATTGAGTTGATGTCTGATCCGATTTGTGTCGGCGGCGGTGTAGATGTGGACTACCGGCCGAGACGGCGTGTTGTCCGAGTTTATTTGCGCCTGTGGCGAGTGTTAGGTCGTTTGACCGATATGGTCCAAGGCGCCACCCAGTTTTGTCGCGGAGACGTTTTCGACCAAGTGGGAGGGTACGACGAAACCGCGTGGATAGGTGAGGATGTGGACTTTTATTGGGACCTTAAACGGTACGCGAAACGCAATGGCGGCGAAGTGATCGTAATACGAGAACCCAAAGTCGTTCCCTCAAGTCGGCGGTTCGACAAGTGGCCGTTGTGGCGGATTCTGGTTTGGACGAATCCATTGTTCATCGTGGCGTTTCGGCGGTGGAAGCGGTTTTGGGGAGGTTGGTACACGGACGCCGTGCGTTAGCGATTTTTCCCGGTTAGTTAGGATGCGCGACGGATATTTTCGAACTTTGGTCGACAGTGCGTTCGAATAGCGCCCACGAAACGGAAGTGTCGTCAGATTCGGTGTATTGTTTAGGTAATCTTCGAAAACGTTGGCGGTGGAACACGAAAATGTTGTCAACTCAGAAAAACATCCTGTTACTGTCGATCGTAGTTCTGACGCTATCGGTGTTGGCCTGTGGAGGAGGCAACGAGGAGCCTGATACGCCGACACCACCTACCGCGACGCCCGATACTGGTGCGTCGGCCGCGCCTCCGGCGGCGCCGATTGTGGAGGGAGAGCCAACAGTTTTGGGTGAATGCGAAGACGGGATGACGATACAACCCGGCGAGGGGTGTCATTTCTCAGGACTGGAGGGTCGCCCCGCTGATCTAGTCATCTCGGTGGGGGCCGATGGCGAGATCTGTCGTGAAAAGGGTTCGGTAACGATGTCGGGATTCCCGATTGGTATGGGGCGCGCGTGCGCTGACAAATACGAGGTCATAGACGTTTTGGAGGCGTCGATTAACTTCCTGCCCAATGGCGACGGGAGTTGGACGGTAGATGCTCAACAGTGAACTTCGGTGGAGTTGCCCGCACGAGGCACTAGTCCACCCGAACGTTGCGAACCGCGTTTGATCGCGGACTTCCGCCGTTGGGGAGATTGGTACTCGGACTCTGTGAGCTATTCTGAATCGGGATTACTGGTGAGTGGTGCTATCGGTTCGGGAGCGATCTGATCGCCTTGTTTCTCGCCCGCGAACCCTTGTGTGCGCATCACTTCGGCGGCCCGTTCGTGTTGGTCGATCTTGCTACGGACGGCATCTTGTGCACGAGTCCATGTTTCGCGGCTTTCGTTGACCCATCGGTAGGATTCTCGGTAGTCTTTTAGCAATTCGTTGACTTCGGGAACGACGTACCTGGCGACCATGTCCCAACTTCGCAGAGTGTTTTCGCGGTTAGCCCAGTCGTGAACGAAGCCGATGACGCATCCGAAACCGCCTGTGAGTGCCAGCAACTCTCGGATCTTCGCCACGAGATCGTCGGGCGTTCCGATGACCGCGGTACTACCTTCGGAGAACGCGACATCCTCCACCGCCTCATCGGGTGTCTCGTAAATCGTCCCTTGGCCCGCGGCCAAGGTTCCTACTGTGTAGAGGTTGTTGTGACGGAAAAGCCCGAGTTTGGCTTGTTGCCTAGCTTCTTCCCTAGTCTCTGCGATGTGCCAACTGATCACGATGCGCCAGTTTTTGCGGTCGACCGTGTTGCCGTGTTTGGCGGCGGATTCTTCGGCGAATGACCATTGGGTCGGCAACGAACGCATCCCGGCTTGGGTCGTCGACCCAATTGACAGTACTCCCGTACGGTGCTTGCCGGCTAATGTCATACCGGAGGGGCTAACCATTGACGCGACCGCGAACTCCATGTCTTCTTGCAAAGGTCGGAGTTGGAGCTTTGCATCTCGAAGCTGGAACCAGTCAGACTCGTAGGTGATGCGCTCCTCACTTTGGAAGAGCTGGCGGATGACGCCCAACGCCTCGTCTTGGCGATCTCTTTGGACCATTGGATCAATGCCGAGAACGTGGGCGTCGGACGGTAACGCTCCGGGGCCGGAACCGAAAATGACGCGGCCGCGAGATTGCCAGTCAAGTTGCACCATCCGTTGGGCGACCATAAAAGGGTGGTGGTAAGGGAGAGATACCACACCGGTACCAAGCATGATCCTGTGGGTTCGTTCCGCGACGGCGGCTAGGAAGAGTTCGGGCGAGGCGATCATCTCCCATCCGGTGGAATGATGCTCTCCGCACCAGAACTCGTCGTAGCCCAGCCGGTCCAGCATTTCCACGAATTCGAGATTGCTTTGGAACTGGAGATGCGGGTTCTCGCCGATGGGGTGGTGCGGGGCTAGGAATGCGCCGAAGCGTATCTTGGGCATGACGCCTCTTTTCGGATCCGTTGTTGAATACGACACTAATGCTACCCGTTTGCATCCGTTGTGGGTTCAATCGATGGCCCCTCGTCAACAACGGCGAATTGATCGATGTGATGCGGGTGCAAGATGAGATCGTTTATCGGATCCGTACCATCACCCCAATGCGGGAAATGCAATTCGCAGATCGATTTGAGATTTTTTACGAAACTCGCATTGTTGACGCGCAAATCTGTGGAATGGGTGTATGCTACTTGCACGCCCTGTAGTCGGGAGGTGAGACTTTTGGCGAAAGGCGCGCGTCAGTCGGACGATGTAGGTCCGGCAATGACCAAGAAACGAAGCACACGGGAGTGTAGCTTATGAAACTACTGACAGACATATCAAAAGGCAAGGCGGTATCGACCTTGTTGCTTTTGGGCGTCGCAGCGGTTGCGGTCTTCGCGTCCGCATGTGCCGCTCCTGAGCCGGAAGTCGTGACCGTCGTCGTTGAGAAGCAAGTGCCTGGCGAGACGGTAGTCCAAACCGTCGTCGTCGAGAAGGAGGTCGAGGTCGCGGGTGAAACCGTCGTTCAGACCGTCGTCGTCGAGAAGGAAGTCATCGTCGAAGGTGAAACCGTCGTCCAGACCGTCGTCGTCGAGAAGGAAGTTGAGGTCGCTGGCGAAACCGTCGTCCAGACCGTCGTTGTCGAGAAGGAAGTGGTTGTCGAGGTTGAGAAGGAAGTAGCGGTCGAGGTCGAGAAGGAAGTCGTCAGAGAGGTCGAGAAGGAAGTCGTCAAAGAGGTCGAGGTTGAAGTCGTCAAAGAGGTCGAGAAAGAAGTCCAAGTCGTTGTGACTGCGACTCCTGACGACTCTGCGATGATGATGATGCCGAAGGAGCAATCGGGCACTCTCGTCGCTGCGTTGGCGACCGTGGGCCTGCCTGTGGGTACGCCAGAACTGTGTCTGCCTACCTGCTCGAACGAACAGTACTACTACAGCGTCTGGGACACCCTTGTTCAATTTTCGGCGGATGGTAGAACTATTCCGGCCGTCGCTGCATCTTGGGAACTTGCCCCTGACAAATCGAAGTTCACGTGGCACATCCAACCGGGAATCCAGTTCCACAAAAACTGGGGCGAGGTCACATCCGAAGACGTGGCTTGGAGCACCAACACTGTAAACGGGAACATTAACAAAGAAACGTTGCACGACGTTTCGGGTGACTTGGTCTGCTGCTACGGGGAGTCGCGCGCGATTGACAGGTATACCGCTGAGACAGACATCATTGCGTGGGACAGCCGGGCTCCAGCTTGGTTGTTCTCGAACCTGAGAGACGCTTACGGCATTAGCAGTAAGACGATATACGACGAATTCGGTAAGGAAGGGATGCGCGACATCTTTGTCGGCACCGGCCCGTTCGAGATCCGAGAGTGGCGCGACAATGACAAGATCCTACTCGACGCCCTACCCGAACACTACAACCAGGCCGCACACATCAAATCGGCACGGATAATCGAGGTTCCGGAAGAGGCTTCCAGGATCGCGATGTTCGAGAGTGGCGAAGCGATGATAACCCACGTGGAACTACCGAACACGGCTAGGCTTGAGGCCGCGGGCGGCGTAAGACGTTTGCTCCAGACGGTGATCTTACACATCGGAATGAACCCGAACTTCTTGGAACTGACGAACCCGAAGACTGGCGAGCCGCTCGATAATCCGGGTTACGACGAAGCGAAGAAGAACCCGGAGGCATACCCGTGGGTCAGCTTCTACGACCTCCCAGGTTCGGACTGCGACTGGAATGTTCTTCTAGAAGAGGTTCCGTCGGATCCGGCTGGCATCTGTCCCGAGATGGAGAACGCGCGCAAAGTCCGCTTGGCGTTGGCCATGGCGATCGACAAGCAGGCCTTGGTGGATGGTCTCTTTGAAGGTCTCGGTTCAGCAGCGTGTAACTGGGCGATTTCGACCAACGATCCGAATCACGACGATTCGTGGTGTGTGCCGTACGACCCTGATGGCGCGCAGGCGCTAATGGCAGAAGCTGGCGTAGACGGTTTCTCGATCGGATGGTGGGCCGGCAACGAGCCGAGCGAGGCTCATCAAGCGATCGCTTCGATGTGGAAAGACACGTTGAACGTAGACGTCGAATTCCACCTCGGTCCGTTCACTACTTGGCACCCGACGTTCGTCGACCGATCATTCCTGCATCTGGTCCACGACGGTGAACAAGGCGGAACGCCGATTGACTTCGCGAAAGGCCGCGAAGCTCAAGCGTGGTTCGCCGGCGGCATCATGTGGAGCGGCGGGATTCCCTTCTACCAGCGGATCTACGGTGCTCAGTTGGGTGAAGAGGATCTACAGAAGCGGATTGACATGTCGATCCAATTCGCCAACCACGAGGCTTTTTGGCACTGGGATCCAGCAACCTATGAGATCCCCGTGTTTACGGTCTACAACGGCGACGTCATCGAATGGAATCCCCAGAAATCCGCGATGCACACTGCGGAGGTAAACATGATCTACCCACTTGAGGACATCATTATCAAGTAGGGTACGAAGCTCGAATGGCGGAAGAGGCCAACTCGCACCGAAGCGAGTTGGCCTCCCCGTTGCGAACGTCGAAATTCCAATCGACGTACAAGCTCACTGAACGATGGGACATTTTGTCGCCAGAAGGGTGGCCCTCGGGATCATCGCACTTTTGATCGCGATGCTGATCGTGTTTTCCCTGTCGCGTTTGAAAGGTGATCCTAGATATTTCTTCATTGGTGAAGATTCGGTCGGGTTAGATCCTGCCGTTTGGGAAGAGTGGGGGAAGAAGTTAAATCTCGACAAGCCGGTGCCGATACAGTTCGTGCTCTGGCTGGGAGACATATTGACTGGCGATTTTGGCGACAGCGTGACGACGCAACGTCGGGTTTTGGAGATTATCAGAGAGAAGGCTCCGAACACGATTCAACTCGGCATCGTCGCGTGGTTGATGGGGACGTTGGTCGGCGTTCCTCTCGGAGTCTTTTCGGCGACAAATCGCGGGAATTTTTTAGACTACCTTTTACGCGGTTTCGCCCTTTTCGGGCAGTCGGTACCGATATTCTGGCTCGGGTTGGTGATGATTTTCGTGTTCGCAGTCAACCTAGGTTGGTTACCTAGCGGGACGAAAGGGGAAGGTCTCGCGATAAGGAACTTCATATTGCCTGCGGTCACACTGGCGTGGTTCCCGGCGGCTTCATACCTCCGGATCACTCGTACCGCGATGTTAGAGATACTAGATTCGGAGTTCATCAAATTTGCGCGCGCCAAAGGTGTTGCACAGGCACCGGTTCGTTGGAAACATGCCTTCAGGAACGCGATCATCCCACCATTGACTCTGTCTGTCTTCGTGTTGTTCGGTTTGTTGACTGGCACCATCATCATCGAGACGGTGTTTGCGTGGCCCGGGCTGGGCCGTCTTGCTATCGATGCGCTGTGGGCAACAGATTATCCATTGCTGGCGGGGTTGACGATCATCTATGGCGTAGCGTTCGTCATCATGATCTTGTCGTTGGACATCGTTTACGCGCTGTTGGACCCGCGCATCAAGTACAACTAGGAGACCCTGTATCACCACTTTGGCAACAGATAGCGGGACCGACAGTCAAGTCGTGGCTGCTGTAACCGTCCAAAGGCGACGGATGTCGCCCTTTGAGTTCCTCCGCCGTTACCCAGTTATACCGGCATTTATCATCGCGCTTTTGCTCTTCACTGCGGTTGCGGAGACGTGGCTACTTCCGCACAATCCCGAAAGAGCGGATCTTAGAGTTCGTCATACCCCTCCATTTTGGATGGAAGATGAAAATGCTTCCATCTCTTATTTCCTCGGTACCGACGCACTGGGGCGCGACGTTTTAAGCAAGATCATTGCCGGTGCGCGCATAACCCTTCTAGTTGTCGTCGCGGCGGTCGGAACAGGAGTCATCGTCGGCACGACGATTGGTCTTGTGGCGGGATATTTCGGCGGAATCGTCGACGACATCGTAATGCGAATCGTAGATGCGTGGAATATTCTACCGCAGCTGCTGATCATCCTCGTCGTAATCCTCGTGCTCGGTCAAGGTTTGTGGACGCTGATCGGAGTCTTGGCGCTGATCTCCTGGCCCGGTCCGGTCCGACTGGTGAGGGCCGAGACACTGTCGTTGAAAACTCGTGAATACGTGTCGCTCGCACGAGTGGCGGGCGCTTCGAACTCGCGGATCATGATTCGGCACATACTGCCGGGTCTCGTCAACATCGTAATCGTGACTGCCACGCTGGGCACTGGGAACGCCATCCTCCTGGAGGCGGCACTCAGTTTTCTAGGGGCAGGCATCCCACCGCCTGAACCATCTTGGGGACGGATGATTAGCGAAGAGCGTCAGTACATTGATGCGGCTTGGTGGACTTCGTTGTTCCCGGGTTTGGTCATCGCGATGGTAGTGATGTCCGGCAACTTCCTCGGCGACTGGTTCCGCGATCGGGTTGATCCGACGTTGCGGCAGCTCTAAATTCCGAGCCTTAAGTCTCTCTCGAAGATCCTGTCGGGAGCCGATTAGAACGTCGTCTTCGTTCGAATTCTCGCGCCCAGAGCCGCGTACGTATTGGCTTAATGCGATTGCGAAATGATGGTGCATCTCATAACTCGAACGTCGATTTTGACAACTTGCACGTATTCGAATTTCGCATCGCGCAAAGATGCGGTCAAGGTGTAACCTAGCCTCAACCGTTGACGCATCGACGTCGCGCGCTTGCGGATTGTGTAGGCGCGTCTCTTTGTGAAGATCGGCGGATTTCTTGAAATTGAGTTCACTGGAGAGTGACCAATGAAAACCCTGACATTGATATCCAGACGAAAGGCTGTGGCTTCCGCGCTACTGTTGGCGATGGCCGCGGTCGCGGTGTTCGCGATCGCTTGCGGTGGCACTGAGACTGTCGTCCATACCGTGGTCGTCAAGGAACAGGTTCCTGGCGAACGGGTTGTCGAGACCGTGGTCGTGGAGAAGGAAGTGGTGGTCGAGAAAGAGGTCGCGAAGGTTGTGGAAGTGGAAAAAGAGGTCGAAGTCGTAGTGACGGCGACGCCGGAGGCGATGATGGAGGAGACAGTCGAACTGATCGACTTGCCTCAATCCAAGAGCCAACCCGGCCACGTAATCTTCGCGGACGTCGGTTCGGCTTTGGGTGCCATCACCGGAAACGGTGGTAGCTTGCCTGACGCACCGCTCGGCGGCGCACGAAATTGGGGTGCCGGAGAGAGTCTTTTCACTCCGGGGGCCGCCGACTGGGACATTCCGATGCTGGCAGAGTCTTGGGACCTGGCTGATGACCTGAGCTCTGTGACGATCACGATCCGGCAAGGGGTCCAATTCCATGGCGATTGGGGTGAGTTGAAAGCCGAAGACATGGCGTGGGTGATGAACCGCACGAACCC
>CAYRHG010000103.1:0-12452 GCA_964424025.1 uncultured Dehalococcoidales bacterium | reverse complement strand
CCTCAGCTCCGCCTTCGTCCCCGTCGAAACCATGCCCGGCTGGCTCCAACCCTTCACCAGCGTCAACCCCGTAACCTACGCCGTAGACCTAGGCCGCGCCCTCTCCCAAGGCGGAGCGATTTTGGAAAACGCATGGCCCACCCTCCTCTGGACCCTAGTCTTCACCCTTATCGTCGGACCAGTGGCAGTTTGGCGCTATCGGAGGGTATAGCGACCGTTACTGTGGCGCTGTGCGGGGTTTCCCCCGTTCACCGTGGAAATGTCCGAAGGACAAAGGGGGCGCGCACCGTGAACGTTCCGGGTTGTTCCATGTCGAACAATCACGGATGTGAATTTCGCTGGAAATATCGACATTCGACATTCAGGTAACACGAGTGACACTTCGGTTCATTAGCAGTGCACACGTTTTGACCCAGTATGTACAGTGAGTGGTCCAACTGCCATGAGTCGCCGGGAACCATTGCGTCGGCACATCGGAACGCCGATTCCTCCGAGAATTTCGCACCTTCGAAAACTCTCCCGAGCACTCTTCTGACATGAGTATCGGCCTTGAGATCCATTCGACCCGAAATCTGTCCAGTATCTATCAATCCGCCGACTGTCATCCGCGAAACCCAAGCACCTAGGCCGAGGCGAAGCAACTTCGTAAGCGCTTGTTCAGTACTGCCGCCTTCCCAGATGTTGCGTGCATCGCCTCCGTATTGCTCGGAAATCCGCTGCGCCATATCCCATACTTTGTCGTGACGTTTTTGGTAATAATGCAACGAACACCTCAATTTGTGACGGCGGGTTTTCCATTCGCTTTCCGGTGTCCGCGTGATCTCGGCCCAGAGGTCTTCGGGATCGCTCAGATCACATTCGGCGAAAGTCCGTGTGTCGCGCCAAACCAGATCGGAGTTTTTCCTGAAATCTACCATGCACCCTAGCAAGAATTTGTTTGCCGATTTCTTACAGGCACGATCGCCCTCCAAGCGCCCTAACCACGGCCAGAAGTCACGGGATCGCTCAGGTTTGTTGGCAAGGAGCAGATCGCGGACCCTAATATGTTGGTTTTCTAAGTGCCTCAATCGGCAGCCTCGCATCGATTCGATCGTTGCATTTGGATGTTAATGCAACGCAGAACAATCGATCCACCCCGAAATTGCGACCGTTTGAGTACGTCAACTCCCCATATAAAATCCAACACCACACCAAACCAACCACCCCACCACCCCATGAAAATCACCGACGTAACGACAACCCTCATCTACAACCCTGACGCCGACGCGATCCAAGACGCCACCATCCCGCCGCTCAAACCCGGTACCCGCGGCCGAACCACCGTCTTCATCCACATCCACACAGACGAAGGCACCCAAGGCTTCAGCTACCTTAACTCGCCCGCCGCCATCCGATCCCTAATCAACGACAACCTCAAAGACATCCTCATTGGCAAGACCCCCTTCGAAACCGAACGCATCTGGACCGAGATGTTCTGGCGTGTTCGCGGCTACGGACGTAAAGGCTTTGCCTTCCAAGCCATCTCTGGACTCGACATCGCACTCTGGGATCTCAAAGGCAAAGCCCTCGGCGCCCCCCTATACAAACTTCTCGGGCAAGCCCACGAATCCGTGCCCTGCTACGGCAGCGGCGGATGGACCAACTACACCGTCGACGAGTTAGTGGCGGAGCAGACCGGATACGTTGACATGGGTTTCCCGCGCATCAAGATGAAGGTCGGCATGAACTTCGGCACCGACGAGCGCGCCGACATCGAACGCCTCGAAGCCGTCCGAAAAGCCGTCGGCGACGACGTCGAGATCTTGGTCGATGCCAACAACGGTTACTACGCCAAGCAGGCCATCCGCATGTCCCGAAAATTCGAGGACTACGATGTCGGATGGTTTGAAGAACCCGTCCTCGCCGACGACATCCAAGGCCTCGCCGAGATCTCCAAAGCCACCAACATCCCCGTCGCCACCGGCGAGCACGAATACACCAAATACGGCTTCAAAGAACTGATCTCAAGAGGCGGTGCCGACATCGTCCAGCCCGATATCGGCAGGGTAGGGGGCGTCACCGAATGGATGAAGGTAACCCACCTAGCAGACTCCTACAACCTACCCATCGCCCCCCACGCTTACTCCCTCCTCCACCTCCACTGCACCATGGCCACGCCCAATCTGCGAGTTGTAGAAGTCCTCGGCGGCGAAATGAAATCCTGGCCCGTCCTCTTCACCGAAGTCCCCTGGCCCGAAAACGGCCAATGGAAAGCATTCGAAGACCGCCCCGGCTTAGGCCTGGATCCCAATCCCGACACAATCAAAAACATGTCCGTCGATTCCGACGGCCCCGCACCCGCGCAGAGAGGGTTTTGAAATGTCCAACGGAAGACTATCCGGCAAAGTAGCCATCGTAACCGGCGGAGCATCCGGCATCGGCGAAGCATGCTCACGCATCTTCGTCCGTGAAGGCGCAAAGGTAATCATCAGCGACATCGACGCCGCGAAAGGCAACGCGTTGGAAGGCGAACTCACTCCGGATGCCGTGTTCTTCAATCATGACGTGACAGAGGAAGCGGCGTGGGATGAGGCCGTCGAAATCGCCGAATCCAAATGGGGTCGACTCGACATCGTAGTCAACAACGCCGGCATGTCCGGACCCAAAGGTCGCACCGTAGTCGAAGACGTCGTACTCGACGACTGGAACGACGTCTTCGCCGTGAACTCCACTGCCATTATGCTCGGCACCCGCGCCGGCATCAAGGCGATGAAGAAGGTCGGCGGAGGGTCCGTCATCAACGTCTCCTCGATATTCGGTATCGTCGGATCCCGAGCCGGAGCACCCTATCACGCATCCAAAGGCGCAGCCCTTGTCTTCTCCAAAGCCGCCGCCGTCCAATACGGCCCCGACAACATCCGCGTCAACGCCGTATGCCCCGGATTCACCGACACACCAATGACTACCGACATCCACGGCATCAAGGAGATCCGCGACTATCGCGAAGGCATGACCCCCATGGGCCGCCTCGGCCTCCCTGACGACATCGCATACGGCTGCCTATACCTAGCCTCCGACGAATCCGCCTGGGTAACCGGCACCGAACTCGTGATTGACGGCGGCGAAACCGCTTGGTAGTCCGATCTCGTTCAGGCAACTATCGGCTTGCCGATGAACTCATCGGTCAAATCGCCTCGGTGAACCTCGATCAGTTCCGCAATCTCCCGAGCGTCAATCCCGATCAACCGCGCTAGAGTGTGCGAAATATCGAATAACCTCGCCAGATACTGACCCTCACTATCCCGTGGCTCTACGCTGCCGAACGCCGGCAAGACCGTTGTCAACACCGGGTTGATCGTATGCGTCGGCGCATAGTTCTCGATATTCCCGTGATCTGAAGTGACCACCATCGAATACCCGTTCGCCCTCGCCACACCGCTCAGTTCCGCCAGCGTCGCAACGGTCGCCCGGTAAGCCTCAACCGCCGCATCGAAGCGCCTCGGTAGCAAGTGGCCGACCATGTCCGGCGCCGCCAAGTTGCATGCAATTAACCTATACTCCCCGCTTCCCATAGCCTCAGTCACCAGCTGCGCGATCTCCCGCGTCTTCATCACCGGCCTAAGGTAGAAATCCGAGTCGGAGTGGACACCCTCATTCACACCATCCGAAGGAACAACCCAGCGATCCTCAGATTTCGAACCCTGCTCAGCCTCGCGCCTGCCGCGCACGAAATAGCCCATGTGCAAAGCCTTGACGCTCTCCGCAACCAGCAGATACTTGTCTTCGGCGTCAGTGAACCGGTCCCAATGGCTGAACAGGTTTAACCGATGCGGAGTGATCGGGAACGCAACCTTCACGCCATACCGCGTCTCGAACTCCGCGTCATACTCCGCCATCGTGCACATCCCCAGATTCAAATCGTCTCGCAGCCACGCAAACCCCCAATTCCGCCCGCGAGACTTCGCTTCCCGATCCAGATACTCCCTCGCACCGCAAAGCGACGCCGTCTTCGATCGTTGTCGGTCCGATCTGAAATTGAGGTTGATGAACGCGTCGCCCGGCTGAACGGTCGCTACACTTCCATCCTCTTTCGCGATCGCGATCGCTTCAACGTCCGCGTCCGTCATCCCCGCGTCATGATACTCCGCGACAATCTCCCGCACCGCGTCGAATCCCCGGATCTGTCTGCCTTTACCTGCCGTCAGCAACTCGTAGTCACACCGAGCATTCTCTTCCCGATAGTCGCGATCCATCGCCAACCCGCGTCCGACGACCCACGCCAAAGATTCGATGGCGTTGTATCGCTCGAGAAGTCGTTCCAGTTCGCCAAGGTATCCGCCTTCGACGCCTTCGATCTCCATCGAGCCTTTGGCAGGTGCGTCGCGACCATCGAGAATAGCCTGCATTCGCACACGTTCGGGCGACACGCCGATCCGTTCGAACACGAGGTCGCAAAACGCTTCAAGGTGGTTCCAAGCCGAGTGGACCCTACCATCGGAGCCGCGAATTCCCGACAGCAGGAAGCAGAAGTTGATGTTTCGACCAGCATCCAATGCGCCGTGAATGGCGAACAAAAGTTTCGGGTTTTCGAAGAAGCTGCCATCCTCGATCGATCGAGTAATCTGCAACGGAATCTGTGGGGCAAGGGCTAGGTTGCCGATCTGTTGGTGACCGGTTTCTGAATTACCTTGGACAGGCGGATCGACATCCTCGTACCCGACCCATACTCCGGAAGCCTCAGTCGGAACGGTCAAGTTTTCGTCGACGATCTCGGACCATTCAGGATGCTCAGCGATCCATGGAACGTACCTACGCTCCATCGCCAGTCGAAGTCGCAAGTCTTCGATCTCCGTCATCACCCCTTCCTGCTTCAGCCCACGCTTCACCATGAGCACTTTGCCCAATATTTCTCGCGCCTTACCCCAATCAAGCGCCGGGCTCAACCCTTCTGCGGTCCTCGGCATCGCCGCAAGCTTCACGATATCCAGCATCTCGTAGCTGTTAGGGGCCACTTCGAGAGCCAGGTCCATGATGGTCCGCCGGGTCTGTGGTCTGAGCTCCGCGATGACTCGCCTCGCGAGGTCTCTAACTATCGCGGGATCGTAACCTAGTCCGTCGGTCACAACCAGCAAAGCACGCCCCGGTGGTGCCGCAGAGGGCAACCCGTTCACTGAGTGGCGGTTCACCAACTCACCTCAAGTCCCTCGAGTTCGTCCAGATCCCAACCATTGCCTTCAAGCCAACCTGCAGGCAGTTCCAACGCATATTTCGCTTCGGCTTCTGAACCGTAACCGCTTGCAGCAGACAAACAAGCGCTCCGCCAAGCACCATCCTCATACCCCGCCGGCCGCAGGCACGGATCCATTCGCAGCGCATTGACAACCCCACGTTCGGCGTCAAGGTACAGGATGTCCAGCGGTTGGTACGTGTTGAACATCCAGAATCTCAGCGTCCGAGGCTGTTCGAAGACGAACAGCATCCCTGATCCATGCGGTACGATCGCACGACACATCAAACCCCGTTGGCGCTCCGATGGTTCGTCAGCGACTTCGACTATAACGGTGAACGATGACCCTCGGAAGGAAAGTGTCAGATCCTTTGTGGGCAGGAGACCGCGGTCAATGTTCTGGCAGTCATCGTTGTCGACGAATTCGATCAAGGCGATCGGATCTGGAGTTGAAGTAGGCGTCGGCGATGGTGGCACAGTCGGCGTCGCAGTTGGCGTATCCGCAGGGATTTGGGTGGGAGTGACCGTGGGCGGGGGAGTCGGAGTTGGGCTCGGGACGCTTGTAGACGTCGGCGCAAGGGTTGGGGATGGCTTCGGAGGTTGGGTCGGTTTAGGCGTCGGAGATACATCGGCTGTAGGTTCGATAGTCGGCGACTCAGTTAGCGTTACAACCTCGGCGGCGAGTGGAGAAGTTGGCGATGACGATGGGGTCCTAGATGGCGTTGGACGAACTTCGGTTGCTGTGGCAGTCGGCGTCAAGGTGGATGAAGGTGCCGTTACGCCGTTTACCGGCCGTTCGACAGTCGCAATTACAGTGTTTGTCGGCGAAGAGTCCGACGCTCTGCCAGGCGTCGGGTTAGGAAATTCGACGTTGTTGGAGCAGGCTGACATCAACACACCTGCCATCAAACCTGACATTACGACCACTGCGCGGAGTCGCGCACCCGTCGTCACTCCAGCATCGAACCGTCGTACGTGTAACCGGCTTCTTTCGCTGTTTCACGCAGTTTCGACGGAAGCTTGAAATTGATGCCTTCTTCGCCGGTGCCGATATTGATTAACTCGTCGTGTTCGATCGCGTCGATCACCGCACGGACCATCTTTTCCGGCGTCGATGCACCAGATGTCACGCCAATCCGGTTCTTCCCAACCAACCAACGCGGATCCAACTCATCCGGACCGTTGATCAAATGCGCCTCTACACCCCGCTTGGTGACAACCTCCCGCAAACGGTTGCAGTTCGAACTGTTCTCGGCTCCAATCACCAACACCAAGTCACATTGCTCCGCTAATTCTGTGGCCGACGCCTGACGGTTGGTCGTCGCGTAGCAGATGTCGTTACGGACCAACGTGTTGTCGAACTTGGACTGAATCTTCTCCACCGCATCCGCGGTATCCGCCACCGACAACGTCGTCTGAGTCAGCACCACCACTTCATCGTCACCCTCCCACTCCGGCAAGTCGTTGTCCTCGCGCTCGTCATACAGCGCCATATCCGCCTGACCAGTCGTGCCGATTACCTCCTGATGCCCGCGGTGACCTACTAAGATTACGCGCTTCCCCTCACTCGAATACTTTTTCGCCTCGTGGTGGACCTTAGTAACCAACGGACACGTCGCGTCCAACACCGTCAATTTCCGATCCTTCGCAGTCGCGTAGTCCGAAGGCGGCGAGCCGTGCGCCGAAAAAACCACCACAGAACCCTCTGGGACCTCGTCAACCTGCTCAACTGTGATCGCCCCAATCGCCTCCACATCCGCAACGACTTGGGGGTTGTGGACGATTTGATGCTTGACGTAAACCGGCGAACCATATCGTTTGATAGCCAGCTCCACGATTCCAATCGCCAAATCGACACCCGCACAGAATCCGCGCGGGCTGGCCAAAACCACGGACCGACCAACAGTCGGCGGGCTGCTCATTTCCGTTCGCATTGCCATGATTCTTGATGGTACTGGAAACTCAGGCGTCACACGCGGTCATTTGTTCCTCACAACCAACCAAAACACCACACCCGACATCAGAAAAGCCAAACCCGCTGACCCCAGTAGAACTCCGTATCCCAAGTAATCGATACCCCATTCAAGGCCCTGCTTGTTCAATCCTCCGATAAAGAACCCGCTAGACCTCCCGGCTATCGCGCCGATCAACCCTGAGACGCTCGTCAAACCCAAATCCCCGGCCGCCCTCGACCGCCTTACTAGATCGTTAGCAACCGCCCAGCCCACTGAAAGATAGATCCCCACCGATATCCCGATACCGATCACGCCAGGGATTACCTCCAGCAGTGATTGGGCATTCAGAAGTAGGAGTGAAATCACCCCGACGGCGCCCATGATCCCCGACATCAACAGCAATGCGCCACGTCCGATATGGTCCGAAAGCTTACCGGCAGGGTAGACCACCAATGCAGCCGAACCCACCAGTGCCAAAAGAATGTAGTTACCGCCACGCGCCGGATTCTCCAAGCCGATAACGTCCTGTACGAAAAACACCGCGTTCGTCTGCGTCGCCGACATCGCCGCGATCAAGATCGCCATCCCTAACAGGAAAAAGTAGTACCGCACCCGATTCCATTCCTCGCCTAAGCCGCCTTCAAAATTCAACCGCTCACCGTCGTCCTCGCGATTCGCGGCCTCAATCCCTCTACGATCACGCGGCACCCGCAACGCCAGAAGCGTGTAAAACGTTGTCGCCAGCAACACCGCAACCATCACAATCACCGAGTACCACAACCACTGCGGAGCATCGTCAACATCGTAGTTCGACATCAGAAACACCACGATCATTGCCACAAACCCCGACCCAATCAATCGCATCAGATTCAGATACCCTGAAGCCCGACCACGCTCCCGATCGTCCACATGATCGATGATCAACGCATTCGCCGGTCCCTGTGCGGTATTCCCCGTAACTTGCATCGCTACGGTCACCAGCATCAACGCGAAAAAACTATTCACAAACCCGAACATCAACGTCGAAACTGCCAGCCCCAACATTCCCAAGATGATGAACGGATAACGCCGTAACGACACGTTCCCAACCTTCCCGTCGCTCATAACCCCCACCAGCGGTTGGACTATCGCCGCGATCCCCAACCCAATCAACGAGATGAACGCCGCCAAAGCCGTCTTGTCCAATGTCCACCCAACCATGCTCACCCCATCTCCAGCCGCGATCTCCGTTGCCTTGAACTGCAACAAAATGCTCCCATACCCAGTCCAAACACCGGACATCCCAAACGTGTAAACACTGATATTGAAAAAACTGCCAGACCCACGCCGAAACCGCGCCACAGGATTGGCTCTACGGCTCAACGCCGCCGCAGTCTTCAATGCGATTCTGGCTGAGGTCACTGGTCTACCAACTGGGAATGCGAAAGATGCGCTTAGAATATTCGACGCTGGCACTTGATCGACAAGACGTTTCCCAACATCGAGAGTCTATGTCGTCACCTGCCGCGGACTGTGACGCAATCGAATCAAATGCCGAAGTGATGACTCAAGATCGGAAATTCTATACATGGCGAAAATGTTCCACTTGCCGCGACGCTAAGAAGGCCTTAGACGGCCTCGGAGTTGAGGTCGATGAACGCGACTTCTTCGAAAACGCGATGAGTCGGGAGGAGTTAGGTGGCTTAGTTGACGCAATAGGTATCGATAGCCTCTTTTCTTGGCGAAGTCCTAGCGCCAAACAGTACCGAGAACGACGAGCTACCGTAACTCAGGACGAACTGATCGAAGCCATGCTCAGGGAACCGCGGCTCATCCGGCGACCCATCGTCATCTCAGACCATGCCGAACCAATCGTCGGATTCAAAAAAAACGCCTACGCCCAACTCGCACGATAATCCCATAGCGCCCATTACGCAGTGCTAGAATCGAATCCCGGCGTCGCAATTCTCCCCTAGGAAACGGCTTCTCATTGTCCATGCAACCGATCAATGGCGGACCGGTAGTTCTATCCGGAAAGGCCCACGAAGGCCTATCCAAAAAGATCTGTAACTACCTCGGCATCTACATCGGAAAAGCCGACGTATTCAAGTTCTCCAACGACAATACCTTCGTCCGCATTCTGGAGAACATCCGCGCCCGCGACGTTTTCATCCTCCAGCCCACCGTCGAACCTGTCAACGATCACATCATGGAGATGCTGATCATGATCGACGCCGCCCATCGCGCATCAGCCGGCCGAATCACCGCCGTCGTCCCGTACTACTCATATGCGCGCACCGACAAGAAAGACCAGCCTCGCGTCCCCATCACCGGACGCCTCATTGCCGACCTACTCGAAACCGCCGGCGCCGACCGATTCCTGACCGTCGACCTACACGCCGGACAAGTGCAAGGTTTCTTCAAAGTCCCCGTCGATGAGCTCACCGCCATGCCCATGCTGTCAAAGTTCTTCAAAGAGAAAGAACTCGAAGCACCAGTCGTCGTCTCTCCAGACATCGGTAGCGTCAAGCGCGCACGAGACTTCGCACACTTCATGGAAGCGCCTCTAGCAATCGTCGAGAAAAGACGCACCGGCAACAACGACAGCGTCGAAACCCACAACGTCATCGGAGAAGTAAACGGCCGCAACGCCATCCTCATCGACGATGAAATCGCCACCGGAGGCACCATGGCAGCCGCGGCCCAAGGCCTCCGAGAAAACGGAGCACGAGACGTATTCGTCGCTGCCGCACACGGCGTTTTCCCCGGCGAAGCAGCCACGAACCTCGCAAACATGCCCGAAATCTCCGAAATCGTCATCACAGACACCGTCCCGCTCCCGAAACACAAACAACACGACAAAATCCGCGTCCTATCCATCGCACCCCTAATCGGCGAAGCAATCACACGAATTCACCAAGGCCGCTCCGTGGGCGCTCTGTTCCCCGACTAAACTGCAACAGTCATTGCGGTTTACCCTACGTCATTCCCGCTGATGTGGTGACTCAAAGGGACCTCGGCTGGTTTCCCCTGTTAAAGAGGGAAATGTCCGGGGTATGTGCTCGGTTGCGGCATGAGTCTCACAAACGCGGTCTGAGTGGCGAGCACGGGCGACGCCGCATCGTTGAGTTCTTCCAATCCTTGCAATCCGAGTTCAGGGCAACTCGTAAATCGGAGCGACCCGTATCACCGTAGTAACCAAAAAGACCACGACCGGATCCAATCAGTACCCACAAATCTCAGTTCAATCAAAAACCACGCGATAATAAAAAGCAATCATGATCGGAAAACTACTAGCCAAGTTAGTAGGCGATCCGAACCAGAAGCAGCTCGAACAGCTTCAACCGATCGTCGACCAGATCAATTCCCACGCAGATGACATGCGCGGGCTGATGGATGACGACCTCGCCGCATTGACCTACGAGTTCAAGTCTCGCCTCAACCGCGGTGAATCTCTCGATGACATACTCCCCGAAGCCTTCGCCGCCGTAAGGGAAGCATCGACCCGCGTTTTGGGCATGAGACATTTCGACGTCCAGATGATCGGCGGCATCGTCCTGCACGAAGGCAAGATTTCGGAGATGCGTACGGGCGAAGGCAAGACGTTGGTCGCGACCTTGGCCGCCTATCTCAACGCTCTCAACGGCGAACCGGTCCACGTCGTGACTGTGAACGACTATCTGGCGAAACGTGACGCCGAATGGATGGGGCCGGTGTACCAATTCATGGGTCTGTCCGTCGGATGCCTCCAACAAAACGCCCAGTCGTTCGTCTTCGACGAGAACTATCGTGAAGACGGCGAAGTCGCCGAACGCGAAGATGCATCCGCTAAATTCGCCAGCGTCGCAGGAACCCATCTGCGACCATCCACCAAAGTCGAAGCATACGCATGCGACATCCTCTACGCTACGAACAACGAACTCGGCTTCGACTACCTGCGCGACCACATGGTCGCGGGACCAGAGGACCGGGTACAGAACGGCTTGTACTACGCGATCGTGGACGAGGTAGACAATATCTTGATCGACGAAGCCAGAACGCCGCTCCTCATAAGCGGTCCCGGCATCGACACCGACCGCAACTACTCTCGATTCTCATCCGTCGCAAAGCGCCTGAAACCCGAACTCGACTTTGAAGTCGACCTAAAGCGTCGAAACGTCTCGCTCACCGAAGTCGGCAGCGAAAAAGCGGAGAATATGCTCGGCGTCGAAACGCTATACAGCGAATCCGGCGAAGACAACGAACTACCGCACCTAGTCGAAAACGCCATTCGAGCCGAACACATCTATCTGAAGGACCGCGAATACGTTGTTAGAGACGGTGAGATCATCCTCGTCGACGAATTCACCGGCAGATTGATGGAAGGTCGACGCTTCTCCGACGGCCTCCACCAAGCCCTAGAAGCAAAAGAACGAGTCCAAGTCCGCGCCGAATCCGCAACCTATGCAACCATCACCCTCCAAAACTACTTCCGGATGTACTCCAAACTCAGCGGAATGACCGGTACCGCCGCAACCGAAGCCGAAGAGTTCTCGAAGATCTACGAGCTCGACGTCTTGGAAATCCCCACGAACCGTGATGACAAGCGCGTCGATCATCAAGATCTCATCTACATGACGGAAGACGCGAAGTGGAAAGCCGCCGCCGACAAGATCGCCGACCTCAGCAAATCGGGACGACCAGTACTCGTCGGCACCACCACCATCGAGAAGTCGCAGAGGATCGCTGACCTTCTTAAACGTCGGGGCATTGCACACCGCGTTTTGAACGCCAAAGAGCACGAATCGGAATCCCATGTAATTGCACAAGCCGGCATCCCCGGCGGCGTGACAGTCGCAACCAACATGGCTGGTAGAGGCACCGACATCATCCTCGGCGGCAACCCGGAAAGCGTCACAACGGAGTCAAACAATCGGCGAAACGGCAAACGCAACGGCCACGAGCCGGAAGATTCCGCCGAAACCTGGCAATCTCAGCACGACGGCGTTGTCGACAAAGGCGGACTATTCGTCCTCGGCACTGAACGCCACGAATCCCGACGCATCGACAACCAGCTGCGCGGAAGATGCGCCCGACAAGGCGACCCCGGAGAAACCCAGTTCTTCCTATCCGTCGAAGACGATCTAGTAAGGCGCTTCGGCGGCGACCGCATCAAAGGCACGCTTGAAATGTTCAACTGGGAAGAAGACGTCCCGGTCGAAAACTCCGTCCTCGTGAAATCAGTGGAAAATGCCCAGCAAAAAGTCGAAGGAATCAACTTCGAAATCCGCAAACAACTCGTCGATTACGACGATGTCGCCAACACACAGCGC
>CAYRHG010000102.1:0-4458 GCA_964424025.1 uncultured Dehalococcoidales bacterium | reverse complement strand
CCTCTAGCGACGGCCTCAAAATCGATATCCGAACTGGTTGTAATCTCACCAAACATCCACAACCGATTAGTGGTGCATGAGGTTTCGCAAGCAACCCGGGAGCTCGGATCACCCGCCAACGCCGCGTCTAGCACAGCGTCTGAAACCTGATCACAGATCTTGTCGGGATGCCCGTCGGAAACCGACTCTGATGTGAGCAGAAAGTTTGAACTGCTGTTTGTCATGTGATGCTTCCTGGTTATGCCTGAAAGGTTGCGGCCATGAGTTTACGTGCCGGATTCCCACGAGTTCAGGTATTTCTCCTGCTCAGCCGTCAGGGTATCGAACCCCATTCCCATCGATTGGAGCTTCAGTGAAGCGATTTCGGTGTCGATCTCTCGCGGGAGAACGTGGACGCCCGGCTCCAACAAAGCATGGTTGATGGCGATGTATTCGCTAGCAAGCGCTTGGTTCGCGAAGCTCATGTCCATGACACTGGGCGGATGACCTTCCGCGGCAGCCAAGTTCACGAGTCGGCCTTCGGCGAGGAGGTTTATCCGTCGACCGTCCTCCAGAGTGTGTTCCTCCACGAACGGGCGGACGTATCGCCGTGCTTCCGACATCTCGCGCAACGCGTCGATGTTGATCTCAACGTTGAAGTGGCCGGAGTTGGCAACGACCGCACCCGATTTCATTTTTTCGAAATGGTGTTTATCGATGGCGTGAAGCCCACCGGTGACAGTCAGGAAGATGTCACCCACCTCCGAGGCATCGTCTAACTCCATCACCCGGTGACCGTCCATCACGGCCTCCAAGGCCCGGACAGGGTCCACTTCGCAAACGATTGTGTGCGCACCTAGTCCGCGTGCGCGATCAGCGAACCCGCGTCCGCACCAGCCATAGCCGATAACCACTACTGACTTCCCCGTTATCAACATATTCGTCGCGCGGATGATGCCATCCAGCGTGCTCTGCCCGGTGCCATAACGGTTGTCGAACATGTGCTTGGTCATCGCGTCGTTGACCGCGATGATGGGATAAGCCAACTTGCCTTCGGCGTGCAGCGCCTTCAATCGGATCACGCCGGTAGTCGTTTCCTCCATGCCGCCTAGCGTCGTATCGAGCAACTCGCGCTTCTCGGAATGGAGCATGGCGACAAGATCTGCGCCATCGTCGATCGTGAGGTGCGGCTTCGTATTCACCGCGGCTGAGATGTGGTCGTAGTAGGTTTCGGAATCTTCACCGTTTCGAGCGAAAACTGAAATACCTTCGGAAACCAAATGCGCGGCGATGTCGTCCTGCGTTGACAAAGGATTCGATGCACATAGCGCGAGTTCTGCGCCGCCAGCCACCAGCGTCTTCGCCAAATTGGAGGTCTCAGACGTGACATGCAGACACGCAGCGATGCGGATACCGTCCAGAGGTCGCGTCTCTGCGAAACGCTGTCGAATACCTTGGAGCACCGGCATCTGCTGGTCGGCCCATTCGGATTTCAACGCGCCGTCCGACGCGAGGTCCAGATCAGTTATGTCGTAGTTCATCGATTCTCCGATTGGTTTGATTTCAAATCGCCGGCTGAAGCTCTCTCAAGGGCAAACTCGAGCCCTTGTCAAACGCGGTAAGTTCGGCGAATTCGTCGAATCGGCGAGCGATTTCGTTCGGCGTCAAGTGAGCGAGTCTTTCCAGGCCGAATCCTTCGACAGTGAAAGACGCAATCACCGATCCAGCGATCAAGGCTCGCCTGTATACGTCGCCATCGTGGCAGCCAACAGCGCCGACATAGCCCATGAATCCGCCCGCGAAAGAGTCGCCTGCTCCAGTCGGGTCAACAACGTTTTGGACGGGATACGCCGGCACGATAAAACGTTGTCCTTGACCGAAAAATGCGGCACCGTATTCGCCGCGTTTGATGATCACGTTTTTCGGACCAGCGTTCGATATACCTTCCGCGACATCGACCAAATTCGTTTTTTCGGTGAACATCTTGGCTTCGCCTTCGTTAATGACCGAGACGTCGAGTTGAGTCATCAATCTGGCGAGCGGATCTCGTTTTTCGATGATCCAATGGTTCATAGTGTCGCCGGCGACCATTTCAAGACCGCCTGACATCTGATCCAGAACCGACTGTTGCGTTTCGGGGTCACAGTTGGCGAGGAATAGGAACGGAGCAGATGCATGGGTCTCGGAGACCACAGGATCGAAGTCGGCGAATACGTTCAACTCGGCGCTTACAGTTTCGGCGTCGTTGATGTCGTGCATGTAACTGCCGGCCCAACGGAACGTTTCTCCTTCTACGACATCGAGGCCACTGATGTCCACGCCACGAGACAGCAAGAGATCGCGGTCCTCATCTCGAAAATCCTTACCGACGATGCCGATAATGGCTACATTGGTGAAGTAGCTGGCCGCTACTGAGAAATAGGAGACGGAGCCGCCCAACTGCGATCTTCTGACGCCTGCTGGGGTTTCCACGTCGTCGTAGCCGACCGAACCAACCACCAAGACCTTCACCGGTCGCTCCTCGGAAACGCGCAAAAGTACGCGGAGTTGAGGGAGTGGATTTCTATCTTGCCTCCGAGGTTGCGAAGTGAAGGCGCCACCCCGGAGCTATACATGTCGTCGCTTGACACCGTGCGACTCACGCGCCGGTCGCGTGGGGCAATCCCCCCGCGATCCAAGCCGGCGTGCCATCTTCGATGTTGTAGAGCCGTGACGTATCTGCGCCCATCGCCGCCGCGTACTCAGCGGCTAATCCGCTACGTGCGCCGACTTCACAGATGAACAGGAGATTGCCCTCCGTTGGCAATTCGTCAAATCTGGGAATTATGTCATCTACCGGGACCCAAAGTGCTCCTTCAACGTGACCAGCCTCCCACTCGTCTGGGTTCCTGACATCGACGACGGTGGAATCGCCGTTTTGGACCATTTCGTAGGCTTCTTTGGATGTAATGCGGGCGTATGGTTCGCCGGGTACTTGCCTAGCCATGGGATTCCTGACTCTCGCTGTTTAAACCAAGTTCGATTGTACTTGATTCGCCGCCTCGTCTCGGCATTCACGCCACGCTCAGATCTTCTCGCCGGTCAAGAAAGACGCGACAGCGGTCGTTAGCGAGAAGGGACCGAATGCGATCACAACCAGGGGTATCAAAGCTGCAGAGCTGGCGACGACATACAGGAAAACCGGCTTAGGCATCGCGTCCGTCAACGTCATCGGTAGGTAGTGTCGTTGTGAAGCTACGTAGACTGATGACGTTACCGCCACGAACAGCAATCCTCCTACCACGCCGGCGTAGAGGACTTTGACTAAGAAGATGTACCCGTCCAAGAAGGATCCGAGCAGCGTTTCGACGAAAGCCGACAACCAGAGTCCCGGTCGCAAACCTTCGACGAAATCGCCGAAAATCAAAATCGTTATCGGAAGCAGGAAACCTATCAGTAACGGCGTGGCCAAGGCGTACACCACTGCGACTATCAACCATCGGAACGCGCTTGAGGCCTCGTTCCTCGAAGTGAACAGCACATACATCAAGCTACCGCCGACCGCGCCGCCACCGATGAGATATGCCGTTACGACTCGCAAAAAGCCTTGCAAGAAATTCGGCCGATAGAACTCAAATCCAAATTCACCGATCCCGCTGTCGACGATTGTAATGAGCGTTGCGAGATAGCCAACCAACATGCCCACCGACGCACCGGCTACGACGCCCAACCATGCAAGACGTTTCTGGATCGAACGTTCGACGACAAGCCGTTCGTTTTCGGCCTCGCGTATACGATTGAGCGCTTGTGTGCGTGACTCAGGATTCGTTGCGGACTCGGGTGATTGGTGGCGAACAGAAGGAGAATCGGAATCGGTCATAAATCCAATTGTGCATTCGGTGAGGTTTCTCCGTTGGCTAGGTAAACGCGCGCTGATCAACGTCGGGTGCGCCAACCGCATCAACTGGTTCACCGGATCCGAAAGCCCGGTCCGATCACCGTATCAGTTACAACGTGTGGAAATCCTATGCCAATGACAGGTGCTTCTCGCGGCGTCAATGAGCATCCACAAGACAGGAACACCGCAGCGCATTGATAACGGCGATGCCAAACTTCCGTAGCACCAATCCATGGACGCAAATGGTCAAGGCAAACAGGTTTGACGGCAAGGCCTTTTTGGTGTTAGATTGCTTGCAGACTATGTCCAAAGATCGGTGATCGATTTTGGTCAAACGCGATATGAATCGGAGGATTTCGACGTGAACAAAAAGTTGGCTATCTTGGCAATCGCGTTTTCGGCAATAGCTGCCACAATCGCGGCGTGTGGCGAGACCGTTGTTGAAACCGTTGTCGTCGAAAAGGTCGTTGAACGAGAAGTTGTACAGACCGTTGAGGTTGAGAAGGTCGTTGAGGTTGAGAAGGTCGTTGAGGTTGAGAAGGTTGTCGAGGTTGAGGTCGAGGTCACAGCCGCGGCGATGGACGAAGGGATGATGATGGATG
>CAYRHG010000101.1:0-7992 GCA_964424025.1 uncultured Dehalococcoidales bacterium | reverse complement strand
GGTAAACACCACCTCGCGGCAACCCGCCGTTTCCAACCGTTTAACTTGATCTACGATCTGATCGATCGGGATGCTCCGCTCGCGCCCTCTAACTTTGGGAACGATGCAATATGCGCAGACCTGATCACAGCCCTCTTGAATCTTCACCGACGCCCTAGTTCGCCCCAACAATGCCCCAGACAGGACGATGTCTCGACCATCGGAACACGGCGTCAAATCGATCTTCAACCTGTCAGCGATCGCCATTACCAGTTCAGGCTTGCTCGCGTTACCCAACACAAGGTCGACGCTGTGCAAACTGGCGACCTCGTCGTGCGCCCTTTCCGGATAGCAACCCGTCAGCACCGTCAACGCGTTTGGGTATCGGCGCCGCGCAGACGATATCGATTGACGCGCCTTTTTGTCGGCGACGTGCGTCACCGTGCAGGAGTTCAACACATAAACGTCGGGCGGGGTTTCATCGCCAACATCTTTGAGCGCGAAACCACCACGCAGAAACTCCGACGCGATCTGCTGCGAATCGGCGGTGTTCAACTTACACCCGTGCGTTTCGATCTGAACCGTAACCATGCTCTTCACGATTCTATGAAGCGCCCAGAACCAACTTGGCAAAGGTGATTTCACGTCCCAGATATATACTTCTCTCAGCGCATCAGCAACTATCAATCAACCACGGGAAGACGTGCACACATGAACGACCGCGTAGTCGTCACTGGGATCGGACTGGTTACACCACTGGGTACTGACCGAAGAACCACGTGGAAGAAACTGATCAATGGTGAGTCCGGCATCGACTACATCGGCGCATTCGACGCGGAAGGTTACGAATCCAGGATCGCCGGCGAAGTTCGCGACTTCGATGCGGCAGCGATTCTAGGCCGACGACAGGCCAGAAGACTAGATCGCTTCTCCCAATTCGCCTGCGTCGCCAGTCTTGAAGCACTCGAACACGCCGGCATCGAGATGGAAGACGAAGACGCCGACCGCGTTGCGGTTCTCATCGGCAGCGGCGTCGGCGGGATCATCACAATCTCCGAACAATTGGAGGTCCTGAACAGTCGCGGGCCTCGACGCGTCAACCCGTTCCTAGTGCCGATGATGTTAGGAGACATGGCGAGCGGCCAGGTCTCAATGACCATCGGTGCCAAAGGCCCCAATTACTCCGTCGTTTCCGCATGCGCCACCGGCACCGATTCCATAGGCGAAGCTGCCGAGATGATCCGACGCGGCGTGGCCGACGTCGCAATCGCAGGCGGCTCTGAAGCCGCCATTTGTCCCATCGGAGTTTCAGGATTTAACGCTTGCAAAGCTCTTTCGACTAGGAATGACGACCCGCAAGGCGCTTCAAGGCCCTTCGACGCCGAGCGTGACGGGTTCGTACTCGGTGAAGGTGCCGGAGTGATCGTCATCGAATCGCTCGAACACGCTGAGGAACGTGGAGCCGACGTCCTTTGCGAACTCGTCGGTTACGGCGCTACTAGCGACGCACATCACGTCACTCAGCCCCATCCCGAAGGTGAAGGCGCCGCCGAAGCAATGAAGATCGCCATCGATCAAGCGGGCATCGAACCCGAAGAAGTCGCCTACATCAACGCTCACGGCACATCAACGCCGCTCAACGACAAGTTCGAAACCATCGCCGTCAAAAAAGCTTTCGGCGACCACGCTCACAACCTCATCATGAGCAGCACGAAATCGATGACCGGCCATCTGCTAGGTGCCGCGGGCGGCATCGAAGCAGCCTTTAGCGTCATGGCCATATCCGAATCGGCCGTACCGCCTACGATCAACCTTGAAAATCCTGACCCCGATTGTGATCTCGATTACGCACCGAACCTGACCAAACGCGGTCGCGTTCCAGCCGCGATGTCCAACTCTCTCGGCTTTGGAGGCCACAACGCATCGGTGCTGTTCAAGGAATTCGAAGGATGATCGCGCGGCGAGGAGCCGCGATCGCACGAACGCAATCATCAGCCGAAACGCCGGCATCGCTGCAACCAATCTCCTCTCGCTGGCGCGTCGCCGCTCCGCCACCCGACGGATTCTTCCTAGAGTTGGACGATCTTGCACCGCGAGGTTCGCTCGCGCTTGTCTCGCGTCTCCTCTACAACCGCGGCATTCGTGACGTCTCGCAAGCCCGTTCGTTTCTGACCGATGGATTGGAGATGATGCAACCGGCAACCGTCTTGCCCGGCATCGAACAAGCCGTCGAAGTCATCCTCTCTGCCACTAAAAACGACGAAAGCATCGGCATCCTCGGAGATTTCGACGCCGACGGTATCACTGCAACTGCCATCATCGTTTGGACGCTCCGCAAACTCGGAGTCGAACCCAAATTCCACCTGCCCCATCGAGAAATCGAAGGCCACGGCATTTCACGCGAAGCTCTGGATCGCTTCAAAGATCAAGGCGTCGACGTCGTCGTCACCGTCGATACCGGAATCACCGCATTCGACGAAGTTGAATATGCAAAAGTGCTCGGAATGAGAGTGGTTATCACCGATCACCACATCCCGACTGACAACGCGCTGCCACCAGCCGCGGCGATCGTAAACCGTCACTTGTCTTCTAGCAGTGATATCACCGACTACTGCGGCGCCGCGACTGCCTTCAAACTTGCCATGGCATTGCTCGCCGAAGCGGGTGTCGATCCGGCCACCGAACTTATCCCTTTGGCTGCGGTCGGCACGTTAGCCGATCAGACCGAGTTGCTCGGCGACAACCGGATCATCGTCCGCGAAGGACTGAAACTGCTAGACAATACAGCGCCCCCAGGACTCATCGAGCTGACGCGTCTTATCGCAGCACAGATTCGTCACAACGGACCATACGATGCCGAGTTCATCACATTCCAATTGGCGCCCCGCCTAAACGCACCCGGCAGACTCGACTCCGCGGAACCAAGTCTGAGATTGCTCATCTCGTCCGACGTTTACGCTGCCATGCAACTTGCCAAAGACCTCGACGAAGCGAATCGTCAACGGCGCAGCATCGCCGACAAGGCGTGGCGCGCGTCGAAACCGAAAATCGACGCATTGATGGCTGATGGTCACAACGTGATGGCGATTGAAGTCGACCCCACGTTTCCGATGGGTGTCTTGGGGCCGCTCGCTGGGCACGCTTCCGAATACGCGGCATCACCCGCATTTGCTTATCAGGTCATCGATGGCGATGCTCGCGCCAGCGCTCGAAGCGTGCCCGGGTTTGATATTCATCAAGCCCTCGAAGCGACCGCCAACAAACTCCAACGATTTGGCGGACACGCCGCGGCAGCTGGATTCGCCGCCGACGCAGATCTGATACCCGAAATCATCGCCCACCTAGAAACCCAAATGTCGTGGTCATCTCTCGGAGCCAATGTCGACGAAAGGATCGTCCGAACCGCCGACGCCGAAATCCTCCCATCTCAACTTGGATACGCCTTGTGGGAATTCGTCGATAAAATGGCGCCGTTCGGAACCGGCAATCGTGAACCGCTCTTCCTGTTGCGTAACGCCCTAACCGCCAACATAAACTACATGGGCCGAAACCAAGATCACGTCCGCCTAACCCTGCAAGACGACACCGGCCGCTACTTCCGCGCCGTCGGTTTCGGAATGGCCGACGACTTACCCCCGACACGCACAGTCGACGCGGTAGTCAGCCTGAAAACCGACTACTACAGAGGCAACCGACGACGAGAACTCCGGCTTCACGACATCGCGGCGAGTTCACCGATGCGTTAAGGGTATTAGGCGAAGGCGTCAAACAGGATCCTAGTTCCTGCATCCGCCCTAACGCGCCAACTCCCGGCGCCTCTCCCTACGCGATCGCCCCGCCGTCACCCGATCTGGCGCAACTTCGGCAACCCGACGCCCGCGACCAGGACGGTTGATCCGACCCGTAAACCGCACTTTCCAAATAATCCAAGGTATCGTCACGATCCAAACCAAGATCGCAATCAAATGAGCCTCTTGCAAACCCCAGAACTTCACGTCGTCGAGCCTCACGAATTGAATTCCGAAACGCGCAGTCGCGTATAAAGCCAAGTAGATCATGAAGATACTGCCGGCAGGGCGCACACGCCCCTTAAGCGCGAAGATCACGCCCAAAATTAGGATGTTGGCGATCATCTCGTACACAACCGCCGGGTGAACCGGTCTATCGACATCTGTGCCGAATATCTCCGGGTACTTATCGATCACCGCCCGTGCCGGGCTATCAATATCGGTGAAATACCAACCCCAAAAAAGATCCAACGGCCGCGACCAGTGCTCGCCGTTAATGATGTCGCCGATCCGCCCTATCGTCTGTGCTACCAGCAACGGCGCAGCCGCGATATCCATAAAGCGACCGATCGGAGCTTTCGCGAAATAGGCGTAAATCATGCCCGCGATCCAACCGCCGAGGATGCCACCCCACAAACCGATACCGCCGTTCCACACCGCGAATATCGACAAGGGATCGTCACCATATATGGCCCAGTTGTCGAGAACGTGGACGATCCGAGCACCCACAATACCGCCAAGCACACCCCAAAGCGCGGTGTTATAAACCTGCTCCTGATCAAGACGCTCCATAAGCGCTGCACGACCTGACATCCAGATCGCCGTCCCCACGGCCACGAACGTAAGAAAACCGTGCCACGAAAACGCAGTGGTCGCCCCGCCGAATATGTATGGGTCAAACGGTATGTTGATCGCTTCGAACACCTACTCTGATGTCTCCTTGATCCGTAAACGAACTAGCATCCGATTCTATCGCGCCGCGCCTCCCTTCCTGCCCTGTGACCTCACAAACGCATGTGACCGCGACCGTAATGCACCACCATCTCACTTTCCGCAATCGCCGTTTTTCTACGATTCCAACCATGGATCGCCACATCATTGCTTTTTTGGAACACTTAGCCGGCGAACGCGGGTTATCTGAGAATACGGTGGTCGCCTACCGAAACGATTTAGCGGGCCTCGCAGAATTCGCCGCAGAATCTGGGTCTGAGAACTCAGCCGAAATCGACTGGAATCTCTTCGACGAAGAAAAAGTGGCCGAATTCGTCAAGACTCTCGACGAACGCGGCTACTCAAATTCGACCAGTTCACGCAAGATCGCATCGCTCAAATCCTTCATGCGATTCCTGCGCGAAGAAGGCATCACCAATGATCTCGCGACTCGACGTTTGAAGGCACCTCGCGGCGGCAAACCACTACCCAAATCACTCTCAATCAACGAGATTGGGGCCCTGCTCAACCAAGTCGCCGACGCCGAATCACCTGCCGAACTCCGAGATCGCGCCGTAGTAGAACTTCTCTACGCAGGTGGATTGCGGATCTCTGAGATCACCGCGTTAGACGTAGATCACGTCAACTTCGATAACTTGACGGTTCGTATCTTCGGAAAGGGTTCCAAAGAGCGGATAGTACCGATTTACGACGCTGCGATCGACGCGATCGCGGAGTACTTCACCATCGGGAGACGCCGATTAGGCAAATCTCAAGATCCTGACGCCCTTTTCCTCAACGCCCGCGGTAAACGGATCACCCGCCAGGGCCTCTGGTTGCAGATCAAGAAAGTCGCGCTAGCCGCCGGCGTGACCAAAAACCTCACACCGCACATGCTCCGCCACAGTTTCGCGTCGCACCTGCTCAACGGAGGAGCGTCCCTGCGCCATGTCCAAGAACTCCTCGGCCACGAAAACATCGCGACAACGCAGATCTACACGCATCTCACTTCGGAACACGTACGCCGCGAATACGACGCCGCTCATCCGCGGGCGTGACGATCTTCAAGCTCGACCAGGCTAGATCTCCAACGCCGAAAACCCAACGGCGATCATCACGTACTGGGCCAAGGCAAACCCCAACGCGGCCGCCCCCAAACGCTGCAACCAGTTCGCCTCGTACTGCCAAAGCGACCCTAAACCAAATAGCAGCATCGGTGCAGGCGCCAAAATCCAAGCCCATTCGCCAGCGAACTCTTTCAGCGCAATCGCTGAGGTCCACGTTATCTGCAATAGCAATGCACCAACCGCGAAGCCTCCGACCGCCAAGATCAACAGGATCGAGTAGGAACTCCGCTCCTCATCGTCTAGATCCTCGGACACATCGCGGAAGAAAACCTCCTCTTCCTCGATCTCGGATTCCTCCAGTGCCGCTTCGGGTTCTTGACGCTCAGTTTCTTGCATGTAAGAGCTCGATCCACGTAATACGTTAACCGTCGAAGACCTAGTCCTCAAACTCGGCCCAAACCGACTTCGCGTAATCCAGCGATATCCCATCCTTGTGCCACTGGTCGCCGTTCTGCGTACCCTCGATCGCCATATAGCCGCTGTAACCCGCGTTTGCCATCGCCGATATCGCGTAGCGGTAGTCCACCTCGCCATCCTGCAACGGCACTCGGACGAACACCGATCGCTGGTTCTCCGGGTGGTACACGCGGTGCAGGTTCTTGCAATGCCAGTACTTCGAAATCGGCGCCATCGCGTCTATCGCCGCATCGTAGTCTTCTTCCGGTACGTCGTAATTCCAGACGACATTTCCCATGTCCGGGTTGATGCCGAAGTTCTCGCGGTCGATCATTTCGTGCACACGAACCGCTGACCAAGAGTTGTCAACAGGCGAGTTCTGATGCACCTCGATCGTCACATCGATATCCGACGCCGAGTCGCAAACCCGTTGGAAAACCGAAGCCAACTCATCGTAAACCCACATCTCAGCGTCTCTACTCGAGTCTTGAGACCGAGGCCAGCCGCTGATGCTCCCCGGAATCGATCCCGGAGGGTGCCCTGGGTAACGCGCCGGCGCGCTCAACGCGCCGTTCACAACCTCGGCCCCTACTTGGCCTGCGTATTCCATAGCCCTCATCAACTTCTCGCGGTTCGCGGGTCCATGCTTCGCTTCCGTCAGCGTGCCACCAGCTCGAATTGCGCCGACCTTCAGCCCGTGCGACCTAACGCGCTCGCCAAAGTCGGATATCGACTTCGCATCTCCGAGCTTGTCAAGAACCTCGAAACCGCATTCTAAGGCATCGAACCCCGTGTCCCTGGCCCGGTCTAACCATTCTGGCGTGTAGTTATCCGGATGCAGATCCCACGTGTCAACTGACTGTGGGTATAGCGTGAATCGTCGGTGGGCGTAGCAAAAACGCATGGCGAGTCGTGATCCTCTTCACTTAATTGGTTGCATCGCCAACAGCGACGCACATCAATCCATTGCGTTCGCAGTTTAACACCGCAAGCGCCTAAACAAGACGAGAATTCCTTCGCGACGGAGTTTCACGAACCTCGACATACTGAAAACCGACATGCGTCCGCTCCTCATCGTCCCGCGTGTAACATGAACGCGTCCGAACCCGAATAGCCCGCCGCGAGGAGCCCATATATGAAAATCACCGACCTCCGCGCATACGTAGTCCGCGCTCAAGAATCCCGACCATGGATGTTTGTCGAAATCGACACCGACGAAGGCATCACCGGCTACGGCGAATCCACAAACGTTGGCGGCGGCGGCGCGATCGTCATCGCCCAAACTTACGCTCTCCTAAAGAACGATCTGGTCGGCCAAGACTTCTCCGACGGCCTCGTCGGCCAAGATCCCAACCACATCGACCGCATCTGGCATCAGATCTACCGCCGCTTCGGCACCCTCGGTTCACGAGGCTTCGCAACCACCTTGGCAAGCGGTGTCGACATGGCGTTATGGGACATCAAAGGCAAGGCCCTCGGAAGACCCGTCTACGACCTTCTTGGCGGCCCGATGCGCGATTCAGTCCCTCTTTACAGCCACTGTGGTCCCGCCGACGATATCGACGCATGCGTAGCCGACGCCAAAGCGCAAGTGGCTCTCGGATACGAAGCTCTCAAACTCGACCCATTCGCACCCGAAATGGGCGCCAAACACCGCAGATACATCGACGGCAAAATTTCCGCTGCCGGTGCCGCGCACGCCGAAGATTTGATGGCCGCACTGCGCGAAGGGCTCGGCCCAGACGTCGAACTCATGATCGACGGACACGGCA
>CAYRHG010000100.1:0-26799 GCA_964424025.1 uncultured Dehalococcoidales bacterium | reverse complement strand
AGCGATTGGTTTCAGGTGTCACGCGATTAGTTTCGCCGATATGCCCAATCTACGTTGGTCGCTGTCCAAAACGACGTTGTCTCTGCGAATACGCCGCGAGCGCCTCGTCGATCTCGCTTTCGCCGAACTCGGGCCATAGCGCAGGTGACGAGAAAAACTCGGAATAAGCTGACTGCCAAATCATGAAATTGCTGATGCGGAACTCGCCGCCAGTTCTGATGATCATGTCCGGATCAGGGATCCCAGCGGTGAACAAATATCTTTCGAACAACACATCATCTACGTCTTCTTGGTTAACACCATCTTGAACGATGCGCCGGATTGCGTTCACTATCTCTTCCCGACCGCCGTAGTCGAACGCCAAGTTCAACCCTATAGTTGCATTGTTCCGGGTCAATCGCTCAGCGTCGGCTATCTTTCGCATCATCTCGGATGGCAAACGCCGCCCTTGCCCTACATGGCGCAAGCGAACTCCATTTTCGTGAAATCGGCGCACCCCCTGTTCGATCGCTTCCGCCGCGAGTTCCATCAGAGCATCGACTTCCTCGTCCGGACGGTGCCAATTCTCCGTCGAGAATGCGAACAGGGTGACCTCTTTAACCCCGCGCTCGCCTAACCACCGGGCAACTCGTTCGATGTTGTTATATCCGGCGCGGTGACCTTGAGCTACGGACAGATTTTGCTTTCTTGCCCAACGAGCATTGCCATCCATGATGATGGCGACGTGTTGGGGAACTCGCTCACCGTCCAAACCATTAGACGATGCATCGGTTTTCCGCTTCAAGTCGCCGTTTGAAGTTCCCGATTCAATCGAGGCCATAGCGCGATCCGTAACCTACTTCTCGAGGATTCGAAGCGTTGCAGCAATCAGCTATTCGAGGATTTGCGCTTCTTTGGTTTCGAGCAAATCTCCGACCTTGGCGACCGCGTCATCTGTGAGGTCTTGCAACGTCTTGGATGCGCGTTTGCAATCATCCTCCGAGGCTTCGCCTTCGCTCTGGATCTCGCGGATCATGCTCTGGGCATCGCGCCTGACATTTCGGATCGAGACGCGCGCGTCCTCCGCGCGCCGCCGCACCATCCTGACAAGTTCGCGCCGACGCTCCTGCGTCAACTCCGGCAGTATCAATCGGATCGTTTGACCATCTACCCTCGGGTTCAACCCGAGATCAGATTGCTGGATGGCACGAGTGATCGCCTCGGCGGCTTCGGGGTAAAAAGCCTCGATTTTGATCGTCCTTGCACTTTCAACGGCGATCATCGAGAGTTGGTTCATGAGCAGAGTGTCTGTGACGCCGCCCATGTCTACGCTGACCTGCATCTTCGCAACCAAAGATGTCGACGCTTGATTTGTCCGGTAACCGTCCAAGTCGTCTGAGAACACGCTCACGGAGGAACCCATGCGGTCTTCGGCATCTTCTAATGTTTCTTCCAACATGAGAACACCTTTCTCGGTTGATCGACTAAGACGTCGCCCTGTTCGTAGTCTATGAATTGATCTGACGCGGCTAACCGATTTCCTCGCGCGGTCTACGCCAACGAATTTGGTGCCTGGTCAGGCATGTGCAGCTGTTCGCCCGCTGCATCAACTGTAATGCGCGTTCCCACGTGACCGCCGCCCACGACACCGGCGAAGTTACCCGCCTTGAACATATCGAACACCAATATCGGCATCTTATTGTCCATCGCAAGCGACAGTGCCGTCGAATCGAGCGCCCGTAAACCGAGTTCCAACGCTTTGTGATGAGTGATATGGTCGAATTTCTTAGCCGTCGGATTCACGGCGGGATCCGCATCGTAAACCCCATCCACACCGTTCTTGGCCATCACGAGCACGCCCGCATTGATCTCCAACGCCCGCAAACTAGCGGCGGTGTCGGTTGACATAAATGGGTTGCCGGTCCCCGCGGCGAAAATCACGACCCTGCCCCTTTCTATGTGATTCAGGGCTCGCGAACGAATATAGGGTTCCGCGACGGTCTCCATGGGTATCGCGGTCATGGTTCGAACCGGGATGCCGTCGCGCTGGAGCTGGTCCTGCAAAACCAACGCGTTCATAACGGTTGCCAGCATTCCCGCGTGGTCGGCGCTGGATCGATCCATCCCTTGGGCCTCGTAATCCGCCCCGCGCCACATGTTGCCTCCGCCAACAACGATGCCGACACCTACACCTGCGTCGTGCACCGGCCTAATCTCGTTGGCGATGTACTTGACGGTCTCGTTTTCGATTCCGAAGCTTTTGCTGCCTTTGAACGACTCGCCGCTGAGTTTAAGCAAGATGCGGCTGTAACGTGGCGTCAACCGCATGCTGGGGTTCTCCTTTGCCTACTCGCCGAGGGCGAAACGTTCTATCCGTCCGACCTTGACGTTCTCGCCAACCTTGGAAATCATCTCCTTGACGAGATCGGATACCCTGACGCTTCCATCGCGGATATACATCTGATCAAGCAAAATCTCGTCCTCGGTAACACTGTCTGCCTCTTCGGGGACATCCTCACGGGCGACGTATTTCGGGTTCATGGCCGCCACCTGCATAGCCAGATCGCGTGCGAGAGCCTTGAACTCGGGGGTTCGCGCTACAAAATCCGTTTCACAGTTGAGTTCAACAAGTGAACCAACCCGCGAACCGGTGTGGATATAAGCTTCGATGACGCCTTCGGCGGCCTCGCGGCCAGCACGCTTGGCGGCGGACGCCAACCCCTTCTCCATCAGCGCGGCCGAAGCTTTCTCCATGTCACCATCGGCGTCTTCAAGCGCGCGCTTCGAATCCATAATCCCAGCACCCGTTTTGTCGCGCAACTCCTTTATCTGCGCGGTGCCGATTTTAGCCATGTCGTGACAACTCCGTTTCGAATCTCAAATTGTGTGTTTCGGCGGGTTACTCGGAATCCGAGTTGCTTTGCCTCGATCGCTCTTCGGCGGCGGCGCGTGCGGCAGCCATCGCAGCTTCTTGCGCTTCACGTTCCGCTCGTACCGCTTCACGTTCGCGTTCGCGCTCGGCAGCGAGTTCCCTGCCCTCCGAAATCGCCGCTGCTACATGACGCGACAGCAACGCTATCGACGCGTGCGAGTCGTCGTTGCCGGGTATGGGATACGTGATGCTGCTGGGGTCGCAATTCGTATCCACGATCGCGACGACCGGAATATTGAGGTCGTTGGCCTCTTTGACCGCGTGTTTCTCACGATCGATACCCACCACGTACATGACGTCTGGGAGCTTGGTGATCTCCTTGATACCGCCGAAGAACTTGTTGAGCCGCCTCACTTCGGTCTGTTTCATCAACAGTTCCCGTTTCGTGTGGGCCTGAACTTCACCTTTGGCAAAATCCTCTTCCAATTGGATCAGAGCCTCGATGCGCCGCGAAATCGTCGCGAAATTGGTGAGCGTACCGCCGAGCCAACGAGAGGTGATGTACAAAGCGTCGACCGACTTGGCCAACCTTTCGATTTCGTTGCTGGCCTGCGGTTTTGTGCCGACCATTAGGCAATCGCCACCAGAAGCTACGATCTCGCGTACAGCATCCTTCGCTGCCTCGATCGCCTCGATCGTCTTGTCCATGTCGAGAACGTGTCGACGCTGATGCTTGAGACGGATGTAATCGCGCATCCGAGGGTGCCATCGCTTAGATAGATGACCGAGATGAACGCCCGCGCGATATAGGCCCTCCACTGACAAGGGCTCAAGTTCTTCGATTTCGGTAGGGGTTTGCGTTTCCGCAACCGCAGTTTCGGTTGTCAAGGTTCTGGGGTGATCTCCTGATTGGCTTCAGCAATCGTGGGCGCGCGAAGCGCTACCAAATCATCATTTAGACGTTTGGAACCAATGTTCGATAGTATCACACGAAGTTGAAATCACCTTTGGATCATGTTTCGCATTCGACCGCATTTGAAGGTAATTGAATGCGTCTAAAACCCGTTCGGAGTCGTTATTCTTTACATCAACGCCGCGGGCTGTCAGTCCACGGTGATGCACTTGCGGCGACAACGTGATTCCGAGGCATAAACCATGAAGTTGCCAGGTTCGAACATTCAACAGGTAACTCCGATGCAGTTGGTCGGCGCTGCGGGCGCAGTCGTCCTTCTGGCGATTGCATTCGTGATGGGACTAATCCAGGGGCCTGGTGCCAACGAAACCGTCGGCGGCGTCCTAGGCGTGCAAGGGACTTCCACGACATGGGTTTCAAACCTTGGCGACCTTCTGCCGTTTGGCTTCGCATTCGTCGCAGGTATGGTGGCCGCCGTGAATCCTTGCGGGTTCGTGATGTTGCCCGCTTATCTGACCATCTATCTGCGTGACGAATCTGACGTTGAAGAAGGCACGGGATGGACCGGGACCGCCAAACGCGGCACCAAGGCTGTCTATGTCAGTTTGGCGATGGGACTAGGATTTTTGGCGCTTTTCGGATCTGCCGGTCTGCTCGTCTCTGCTAGCCAAGAACTGGTCAAAGACGCTCTGCCGTGGATCGGATTCGTTCTGGGCATATTGATGGCTCTGCTTGGCGCATACATCCTCGTCGGCGGGAAGATCTACACCGGGATTGCTCAACAGGTGGCAGGTCGCGTTGGCGATCCCCGAGTATCGTCGCTCGGCGGTTACTTCCTCTTCGGCGTCAGCTACGCGCTCGCCTCTCTGAGTTGCACGCTGCCCATATTCCTCAGCGTCGTCACAAGCTCGTTCAGCCGCGACGGTTTCTTCGGCGGACTCGTTCACTTCGTCGCGTACGCTGGAGGAATGGCGTTCCTGATAATGATCGTGACGATCGGCGTCGCTCTCTTCAAGAGCGCGATATTGAACCCGTTACGAAACGCGATGCCGCACGTCGAACACGTATCTGCCGTGATATTGGCGGTGGTCGGCGCGTACCTGGTTTTTTACTGGCTGACCGAAGGCGATCTTTCGACCTACTTCGGCGCCAGCTGAAACGGATAGATCTGGTCGCTATGCGGCCTCGACCGGATTGTGCAGCACGCCGATCTTGTCGATCTCGACCGTAACGTCGCCGCCGACATTGATTGGCGGAGTCGTGCCGGAAGTACCCGTCCACAACATATCGCCGCATTCCAGCGTTACGTAGCGGCTGATGAAGCTGATGGATCGCGCGACGTTGAAGATCATCTCTGACGAGTGGCACTTCTGCCCTTCGACGCCGTTGACCAATCCGCGAATGTTGACATCTTGAGGATCGATGTCCGTGACCATGAATGGCCCGGTCGGACCAAACGTGTCAGCCGATTTGGCCCTCCACCATTGCGTGTCGGCGTCGGGACCGCCTTGCCAATCACGCGCGCTGACGTCATTCCCGGCGGTGTAACCGAATACGTAGTCCAGAGCTTCAGCTTCGCTGACGTTTTTGGCACGCTTGCCCATGATCACGATTAGTTCCGATTCGCATACCACTAGGCCGGCATCGGCGGTGATTTTGATCGGATCGCCGGGACCGATGATCGCCGTCGGGGTTTTGTAAAAGGGCTCCGGCCGCGTCGGTTCCTGGGCGCCTAACAGATGGGACCGATAGTTCCGTGCCAAACACAGCATCTTCACGGGATTCGGGTTCGGAGCGAGGATCCTGACATCGGACAGATTGTGTGTCACGCCCGTCGCTTCATACGATTGACCGATCGGTGAATTCGATATCTCGGTGATCGTACCGTCGTCTTCGACGATTCCGTACGATGCGCCTCCGCCGTTCTCAAATCTGACGAACTTCAATGTTCGGCTCCCTTGGTTCTGGTTCTCGAAAGTCTCATCGCAAGTTTAAGTTAAACCCGCTAACTCGCGCCCTATTTTGGTGCTGCGTCCGATAAACGATAAAATCCGCACATCAACGGTCCCTCAACTCAACTGGCTCAAATCATGTTCGACATCAAAATCATCGGCGGTACGGTACACGACGGCAGCGGTCTCGCGGGAATCGAAGCCGATGTCGGAATCATCGGCGATACGATCGAAACGGTTGGCGACCTAAGCAGTGCCGAATCCAATCTGACCATCGACGCGATCGGCAAAGTCGTGACGCCCGGGTTTATCGATTTGCATACCCATTCGGACGCGTCCTTTCTCATCGACTCGCACGCCGATTCGAAACTGACTCAAGGCGTAACACTCGAGTTCATCGGCAACTGCGGGATGAGTTTCTGCGCGCCCTTGTACGGTGCAGCCAAAGAAACGTTGAAGGAACGGCTGACGCGCGGCGGAGAGGGTACGTTCGACGTCGATTGGGAAGATTTCGACGGCTATCTCAACGCTTTGGAACGGGCGGGTTCCAACATCAACATCGTCACCCAAGTCGGACACGGCACCGTGCGATCCGCAGTGATGGGCATGGACAACCGTGGCCCGGATATCGACGAACTCGCCCATATGACCAGGCTCGTCGAAGAGAGCCTCGACGCCGGAGCGATGGGCATGTCTACCGGACTGTGGTACGCGCCTGGTTCGTATTCGCTTACCGACGAAGTCATCGCACTCAACCAAGTGGTAGCAGATCGCGACAAGCTGTATTCGTCGCATATCCGATCGGAAGCCGACGACCTTTGCGGGCTTTTCCCTGCGCACGCCGAGGCCATTGAGATCGGGCGACGAACAGGCGGTCGCATTCAGGTTTCACATGTCAAGGTCGTGGGACCGAAGTTTTGGGGACGCGCTTCCGAGATCCTCGAAGGTTTCGAGCGAGCCATCGATGAAGGCATAGACGTAGCCGGTGATCAGTACCCGTACTCGTGGTCCAGCACCGGTTTCAGCGGTGCGATGTTTGCGCGTTGGTCGTTGACCGGTGGGAGGCAGGCGACGCTAGATCGACTGCAGGATGACGATCTCCGGGCGAAGATGCGAGTCGACACCGAGTACTACATCAGCCGGAATCACGGTGCCGCCGGCTCGGTGGTCGCACACTTCCCTCCGAACACTGATTACGAGGGCATGAGCCTAGAAGAGATCGGTCTCGAGATGGGTTGCGATCCTGCAGAAGCGGCGCTTCGGCTTTACGAACAGTCCGACGGCTCGTACGTGCTTGAGAGTATGGAAGAGGCGGATGTCGAAGCAATCGCCCAGTGGCGTCTAATGTCGGTATGTTCCGATGGCAGCTCGCTCCGAACCGTTGGGCCCTTGTCCAGCGGCAAACCTCACCCGCGCAGCTACGCTACGAACTCTCGCTATCTGGAGACTTTCGTGAAAGAACGAAACCTGGTCTCTTTCGAAGAGGCGATCTACAAGATGTCCGCTCTGGGTGCCGAGAGACTGAAATTGACCCGACGCGGTCGAATTGCGCGAGGCATGTACGCGGACGTGAACATTTTTGCCCTCGACAATATCAGGCAGAACAACTCATTCACCGACCCGCATCAGTACTCCACGGGGATGGACCACGTCATAGTGAACGGTGTGCAGGCGATCGCCAACGGTGAGGTGACCGGAGCAACCCCGGGCAAAGTGATCCGCGACTTTGACGGATAAGAGCGCTTGAACCACCGAACGCTTAACAATCGAGGTGTGAAATGACCTGGGATCTCGTAATCAAAAACGGAACCGTGATCGATCCGTGCCAAGGTATTCACGACAAACGCGACGTCGCAATCGCAGGTGGCAAAATCCGAGCCGTCGAAGAATACATCAGCGACGGCGATACACACGATGTTTTGGAAGCGGATGGGCTGATCGTAACGCCTGGCCTCGTCGACCTTCACACGCACGTCTGGTGGGGTGTCGCTCATTTGGCGGTCGAGGCTGATCCATCGTGCCTGTACCGAGGTGTCACCACCGCTATCGACGCCGGTTCTGCTGGCTCTAACACCATCGCAGGTTTCCATCGCTACGTTATGCAGCAAGCGGAGACACGAGTTCTCGCGTTTTTGCACATATCGGGTATGGGTCAACTCGACCAGACAATCGGTGAATTGGAGGATGTGCGTTGGGCGCGAGTGGAGAAGGCTGTTGAAGCGGCGCGCATGTTCCCGGAAGTCATCGTCGGCATTAAAGTGCGCCTATCGGAGGCGATACTTGGGCACAACGACCTTGTCGCGATGGAACGCGCTCTTGAAGCGTCGCGTCAACTCGGCAAACCGTTGATGATACACATCGGCGGAACCGTAAACCCTGTTGAGCGATATCTGGAACAACTGAGGCCTGGTGACATCGTCACGCACAGCTTTACGGGAAATCCACCCGGCATCGTCGACAACACCGGCAAAGTGATCGACGCGGCCAAGGATGCGATGAAGCGCGGCGTCACCTTCGATGTGGGTCACGGCGCAGGGTCATTCTCGTTCGATGTCGCCGAGAAGTGCACGGAGGACGGATTCGGTCCCGGAACCGTCAGTTCAGACGTCCACCGGTACAACATCCGCGGTCCGGTATACGACCAACTGACGACCTTGTCGAAATATCTGTACCTTGGGTTCACATTGGACGAAGTGATCGCATTTTCTACTCAACGTCCAGCTTCCGTGATCTCCATGACGGACACCATCGGTTCGTTGCGTGTCGGCGCAGACGCGGACGTATCAATCATCCGGCTTTTGGACGGCGACTTCGAGTTAACTGACGCACGCGGGGCAACGCGGCAAGGCAAACAACTCCTCTTGCCCGTCGAAACGATCCGAAACGGACGCCGCTATCCGCCGCACCACTCAGCGCATCCGCATTTGGTAGGTCACCATCACGGTCACTGAAGCAGAACAAAACGACCCCGAACGACCACCGTTGCTGCGCGTCGAAGATCTTTCCAAGCGGTATGGCGCGGCGACGGTACTCGACGGAATTGATCTCGAAGTCGGTGCGGGGAACGTTGTTGCGATCCGAGGCGAGAATGGATCAGGCAAATCCACCCTTCTGCGGATCGCCGCGACGTTGACTAGTCCGACGTCGGGTCGACTCACTGTGAACGGCATCGATGCGCTAAAAAACTCCGCCGGTGCGCGCCGCCACACCGGATCGGTGATGCACTCGCCGATGTTGTACTCCGATCTGACCGTCAGAGAAAACCTCGCCCTTTTTGCCAAGTTATGCCTACTCGAATCACCCAACCGTCGAGTGGGACATGCGGCATCTCGGCTGCAATTGGAAGAGCGAATGGATGACCGTGTTCGCCGGTTGTCACACGGATACCGAAAGCGCGTGTCGATCGCGAGGGCCATCCTCCACGCACCGCCGCTTCTGATACTCGACGAACCTGAAACTGGACTAGACGAAGCCTCGTTACTTGTGCTCTCCGAGATCATTGAGGAGTGGCGATCGAACGGACGAGTCGTATTGATCGCAACCCACAGCTCCGAATTTGTAACCGGTGTCGCCGACATCGCTTTCACTATGGCTTCCGGCAAAATGGCACGCGATTGAACGGCCTGATGATCGATTGACCGCCGCCCTCTCGATAATCTGGGCGCTGACGCTCAAGGAGTTGCGCATCGAGGCTCGCAACCGCGATGTAGCGGTTGCGATCGTGATGTTCGCATCTCTCGTCATCGCGATCTTCGCGATCGCGATCGAACCGACGGCACGCAAGGCGATCGAGACTGGGCCGGGAGTCTTTTGGGCGGCGATTACGTTCGCGGGAGTGGTTGGTTTGACGCGATCGACCTCTCACGAGTTGGAAAACGACGCGGTTGGCGCGTTGATGATGGCGCCTATCTCTCGCGATCTCGTTTTCATAGGCAAGTGGTTGGGTACCTTCATCTTTCTGGCCGTTGCGACGTCGATCGTGCTAGTGGTCTTCACATTCATGTTCAACCTGCCGGTATTTCGAGCGGAGATAATCCTTATCGCAACGTTGGCGACTCTAGGTTTCTCAGCGGTTGGAACATTGTTCTCGAGCCTCACGTACCGCGTCCGAGCGCGCGAGGTGTTGCTGCCGATGCTGTTTTTGCCGACCGTCGCGCCCTTGCTGTTCGCGGCGATACAGGTTACCGCTGCCGCCGCGTCAGACGAAGCTTGGTCGGCATCCTTGCCTTGGATACAACTAGCTGTCGTCTACGACGTCGTATTCATCACGGCGTCCGCACTGCTGTTCGGCTTCGTTCTCGATGATTGATGCGGACTTCGAACTTGCCGCTCCTGTGAATCCTCTCCGCCCAGAAATACAATTGGTAGTTGCGACGACGCGATATCCATCGCCAACTCACTCCATCCGTTCCTGATGGGATTTCCTAAGATCAACGCCCAAACAGTGTTGCACGTCGCGACTTTGGTTGCCGTGGCATTTGCGCTGTGGGTGATGTTTGTGTGGGTTCCTACGGACATCAATCAGGGTGTCGTGCAACGGATCCTTTACATACACGTACCGGTCGCTTGGGTCAGCATGGTGGCGATCGTAGGGGTTGCGGCTGCCAGCGTCGCGTACTTGATAACCAAGAACGAAACTTGGGATCGAGTGGCTGTTTCGATGGCCGAGGTCGGCGTTATGTTTGGGGCGATTATGCTAATTTCCGGGATGGTATGGGCAAAACCGGTGTGGGAAGTCTGGTGGACCGGTGAAGCGAAACTGACGACGGCACTTATCCTGTTCTTCATCTACGTTGCGTATCTCATGTTCAGGGCCTACTTTCCTCCCGGCGACCAGAGAATGAGGCTCTCCGCGATCATCGCCATCATTGGTGCGATCGACACGCCGATCATCTACTACGCATCCGTCTTGTGGCAGGAAGCCCATCCACCGCTGGTGGTGGGGCCGATCGCCGAAGAAGAGAATCTGGTCGCCGCCGAGATCGGATTGACGCTGCTAGTCAGCGTGATCGCGTTCACCCTGCTGTTTTTCTCACTTATGGTCGCCCGGCTAGGGCTAGCTCGGATGGAAAGCGAATACGAAGTGCTTAAGTTTCAGACTTCAAGAAAGACGGCAGGCGTTGGTCCATGAAGAGCAACTTGACCGTGACGGTGGCGATATCCGTCGCCGTGATTCTTACGTTGAGCGTTTCTAACGCGGCGTCGGCTCAATCGCCCGGCATTACGACCGGCGTGGTCACGGAGGTCGAAACTTCGGGCGACGGTGCGTTAACGGGCCTGTCTCTGTTGACTGGGGACGGCAACGTTCATCGGTTTGCCGTTTCGTCAACTGACCCGAATACGTCGTTCGGGTTGGAAAACCGAGTTGGAGACCGATGGGTGTCGGATCTCGCGACTGACGCTCGTGAAGCTGCGACACGTTTGCGCGACCAGCAAACACGCCTCACGCAGATCTCTGTCCAGTCGAACGCAAATGGAATCGCTATCTCGATCGTTCAAGCTGAATCGCGGGATGTGTCGTCCAATCTCGGTTATCTATTCGCCGTCGTCGCGATCGCGTGGATCGGCATCGCCTCGTATGTCCTCTACATAGGTCTCCGGCAACGAACACTAACATCCGACCTGTCCCGTCTGCGCGGCGATAATGAAAACAACGAATCCTGATGGCCACGTCTGAACACCAAGACAACATGCGTCCGGCGTCAACCTCGTCGGACGGTGCCAAGTCGACCGTACTGTTGAACGGCAAAGCGAAAATCGCTGTAGTCGTTGCATTGTTTTTGGTCGGTGTGGTCTATCTGGCCGTCACTGCGTTCAATGAAGCAACTGTCGAGTTTCTCAGTATTGAGGACGCAGTCAAGATTCCGGCGGACGACGACGCAAACTCGGTGGGAGTACTAGGAAAACTAGTCCCGGGCTCGTATATCAAGTCGCCAGATGGCGTAACCGCGAACTTCCGGCTCAAGGACGAAAATGGGTCTGTTGAACTACCCGTCGTGTATTCCGGCGAAGTCGGACAGGTCTTCTTCAACGACCACTCCGAGATCATCTTGAACGGGACGATGGGACCAGATGGCGTCCTCCAAGCGGAAATGTTGACGGTCCGATGTCCGTCAAAGTACTTGACCGAACAGGAACAGATGGAACTGGACGGCCAACTCGAACCTCCGCCCTACCAACCCGGCTACTTCGACGCGAAACCCGACGCTTAGTTAGTCGCAACATTTCGTCAAACGCGCATTCGTAGTCGTCGCAGTTGTGGATTTAGTACCCCGATTGCGCCCGTCACCAGCAATACGAAACCGCAACCGATAATCAACGACGACGACGGACCCAAACCGTCCGCGAGCGCGCCGAACACAAACCCGCCCGCAGGGAAGCCTCCCCAAGCCAGTTCATACAGACCGGCCAATCTTCCTCTGACATTCTCGGTGATCGCCATCTGCATCGAAATCGTGCTCAACCCTATGTGTATCGAGTTCATCAATCCAAATAGAAAAGCGAACGCGAAACCGAAGTAGATGCCAGTGATCAACGCAAACACGATCGCGCAACCAGCGGTCAGGACATTCGATACGAGCAACGCGTAACCGGCCCGTTTGAACCCACCGCTGAATCCGAGGTACAACCCTCCGATGAAAGCTCCCACACCCACTGCCGCGAACAACTGGCTGTATTCGCCCGCGCCGACGCCGTAGACTTCGCGGGAGATAGGTGTAAGCAGGTACATGAAACCGCCCATCAACAACGCGTTAACGAACGTGAACGTCAAATTACCGTTCAGAATTGCGTTGTGCCGAACTACTGAGGCGATCTCAACGACGTCTTGCCAAATCGGTTGATGCGCTGTCGATACCCTGGTCGAGTGTGGCTTATACATCGCTACGATTGCGAAATTGGTAGCCATAATGCAAGCAATCGCAATGTAGGTCCAGTCGTATCCCCAGAACTGCACAATCGCACCCCATGTCAGCGGCGCCAGAACGCGGCCGAGATTGAAGAAAGAGTTATCAAAGAACACCGCCCTCGGCAGGATGTTCCGCGGCACCATGATCGGCAGAAGTGAGAATCTCGCCGTCCAGTCCAATGCCAGCGCCGAACCGTGGATCGCACCAGCCGCCTGAATATGCCATGGCTCCGCTTGATCGGTAACGAGCAGTAAACCCACGGCCAACATTGAACTCAGCGTCATAACTGAGCCGCACATCAGCAAGACTTTGCGACTGAAACGATCTGCGAGGAAGCCACTGACGACCGATGTCGAAATCGAAGCTACTAAGACAGCACCGCCGAGAATCGCGAGTTGCAATGCCGACTTAGTGATGTCGAATATGACGTAGGTCTGGGTGACGGTCACCATCTGGTTGCCGACACCCCAGACCACTGTCCCGATCAGGAACTTACGCAGTTCGACCGAGGACATGGTTCGCCTCAGACGCGCAACTTCAAGCCTCGCTTTATCAGGCCGTTTTCGAGGCGTAGCTGTCTCGTCGCTCACCATTTCGTTAACCGAGTGGTGCTAAAATCCGAAATCAATCGACGTGAGCGCCAGTCCAGACATTATCAACATCGCCTATGCATCGCTGGGTGCGTTCTTGCTCGGAGCAATTCCGGCTGCGTACCTGGCCGCGCGTTTTCACGGTATCAACATCTTCAATGTCGGCTCACGACAAGCCGGTGCGACGAACGTGTGGAAAAACGTCAACCGCAAAACCGGGTTTGTAGTGTTTCTCATCGATGTCGCTAAAGGTGTAATCACCATCCAAGTCTCGCGTTACATCTTCGAACTTACTGGTTTGTGGCTGTTGCTACCATCGATAGCTGTGATCCTTGGCCACTGGTTTTCGCCGATGACGAAATTCAAGGGAGGCGACGGAGTTGCGAGCCTCGGGGGCCTGGTGGTCGGTATGTTCCAGTGGGCGGCACTGCCAGCTAGCTTGATCGCGATCATGTTTGGTTTGCCGCCCCTTCGCTACAAATTTGCGCACCCTTCGCTCCAAGCCGGAGTCACCGGATGGGGTGTGTTGCTGCTGACCATCGCCATCATGGGCCCCGCGGAGAAGCGGCTCGAACATCTGCTACTGTACGCGGGGATCTCGTGCCTCGCCCTCGCCGTCCTGTTCAAAAGCGTTCGGTTCCACAAACGCAACGCGAGTCTATTCAGCGATGAGGACGAACTGGACAGCTCCGAGCTAGAAGAACGCCGTCCCGCCGGATCTGAAAGCTAAACCGAAGGCAAAACTAGCTCGTCGTCTACGGCTTCTTGCCAAATCCTGATCCGGGCTGTCATATCGCGCACTCGATCCCGACATTCAGGGTCATCAAATCGGTTTTTCATTTCGTACGGGTCAGAGGTCAGATCATAGAGTTCACATTGATCGCCTGGGCTCAGATTGAGTTTCCAGCGGTCAGAGGTCACGACCGAACGCCAAGACACCTGCGACATTCGCTCGATGTCGTCGTTACCGAGTGGGACCGTGGGAGAGTGCTCATACCACTGCATGAAAACGTCGTCGCACAACTCTGCACTGCCTTCGAGCACATCGACGCGGCTCTCGCCTTGCAATTGCGCGGGCAAATCCGAAGAGTGAGTTCCCATCAACTCCAAGAGTGTGGGGACCACGTCTACGTGCCCAATGCTCCCGGCGATACGTTTCTGCGATCGGTTCATCCACGGTACCCGCATCAATAGCGGCACTCCGGCGATCTCCTCATAGAACGCCCGCTTCGTGCCCAACATGCCGCGGTCGCCGACACCATCGCCGTGATCGCTGGTGAATACGACTACCGTGCGATCGGCTTGGCCCGTCTCTTCCAACGCATCGAGTACCTTTCCAACGCCTCGATCCATCAAAGTCACCAGACCGAGATATCGCGCCCGCAGCGCTCTCCAATCACTCTCCGTTGCGAGGGGTCTCGATGCCGCCCCGGCGTCCAGGGTCGGTGATGTCTCGTCGCTTACCCTGAAACGATCGCTCGCGTGACCCTCAAGGTGGTGCGCGGCCCTTCGGCGATGCCACAACGGCGTGTTCTGGTCAGGCATCCTGAGGAAATTCGGCCCGACCGGAACTTCGCCCGTATCGTACATGTCGTTGAACGGGCCGTTATAAGGAGGATGCGGTTCAAAGAACATCGCGCACATCAGCCACGGCTCGGTGGTGTTTCGACGGATGAAATCGGCGACGTTGTCGCCGAGGAAGGTCGACATCGTGTGCTCTTCCGGCAACATGCTCCGCTGCTGCTGGGAGAACGCGTAACCGCCGTCGGTCCGTTCGTGAGGCACGTAACCGTGCGAACTCAAAAATTCGAAATACTCGGAATGCCTGAATCGATCTTCGCGGCGGGTGTGCGTCGGATTGGATTCATGCTCATCTTCCGTCGCGACCCATTCGTCGAAGCCGTGTTGCCGGACAAGGTCGTTGCCGAGGTGCCATTTGCCGAACTTGGCAGTTCGGTACTCTAGCGGCGCGAGTTCGGCGATTGATGGTGATGTTTCAGGCAGCGGTACGCTGTTTTTGATCACGCCGGCGGTGTGCGGGTACAGACCGGTGAGCAGCGAAGCGCGGGCGGGCGAACAGACTGCGACTGTCACGTAGCAGTTCTCAAATACGAAACTCTCGTCGGCGAGCGCGTTGACGTTCGGCGATTGAACGAAATCGTTCCCGTAACACGCCATCGTGTCGCGCCGCTGCTGATCGGTGCAGATCAGCAAAACGTTGGGGCGATCTGGCATCGACTCGGGTTGCGACGGCTATGAACGTGATGTTCGGCTACACCGAACTCGTGATTCGAAACTTAAAGGGCGTAGGTAGCGAGGAGTTCGGACGGCGATCGCGCCGGATGCGCATCCGCGATCTCGTCGACTCGATCCTGCAGAGTTGGTCTTTCCTCTTTGTAGATGAGTCCCAAAGGAATTCCGGGGCGGTCCAACAGGTCTTCAGCCGATTGGCGACTCGACGGGTCGTGATCTTCTGGGATTTCCCACGCGATACCGGGAATGCCTTTTCGTCGATTGCCTTTAAGGATGTCGTACGTGTCGTTGTAAGTTGTGCACGGCGATTGCACGTGTACGATCGAGAACCCTTTATGGTTCATTGCGTCCTGAATGAAGTTGGCGAGGTCGCGCGGCTTGCTGGAGTAGTGAGAAGCGATATACGAGACGCCGATCGTCATGTAGTACTTCAACGGCATCATCTGTGCTTCGATTTTGCCGTAAGGCGTCGAACTGGTCGTCATCCCCATTTCGGTAGTAGGTGATGATTGCCCTTTGGTCAAGCCATAAACTCCGTTGTCCATCACCACACAAGTGACGTCGACGTTGCGTGCCGCGGCGGGCCCAATGTGTTCGCCTCCGATCGCCAAGAAGTCGCCATCACCAGCTACGATGACCGCCTGCAGATCCGGTCGGCCCATTTTCACGCCAAACGACAACGGAAGCGTGCGCCCGTGGATCCCATGCAACCCGAAAGGCTGGTCACCCTCCATCAAATGGACCATGTTGCCGGAACAACCGATTCCAGCGACTATCACATAGTTGGACTGTGGTATCTCGTGCTCGGCCACGTGCCTTTCCAAGGCCCATTCGATAGCCCGTCGCACACCGAAATCCCCACATCCCGGGCACCAGACGAAGTCGTATTCCGGGTTGCGTTTGCTCACGCTGCAACCTTTCCTTTCTCTGTTCGCAGCTCTGCGACGCGCGCCGCAATTCGATCTACCAACGTCGCCGGTTTGAATGGTAGCCCTGTATACTGCGTTACCGATTCTGCACGATAGCCGTGCTGTCGGAGCACGGCAGACCATTGACCCAAGAAATTGAGTTCGGGCACGATCACCAAGTTTGCTCTTGAAAGTGCGTCTTTGATCGCATCCGGCAATGGATTGAGCGCCATCGAATAGAGCCATCCGACGTCAACGCCGTCGGCCTTAAGCCGCTCGTACGCCTCTCGCGCTGGACCTTTAGAGGATCCCCACGACATGATCATCGCGGTGGCGCCTTCATCTTCGATTTCGTAGTGAGCGTCATTGAGAAGCTCGAGTTTTTTGAACCTGCGTTCGGTCAGACGGACGTGATGGCGAGGCAAGTGCGTCGTATCGCCGATCTCGTCATGCTCTGAGCCGTTTGCCACATATGCACCGGGACCGCCCGGTATCGGCATCGGCGACAATCCGTCTTCGCCCCAAGATTCGTACCGAGCGTAGCCGTTGCTACCTGTATAAACCGACCTCTGTTCGACGTTCACGGCGCTCAGATCGGGTTTCTGGATGTTTTCACCCTTCTCCGCTTGCCCGAATTCGCTCATCACGATGACCGGGCCTTGATATCGCTCGGCCCAATTGACCGCCAAAGCTCCTGCGTTGAAGCATTCCTCAACCGAACCGGGCGCCAAGATCGGTATGCTCACGTCGCCGTGGCCGGGATGAAGACACGTCATTAGGTCGCTCTGTTCGGACTTCGTAGGCAACCCCGTAGAAGGTCCGCCGCGTTGCACATCGACGACAACACACGGGATTTCAGCCATCCACGCCAATCCAATCCCCTCGCCCATCAGTGAAAGGCCAGGACCAGCCGTCGCAGTCATCGACTTTTTGCCGGCATAACCCGCGCCGACGATGGCGCTGATCGCCTCGATCTCCGAAGAAACTTGGTGGGCGAAACGGCCCTTACCGACAAGGTTTTGCTCCATCCAAACCAGGATGGTGGTTGCCGGAGAAATTGGATAGCCGACATAAAAATCTACGCCCGCGGTAACCGCCCCAAGAGCGAGTGCCGCATTGCCGGTGATCATTATCTGCTCGTAATCAGGCGGTATCGGTGATGCCAAAGTTCCAACCGAAAATCCGCTGCTCTCAGCAACATCGGCACCCAATCGGATCGCTACCTTGTTCGATTCGATGATCTCCTCGTCGCCAGGCCGCCCTCTTGTGAAACGAGCGGTTATGAATGCGTCGATTTCTTCGAGCGAAAATCCGATCAGATCGGCGACGGCGCCGATCGTGACCATGTTGGCGGCGCGCGTGTTGCCGGTCGATTTTGCCAATTCGTCGGCGTCGATTCCGAAATACTGTCCGCCACCCGGCAACTGGAATTCGCCAGAGTTGTAGATCGCTACCCCGTTATCCGAAAGGTCCTCGCGGTGAGCGTTGTAAGCGTACTCATCCAACGCGACCAAAACGTCAACATCGTCACCGGAACTGAGCACCGGAGTCGTTGAGATCCGCACCTGAGAAGACGCGGGTCCGCCCATGATCTGTGACGGGAAAGTGGAAAAGGTAGAAACGTAGTACCCTGCGTTGGCCGCCGCCCTAGCCATAGCGTCGGCGGAGGTAACTAGACCTTGTCCGCCTTCACCAGCGAATCGAATTACGAAGTCCTGGCTGTGATTTTCCGACATCTTCAGTGAACGTTCTCTTTTCCGAATCCAGCTGTGGGGAAGCGCGACTTATCATCGGTGTTATGCCCCGAATTCGTCACGCCCCTTTATCGTAATGATATTCGCTAGTTTTCGCTACGTCGTACATCATTTGCGCTTGAAAATCACGTGTCGTTTACAATCGCCTGCCAGAGTAGCGTCTACGTGAAATGAACATCCTAAAGCCACGAGCGATGAAAACGATATCTCGCTGGTCCGCTGGCGGCGTAGTTGCGCGCACGAACGAAGACGATCAGATCCAGATCGCGCTTGTTGGAAGATTGGGCGAGAACCTGTGGGCTTTGCCGAAAGGCACACCCGACTACGATGAAACAATCGAGCAGACTGCGATTCGCGAGGTTCAAGAAGAAACTGGCCTCGATGTGAAACTGGTTTCCACTGTCGACACGACGCAATATTCCTTCGTGCGATCAAAATCGAACCGCCTGATGAGCGAGCGCGACAACCCACGCGCCAACGTCAAAGTAAAGAAGACGGTCTATTGGTATTTGATGGAGGCGAACGGAGGTTGTTTCGACGACCACGATCACGAATACGACGTCGCACGATGGTTCGATCTCGAGCATGCGTTGCGCAAGCTGACTCATTACAGCGAAGCAAAGGTTGCGAAATCCGCGGCGCGGATATTCCGCAAGTACAACGCTGCAAGTGACGACATTCGAATCTCAGGGCGGATCGCCACATTGCGATCCAAACGAATGTCGGACGCGTGGAACGACTTTGTCTGGCGGACCGATCCAGAACTGTCAAAACTCGACGCCGCCGAACCGCTCGGTCTTTCGTTCGTCGACTTTGAGCGCTTCTATCACCAGGATCTAAAAAAGACCAATCGCCGTTCTCTCCGGTTTGCCATCGAAGACGAGAACGGGAACCACATCGGCAACTGTATGTGCTACGACTACAACCGCAAACGCATGCAAGCGGAGTTCGGGATCATGATCGGCGATCCCAAATACTGGGGTCGAGGTTACGGTTCTGACGCGATACAGACCTTGCTCGCCCACGTGTTCGCCAACACCGAAATTCGACGGCTCTATCTCCACACGTTGACAACCAACCATCGTGCGCAACGCTCCTTCATCAACGCAGGGTTCAGACCCTACGACCACATATGGCGAGAAGGAAAAAGTTTCGTCCAGATGGAGATTCTCTCTCACGAATGGGTCAACCAGAACGGCCATCGTCCGGCTGCGAGTAATATTCGGTCATCAACTCTTCCAACATAACCAGAGAGGTAAAACGGACATGGCGAAACTTCTACTGATTACCGGCGGCAGGCACCCATATGAGGAAACGACTCCGGTAATGACCGAGTTCCTCAAGGAAGCCGGACATGACCTTGACGTATCCGAATGCGCTTCAGAGTTACAAGGTGACCTCTCGGGTTACGACGCAATCGTTCTCAACACGCTCCGCTTGCCCGACACAGACAACGATCTGAACGATGCGCAGCGGTCCGGGTTCCGGGACTATGTCGCTGGCGGCGGCGGGCTAGTGTCGGTGCACATCTCCCCTGCTTCAGCGCCCGATTGGTCTGAAATGAAGAAGATCACCGGCGGAGGTTGGATCTACGGCGAAAGTTGGCACCCGCCGTTCGGATGGTTCCAAGTGCATCTGAGCAACCCTGAGCACCCGCTCGCGAAGGATGTGGTGCCCTTCTGGACTTACGACGAGTGCTACTGCGGCCTCGATATTCAACCGGGCATCGATGTGTTCATGTACGGGGTCGTGGAAGAAGAGGACGTGCCCTTAGGTTGGTCGTTCTCCTACGGCGATGGCAAGGTCGCAAACATCGCACTCGGACACGCAGGTTCGAGCCAAGAACACCCGCAGTTCCAGCAGCTGATCCTCAACAGCGTCGACTACGTCTGCTGAGGTTTTTCAACTCGATCGGATTGAAATGTCAATCCTGCTTCGGAGCGGGATTGATCAAATCCATCCCGATAGTTTCAGGGACCACAGCGGAGAGTTCTTCGACGGTCCAGCGACCGTCTTTGTAGATCGACCGGTGAGACACCGGGTGGTTCATCAAGCTGACCCGATTGCCTGTGCAATGGAAGATGTTGCCTGAAACACCGTCAGCGGCTTCAGTACATAGCCAAACGACCATCGGCGCTACTTGCTCGGGTTCCGATGTGAGAATGCCCTCTGGTGGCGGTGGGAACGGTCCGGCTCTCATCGCGCGTGTGCTGTCGGGCACGCTGTCTGTCATCCGAGTACTCGCGCCGGGCGAGATGATGTTCGCGGTGACGTTGTAGCGGGCGAGTTCCTTCGCCACGACGCGCGTGAAACCCGCGATCGCGTCCTTCGCCGCGCCGTAGTTCGATTGCCCGCCCTGTCCGTATAGACCGGACACTGACGAGAAGGTGACGATGCGTCCGCTTTTCTGGCTTCTGAAAATCTCAGACGCCGGACGGACCACCGAATAGGTCCCTTTCAGGTGTACCGCAATCACATCGTCCCATTCCGACTCGGTCATGTTGAAGATCATGCGGTCTCGCAGGATTCCAGCAGGTGTGATCACGATATCGAGGCGGCCGAATTCGTCTAGCGCCTGTTGGACGATATTGGCTCCGCCTTCCGCTGTCGCCACGGAGTGATACGAGGCTACGGCTCGGCCGCCCAACTCACTTATCTCCTCAACTACCTGAGCCGCAGGTGTCGCGTCCTCTCCTTGACCGTCTAACGCAGCACCGACGTCATTCACGACTACCGATGCGCCTTCACTGGCCAATAGCTTCGCGATACCGCGTCCTATCCCTCGCCCAGACCCGGTGACAACCGCCACTTTGCCGTCGAGTCGTTTCCCGTTGGTCGACCTCATAACCATCGGCGCGGCGGCGCCTGAACCCGGATTGATCTGGGCGAATTCGCTTCCGCCCGTAATGCTTTGCGAACCTTCCAGAAGTACCTTCGGAGCCAATACGTCGAGTTCGTCTAGGTCCCAAGTTCCCGACGGATCTGCCGAAAATATCGTGTTCACGCGCCGGGGCAACGAGAGGTGTGTCACATTGCCACCGTAGATCAAGAAAACTTGGCCGTTTATTTGCGCCGCGCCGTCTGTGGCGAGATACGCGACGAACGGTGCCACGTCGCGTGGTTCCCAAGGACGCTCGTCTGGCTGCGGGAGTGCTCCGCGCTCGACCATCATCTCTTGGATGTTGCCGGGGATCGATGCGATCATGCGCGTTTCGGCGCGCGGAGCGATGCTGTTTGCGGTGACGCCGTATTTGCCAAGGTCTTTGGCCAGCACCTTGGTGAATCCGGCGATACCGCTCTTGGCCGCGCCGTAGTTCGACTGGCCGATGGAACCAACTAGACCGGAACCCGATGAAAAGGTGATTATCCGGCCGCCGCGTTGCTGCCGGAAAATCGGTGCGGCGTGCCTCACTACGGTGAATGTCCCTTTGAGGTGAACCGAAATTACGTCGTCCCACTCCTCTTCAGTCATGTTGTAGAGCATGCGGTCGCGCAAAATGCCTGCAACCGTTACGACGACATCGATACCGCCGAACTCGTCCATTGCGGTTTCGATGATGCGTTGGCCGCCTTCCCAGGTCGTAACCGATTCGGTGGATGCTACCGCGGTTCCGCCCGCGGCTACGATGCTGTCGGCGACCTCCTGCGCAACCGACGTGGACCCACCAGTACCGTCAAGTTCGGCTCCAATGTCGTTCACTACGACACTCGCGCCGTTGGCGGCTAACTCTTCTGCGACCCCGCGACCGATGCCGCGGCCTGCACCTGTTACTACTGCGACTTTGCCCTCGAGTTGCAATGCCTTGCTCCTATCGATGTTGCTCTGTTAATCGCCGCGTATTGATAGCGCGACGGTTGCCGTTCCGGGGGTCGTAACCTCACCTTCGGCGTTTCTGAATTGGATGTCAAGTTCGACGAGACCTACGCCGTCTTCAACGCGTTTGCCCGTCACCGTTCCGGTACACGATACCTTTCCGGCGTAATCAATGCCGCGGTACGACGTTTCAAGTCGCTTAACCGCGCCGATCCCTCCTGCCCATTCCGCTAACCATTGTGACAAGATCGCCGATTTCAACGCCCCGTGAATGATTATGTCTTCGTGGCCGGCACCTTGCGCATATGCGGTGTTGTAGTGGATTGGAGTGAAGTCCTGCGACACGCCTGCATATTGAACCAATTGCCTTGGCGTGACCTCGCGGGTAACAGGTTCAGGGCTGTCCCCAACGTCGATATCTTCGAAGGCGATTCGTGTCATCTCGTCAATTTCCCATCGGTAGGCGATTTCACGCCTCGATCACACAGACCCGGTTTCTCTGCCATAGGTAATCGTGGTCGAATCCTGAGTGGCAACCAAATCGCCATCGCTGGCACGGTAGGCAACTTGGGTGATCTTAAACAACATGGGACCTAACCGTCCGCTCTTTTCGAAGACATCCACCAATTCGCGGACGGCAGTAATTTCGTCGCCCGCAACAACGGGACGCACGAAGTTAAATTTGCTGCCACCGTCGAGTATGTCATGAAAGGGCTCAGGGAACGGGGGATCGAAAGGTGCGGTCAAGAACGATCGCAATATCAGCGGATTCGCTTCAATTGGCGCAGCGTCACTCGCAGCTTTGAAATCGTTTTCGATCGGCGGCAACTCGCCGTTGATGGCGGCGTTGAATCGAGCGATTTCCCGATGAGAAACTCTATACGTGATTGGTTCAGATTTCACGCCGATAAAGGCGCGCATTTCATCTGTTATGACCGAAGCCAATTGTTGATCCGCCGTTCGACCGACTGCATTAATACGGCACCATTGGCACCGACTCTGAAAAAGAGTAACTAACGTGTACGTCGACGGTTCGACCTTCGACGCCCAACCCTGTTACCAGACCTGTGGGCTCGCCGGACCGCTTCCTCCCTCAACTCCCGCGCGCTCTTTGTCCGCTCCTGTGCGCCAGGGCGGCCCCACGCCCGGTCGCGCACTAGCATCAGGACAACCACGGACGTTAGCATCGTCGCCGCCGGAACATAGAGGATGCCGATTTCTTGCGCAAATGCGACGATAAACAACCAGAGTAGCACCGCACCGACAATCAGGTTCAATTTATGACGTCGCTCCGACTCTCCGCTAGGCGGTACCGAAAGAATCGATCCGAGCGTGATCAAAACTGGCATTAAGGCGAACACAAGACCGATAATGCCGTTGCCGGACTCTGCGATCCCTACTCGTCGGATTTCGGCAACGCCATCGGCGTTCATCTCGATGATCTCGAACGACGGCCACAAAGCGAGGTATGCGAACGCTGCGATGCTCAGTAACAGAGCGAAGACGGCGAAAACAAAAGTTCGGTCGGGCAACCAAGAAAACATGAACGAGCGCCTAAATCTTCTCCAAACCCGCCATCCCGGCGAGCAGGGTTTTGACGCCCTCTTTGGAGAAAGCAACAGTCACTCGTACGTCGTCCTTGATTGGTCTGGAATTGACCACTACCCCAGTCCCAAATACGCTGTGCTTGACACGTTGGCCAGCCTTTAGTTGCAGCTCGACAGGTAGATCTTCGATGCCGATTTCAGTGAATTTCTCGCGTTCGGCCCGTCTCCGCGAAGGCGGTGATCTGTCGCGATCGACCGCGACGCCGAAACTCGATGAGAAAGCCACCGGCGGCGGAGCTGCGCGCCCAGGAACTCGAGCATACTCAACCTCTTGTACGTGCTCCTCGGGAATCTCCTTTAGGAACTGCGATGGAGTGTTTTGACGCCGGTAGAGCGAAGACGAGGTGTAGAGCGTCCAAGTTACATGCAACTTCCGTTTCGCTCGCGTCATACCCACGTACATCAGCCTCCTCTCCTCGCCGCATGCGGCTTCGTAGTCGTCTTGAGACTGAACATTTAGAGCCATAGCGTGGGGCAGAACACCTTCGTTGACGCCTGCAATGAAAACTGTGTCGAACTCCAGTCCTTTTGCCTGATGGAGTGTGATCAGCGTGATCGCACCCACGGTCGTATCCGGGATTTGGACATTCGGTGCGTCTGCACCAACGCCTTCGTCCATCGAATCCACGTTCGCGAACAGCGAGGTATGTTCGAGCAGGTCCGACAGGGCTTGTCTCGGTGAAATGCCGTCTTCCGACACCGAGTACTTCTCAGCCAAGGTCGAAAGCTCTTCGATGTTTTCGAGACGCTCCCCTCTCGTGGCTTCGTCTTTCTTTACCCAATCGAAGTACCCGCTGCCTTTCAACGCGAAATCCAAGAGGTCGCGTGGATAAACGGTTTCGGCGTTCGCGATCAATGTCTTGACGAAATCGGCGAAGGATCCAACCTTGTTCAGCGCCGCGCGGCCGAGACCGAGTTGATGGGATTCTGAGGGGTCAGACGCCAGCAAGACCGCATCTAGCAACGGCATGTTGTTGTAGATGCTGTACTCCTCGATATTGCGTAGCGTCGCCGGACCGATACCGCGTGGGGGCACGTTGATGATGCGACGAAGCGATGTTTCATCCGATGGATTCACTACAATCCGCAGCAACGCGAGTGCGTCTTTAATCTCGCGTCTCTCATAAAAACGCACCCCACCGATAAGACGGTACTGAACGCCGCGCCGGCTGCACTCTGTCTCGATCGCCCGGGATTGTGCATTGGTTCGGTAAAGGACGGCGATATCGTCGAGATTTCCGGGCACTCCGTTTTTGGCGGATTGGGACCTCGCATGCTTTTCGACCGCGTCTAAGATAACTGACGCCTCATGTTCCGGGTGTTCTGTAACGCCAATCTCTACCGGTTCACCTTGCTCGTTGTTTGTGAAAAGCACCCGTTCGATGGAGCGAGTATTGTGAGAGATCAGGCCAGATGCGGCGGCGATTATCGTCTTCGTGGAACGATACGATTCGCTCAGTTCGAACAGCCTACAACCCGGTAAAACCTCGGCGAGCCGGTCCATATTTTCCGGCCTTGCGTTCCGCCAGGAATATATCGATTGGTCTGGGTCACCGACTACGCAGATGTTTCGATACGCGTCACCGAGCACTCGTACGAGTTCGAACTGCAACGCATTGGTGTCTTGAAACTCATCAACCATGATGTGCTCGAACCGGTTTTGCATCACAGTTCGAATGTGCTCATCTGTCACCAAAATCCGATACGGCTTAAGCAAAAGATCGTCGAAATCTACTCCGTTCGATCGGTGTAGATTCGCTTCGTATTGTTGGTAGACCTCGGCATGAAGCTCGTGCCGGAATCCCGTTCCCAAGCTCGCGAACTCTTCCGGTGTTTGGTTGTTGTTTTTGGCTTTTCCGATGACCGCGAGCACCTCACCTACCTTCGCCTCCACATCCATGTCGGCGAGCAGCAACTTCAACATGCGTTCTTGGTCGTCGCGGTCGAAGATAGTGAAGTCCCGCCCCAGACCCGCCGCGTCGTGGTGAATCCGTAGAAATCTCGCGCCGAACGAATGGAAAGTGCTGACGTTCGTCTCAGCGGCGTTCGGTACGAAGCGGCTCGCCAACGCATCGCACCTTTGGCGCAATTCGGCAGCCGCTTTGTTCGTGAACGTAACACCCAACGCCCTCCAAGGCGGAACTCCGGTGGCGAGGATATACGCCATCCGATGCGACATCACTCGCGTCTTGCCGCTACCCGGTCCGGCCACAATGATTAACGGGCCGTCGATGTAGGAAGCGGCTGCGCGCTGGGCTTCGGAAAGGCCCTCAAGGACCGCGTCAGGGCTTGTTGTTGAGGTAGTCATTCAAACGTGGCAAAGAAGAGTTTTTCACACATGTATCATAACAAGGTTTCTGAGGACGAGTTCGAGACGCAGATGATCATAGATCTGTCTGATTCACATACGCACCGAAACGAGGAGAGGTGTCGTCGCTAGCCGCGGCGTGCCAACCCCTCAAAATGTGTGAAGCACGACAAAGACCCGGGAGCGTTTTTCCACTCCTGCCATCCGCGTGAGATCGCTTCCAACTCGGGCCTAGTCGCGATCCTGTATTCGAGCGCTTTGGTCGCGATATCCGACTCCAAGACCCGTTGCGACCATTGGTCGCCCCACCATGTCTTGCCATCCTCTTCGAAGAACGTCCACGTGCTCGTCGTGATGTGGATTTCGGTCAACTCGCCTGTGTCCTGCATCCAACTGAGCATGTTTCGCCCAGCGCGCGGGTTTCCACCGTTACGAACCGCGACGGCATCATATACGCGCCGGAAATCATCGAGAGCTTGCGATTCCGGATAGGCCGCGAACGTTCCCCAATCGACCTCTCGTACTGCCACGATTCCTCCCGGCTTCGCGAGTTTCGCGGCAGCTGTCAACGCACCGACTGGATCGTTCAAATGCTGGAACAACTGATGGGCGTAGACCACGTCGAACTGACCCTGATCGAGGTCTGACTCGTAAACATCATCGACCTGAAAGTCCAAATTCGGCGATCCGTGTTCCTTTCGACGTTTGTCCCATTCTTCGTGCAGCCCGTCCGAAATATCGATGCCCAACACAGAACCGGATCCCCCGACTGCGGCCGCTAGGCCTACAGTGATCGTTCCCGGTCCGCAACCGACATCGAGGAGATTCATGCCGGGTTCAATGAACGGAAGCAGAAACGCCGCCGCATCATCCGCCGTCCGGGCCGAATGGGCCGATAAAACAGAACGGTGATGTCCGTGAAGGTACGTCTCCCGCTGCAT
>CAYRHG010000099.1:0-35806 GCA_964424025.1 uncultured Dehalococcoidales bacterium | reverse complement strand
GGTTTGGTACTTGAACAACAACCGCGGCGATTGGAGCGGCTGGGTGACATCCGACGCGGCCGAGAAGATCGATGAGGCGTTGGCGGAAGGTTAAGGGAAGGAGTTGCCGGGAGCGATCGAGATGGATCGCTCCCGGATGACTACGGCTTTTAGTCGTAGATGCTGAAGTTCAGCTCTTGCTGGGTGTGAACGTCGATCAGTGCTGAACGGCCGTTTTCGAAGTTCTCGCGGTGGGCTTCACGGACTGCGTTGCCGATCTCAGTCGGCTCGGTCACAGTGATGCCGCGGGCGCCCATGCCTTCGGCGATCATGGCGTAGTCGCCGGTCATGTTTCCGGCGTTGTACTTCTCCATTGCTACCGGCAGCGATTTGTTGTAGCCACCCATCGTGCCGTTGTTTAGGACGATTGTGGTTATCGGGTTTTCGGATCGCACCGAGGTCTCGATGTCCAAACCTGCCATGCCGAACGCGGCGTCACCCATGAAGTTGACGCAGAACCGCTCTGGCATTGCCATCTTGGCGCCGATCATCAGGCCGATGCCGTAGCCCAGGTGGGTGCTCTTGCCCCATCCGATGTACGTGTGCGGTTTCGTGGCGGTGTAGAAGGGCATCATCTGGTCGCGCGGGTGCCCGGCGTCGTGGGTCATCACCGTGTTTTCGTGATCGACGGCTTTACCGATCTCCTTCAGCAACCGATACGGATTGATCGGGACCATGTCGGAGTTGAGGAGATTCGACCAGTCGGCGTCCCACTCAGAGCGCACTTGAGCGATCGCTTCCTGCGTCGACGTGTCGCTGCGACGGCCTTCCTCGCCAATACGTCCTTTGATCTCATCGATCAACAGCCGTAGTGTTTCACCAGCGTCGCCCACCAATCCGATGTCGGTGACGTATTCCTTCGAGATGTCGGCCGGGTTGTTGGTGCAGTGGATGAGGAACTTGCCGGGCGGGAGGTCGATCCCGTAGTTGGTGACGGTCAGGCTCGCGCCGACCGCGAAGAGGACGTCGGACTCTTTAAGCCACGTCCAAACCGGTTTCGGCGCGGTGCGGTTTGCGGCGCCGAGAGCGAGCGGGTGTCGCTCGTCGATTGCGCTCTTGCCGGGCATGGTCGTCATAACCGGGATCTGGGTGAGTTCCGCGAGTTCCTGCAGTTCGGCGGTTGCCCCGGCGTGTAAAACGCCTTGGCCTGCCCAAATCGCAGGCATACGAGCGTTGAGGAGCTGGTCGGCCGCGTCGCTGATGTCGCTCGCGGACGGTGCAAAAATATGTCGGGATGTCGGGACGTAGTTTTCGACGGTTGCGTCTGGCACGTCATCGCCCATCGCATCGCGATGCATCTCCACCATCACCGGACCGGGTCGGCCGTTTTTCAGCGATTCGGTAGCTCGCCGCATGAGTGCGGGGATTGCTTCTGCGGAGGTGACAGGGGCTGCGAACTTCATGATGTGCTGGAAGTTATGACCTGCGCTGAAGTTTGGAGCGACTCCGACTTTGTAGTTTCCAGGTCCGTCCGGAATGAAGAGCACGGGGACGCTGTCAGCCCACGCCTGTGCGAATCCTCCGAATGCGTTTTCGGATCCAGGTCCGCCCTGGCAAGCGAAAACGCCGTATTTTCCTTGCGAAGACATTAGGCGCGAGTAGCCGTCGGCAGCCATGATGCCGCCGCGTTCCTGCCTGAAAACGATGGGCCGGATGCCCTCGACCGCCACCGCTTCGATGATCGGGTTAGAAGGGAAGCATGCCAACCACTCGAACCCTTCTTTCTTCAAAATCTTGGCAACAGCTTGATAGCCGTTCATAGGTCAACTTCCTTTTCTTGCGGAGCGGATCTCAATAGGTTCTTATCGTCGATGTCGCGCCCGTCTCCAGTTTCCCAAGTGTATTTCCGATTGTGCATCGGCGCGGCATCGGCGAACGAATGAGTCGCTAGAATCGAATCGTGCGAAACGACGACTGGTCGCGATGAAACATTGCGGTTTCCAGCGAAGGGATTTATTGGAACGATTTAACTGCGCGCTGTTGTATTGCATCGCGGCGTACGGATTGCATACCGTAGTAAACACTCTGGGACGCTACGCGCGTTTCGGCGTCGAATCGGGACGGTGTAGATCGCTCTCGTGAGTCCGACGCTGAGTGGCAGCTACCGGCATAAGCATGGTTTCTTTGAGATCGTGAAGGACGAAAACATGTTGCGTGAGATACACGACGAATTCGAGTACAAGCCGCAGGGCAGGCAGCCGCTCGGCATCGGCAAGGTCAACATTAAGGTCGTTGGTGTAGGTGGCGGCGGGTCTAACGCCGTGAATCGGATGTTTGGCGACCCCATCGACACCGTCGACTACATCGTCATGAACACCGACCAGCAGGCGTTGGAACTGGCGACGGTTCCGATCGGTTTGCGGGTGGGTGACACAACGGCACGAGGAATGGGTGTTGGCGGCGACCCTACGCAGGGACGCATCTGCCACGAGGAGAATCGCGAAGAGATAGCGGAGATTTTGGAAGGGGCAGACCTCGTCTTCGTGACCGCTGGCATGGGCGGAGGCACTGGCACGGGCGGCGCTCCAGTGGTTGCGCAGATCGCGAAGCAGCAAGGCGCGTTGACCATCGGCGTGTGCACGATGCCTTTCAGCTTTGAGGGTACCCACCGCATGGCGAAGGCCGAAGAGGGTGTTGACGAGCTGCAAAAATACGTCGACACGCTCATACGGATCCCGAACGATCGATTGCTCGACGCGGCTGCGCCGGACACCACGACTCAAGAGGCGTGGCGGATGGCTGACAAGGTGCTTCAGGACGGCGTCGAGGGTATCGCACGCGTGATCATCGAACCCGGAGAGGTCAACTTGGACTTCGCCGACGTGCGAGCAGTCATGACTAACGCGGGTCCCGCTTGGATGGGCGTCGGTCAGGCATCCGACGTTGAACCCGGAGGCGCTTTGGAAGCTGTCAATCAAGCGCTGGAAAGTCCATTGCTCGACGTAGACATCACGGGTGCTCAACGCGCGTTGGTCAACATCACTGGCGGACCGGCGATGCGCATGTACAGCGTCCAGGAAATTTCGAGCATCGTGCAAAGCAAGATGACGGCGCAGTCGAACATCATTCTCGGAACAGCACGACAGGCGAACATGGGTCACAGCATCCGTGTGATCGTCATCGCGACAGGGTTCCCGACCGACGAAGAGCAACGCGTGATGGACAACGAGATGATCGAGAAAGCGATTGAAGATCCTGAAACGATGAAGATCCCGCCGTTCCTACGGCATCACCAGATGCAGCTTGAGAAACGTGGCCGACGCTAGCCGCAAACGCGCAACAACGAATCAAATCAACCGCGTCGCTTGAAACTCAGGCGACGCGGTTGTTGTCTATGTAGTCCCAGTTGAAGTCCATGCCGAGTCCTGGCCCTTGAGGCAGCAACACGTTCCCCTCGTCGTCCATCGGGTCGCACGGCGCATTCAGATACGGCGGTGTCGCGTCGTAGTCGAAACCGGGCCGCAATAATCCCCGCTCATAGAACAGGCAAGTTTCTTCAGTGGTCGCTCCGAGTATCGAGGCGTTGGGGAACCAACCGCCATGCATCTCGCACGGTATACCGAACGCTTCGTAGACATCCACGGCCTTCTTGCAGGCAGTGATTCCGCCGAAGTTGACGTCGATTCTCCCTATGTCCGACGCCCCTTGCAAGACCCATTCCGCCCGCGAATAGTGCATCCATGTCGCGTGCTCTGGAGCGCAAACGGCGATGTCTAATTCGTTGCAGAGTCGACGGTACGGCTCGACTCTGAACTCGTGCATCGGGTGCTCGAGGAAGTAGTATCCGAGTTTTTCCAATTCACGTCCGACGTAGATCGATTCGTCAAGTGTGTAGATGCCCCACGGGTCGAGCATCAAGGTCATATCGTCGCCGACGGCGTCGCGTACCGCCTCGCACACTTCGATGTCTTGCTTTGGGAATGCGGGTCTACGCGGCGCTGGGCTGTTGGTGATGGGGTTCCAGTAGATGTAGGCGTGGACTTTGAACGCGGTGTAGCCTTGCGCTTTGCACTCGGAGGCGAACTTTGCGTAGTCATCGGGTGTGCCCATGTTGGGATGGGTGCTGGCGTACGCTCGCACCTTCTCTCTGGCTTTGCCCATAAGCTGCGACACCGACATACCTGCGTACCTGCCCGCCAGGTCCCACAGCGCGGCATCCAATGTCCCGATCAATGATTCATGGAATCGTGCGTTGTCTCGCATCAGGTTCCACAGGTGCTCGCGGCTAAGCGGATCTTCGCCGACGAGCAGGTTTTTCACCATGGCCTCGACGTCCGCCGGAAACGCACCGTGGAAGTATCCGCCCATGCCTCCGGTGTTGTATCCGCTTACGCCTTCATCAGTGGAGATTTTGGTGATCGCGTGCGTCGAAGGTTGCGGGTCGTCGAGCCATTCGCCGTACCCCCACTTGGTGGGGACGTTGTTGGCTTCGCTTTTGAACGTGATGACTTCGATGTCGGTTATGCGCATGATGGACCTTCGATTACCGAATGGCAAGGTGGCGTTTGCGGTTCGTGAATACTTTAACCGTTTTGGTGATTGGCGCGACCGCACGACATGCCGAGCGCTGCCCCAGGCGCAGAGGGTGACTGTTTAAACCCGCTAGGTCTACGGTTCGTGATTTTGAAGGACTCGGACGAGTCCGATGACGATTAGCTGCGCGTTGCCCAAAAAGACAGCACCGAAATAGGAGCCGGACACGGCGCTGGCGTTGTCCACAAAATCGGCTCCGAAGGTTGCGTCTTTGAAGAGCACGAAACCGATTCCGGCTCCAATGAATCCGAGCACTAGAGAAGTCAAGACTTCAACCGGCTTAAGTACACCGGTGGCGGTGACGTATCGCTTGACGATAGAGAAGCCGAATGTGACACCGATGGCGTGCATGAGCATCGTATTGAACATCAAGAAATCGGCGTTTCCTGGAAACAGCCAAGTCGTCAGCATCACGACGCTCAGCACATAGAGCCCCATCGCCGCGGCCGTGGACAGGAACAATGCGAACGCGACCTGCACTATGTATGCGCCGACCTTGTATTGACCGCGCCACACCAATATGCCGCAAAGGGCGAGGAACCCGATCAGAAGAAAAAGCGGCAGGTATCGGATGTAACCGGTTTCCATAACTTCGACGATAGTGGTGGCAGGTTATCGCGGCAACGCGTCGATGACCGCGTTGGCATGCGCCGTCGGCCCATTCAGGCGGGGGTCGGCAACGATTGTGAACGCGTCGGCGAGCCTTTCGGCAAGCGCGTCGGTCGCGGGCACCGCGGTGAACCTGTATTGAGGGAGCATTCTGTTTATTCGATCTGCCAGAGGCCCTTTGCGCGAACGTTCATTGACGTTCCGAGGCGATGCGCCGAACTCGACTGTCGCGACCTTGGTGCGGAAGTCGCAATTCGCACCGCCGTTGATGTAGTCGCCGACGGTCTTGCCAATGTCTCTCGTGGCTTCGATGTAGATGGGTTCGCCGTCGTGCGTCACGGCGATGATGCCAGTCTTGCGTCCCAACATCCAAACCCCATCCTCTGTCAATGGTAACGATTCGCCTTCAATCAACCTCTTGTAAAGGGCTTCCCACTTGCCTAGATGGGCTGGCGTGAAGACGGACATTGTGGCAATTATGACTAGAACTCGGGTAAGAAGCTTTGCACCCCACTTGTAGGAAACATGGTATCAATCGTCGCGACTGCGCCCGGGCGGTTCTCATCAACGCGCCCGGCACGCTGCAGATCGGCTAGATAGTGTGCGCCCATGTAGATGGCGCCGAGTGACGCGATCGGCATCGTTACATCGGGCGACCGAGTAGTCTTCTCGCAGGTTGCCGCGCCTTCGGCATCCACCCGTAGATGGTAAGTCCCTTCATTACACGTAAGGTAATCGTCGACCAATCTGATCACAACTTCGCCACGCGATGAGTATTCCCGCGCTTTGAGTGCCTTGGCCGGATCGAGAATCCGGATCCAGAGTGAGTCGTATGGTTCGAACGAGAGCTTGCGTGGATCGGCGAGCATCCAAAGCAGAAGAGATTTTTTGGGGTGATGGTGGACGACCTCGCCCGCGAGGTCGAGATCGAGGATGAACCGCCACAAGGCGGCCTCGGCAGCGGTGGTGGAAGCGATCAACTCGATCACTCGGACCGTGTTGAACGAATGCATTGCTTCGTTTCGGTGCTCAATACGGTACGCAGCATATCCGAGAGGTTCGTTTCGTTCGCGATACACCGCGCAAAACGCTTTGCGTTTGCCAAAACCAGATATGCGACGTCGGTCGTAAATCCAGTCCCAATCTGCTTTGGAACGTAGCATCATCCCGACTGTTTTTTCGGCAGTTTTGTCCCACACAAATGGCGCGACCTTCTCCATCGTGTCAACGTCGGCGAAACGAATCTCGCCCTTAACTGGTGGCATAGTGCGAAATCTGGCGTCTCGTACGTCGATTTTGGCGAAGACGGTTTCGCCCGAAATGCCGAATCCAAATCGACCGTATATGTTGCTTTCGCTCGCCCAAAGTCCAGCGATCGGGTATCCCGCGGCGCTCCCTTGAATGAGGAGACGGCGCATCATCTCCCGCAGGATGCCGCGACGCGTGTGGGTCGGGGCAACGGTGACCCCGGTAACTCCGAAGAAACCGGATTTGCCCCTAGGGATCGTTATTTCATAAGGTTCCCATATCGTCGTGCCCACCATCTCGTCGCCGTCGAATGCGCATTCGGTACGGTGCATCGGGTCGTCGGATTTTCGATATTCCAATTCACCGACTTGCGGAATGAAATGGCCGCTAAAGCCGCGCATCTCCGCGTTGTAGTACCGAACGCGTTCGTGCTCGCGCGCTGGGCGGAATTCGATGCCAGCGAGTTTGTCTATCTGCGGGTTCAATTGGGGATTTGGCACCGTGAATCGAGTGAATCAGAAGTGATAAGGGTTCCACCCGGCGGGTGAAGTACGGAAAACCGAGTCGGCGCGAAGTGCCGCTTTGGGAGTCGCGGTCGATACCTCGACTAAGCTCAGATCGGCCAACATCGAACACTCAACAGCACCCAAGTAGATCTCAGCGAGCTGAGTTTCATTCATAACGAGATCCGGAGACGCAGTAGTTTCGCGGCAAATTGCACCTTCGGGACCGCAATCAAGCGCCAAGGTTTGAGGCTTTTTGGTTTCCGCATCAAAAATTTGCAAGACTAGCGAATCTTCGACGGGGTAGATCCGCTTTTCCAACATGCCCGGGATGTCAAGGAATTTCATCCATATGGCGTCGGTCAGTTTGCGATGCAACCGTCGCGGTTCGGCGAGCATCCATACCAATGGATCGTCGATAGGTCGTGCGTGGGCTTTAACCTCGTGAACGAGTTCCTGATCGAGGAGGAAGCGCCAAAGGGCGGCGTGCGCGGCGTCTGTCGCTGCGACGGCCTCGACGACATGCATCGTTCCCCTGAATTCATCTTCAGGGTCTTGATCTATCGTGTATCTGGCATAAGCGAGCGCGTCTTCATCTTCCATGTAAACGATGAAGAACTCGTCCTTGGTGTGGACAGGGTGTATCTCGTATTGCCAGCGCTTTGCGGTCCGAGTGATCATGCCTGTTCGATTGGGTCGAGTACGCTCGTACGCTTCCGTCATTAACGGGATGATTTCGTCACGTTCAGCCTTCACATAGCGTCCGGTCCATTCGGGTGCAGATTCGAAATCGGTATGCCGAAGATCGATGTGCCAGTTGTGAACCGGGATCGTATTGCCGTATCCGTACCGGCCGTACAGCGAGCTCTGGCTAGCCCATAAAATGGCGGCCGAGTCGCCGCGATCGCGAGCATCATCGTGGATTCGTTTCATGATGGAGCGATGAATTCCGCGCCGACGGTGGGTAGCCGCGGTAGTGATGTACGCGACGCCGGCAACCGGGACTTGGGCGCCGCCGGGCAGGGTCATGTCGAAGGAGTCGGCACCACCTGATCCAGCCATCACTTCGCCGTCCATGCACACGAGCAATCGATCGATCTCGACGCGATGTGCGCGCATGAAGACGGTGTCTTCAGGTGTGGTGTGAGTTCCCAGGCTCGCGCGCACTGCGATGCGCCATTGGAGGAACTCTTCGTCGCGGACTTGTCTAATCTCCATCGTGAAAATGTGATCGTATCGGGTTAAATTCGTGCCGGAGCTAACGGACCCTAACCTCTCAACGATACAATCTGCGCGGAGCGGCATTGACAGGCAACATCATCGAAACATCGGATATAACGTCGGTGGCCACGCGGGTGCAAGGTCGTATCGGTCGCAACATCGTGCATCTGCGTAGAACAACGTCGACGATGGACGTGTCGCGTGAATTGATCGAATCGGCAGGCGATGTTGAGGCGTTGGACGGGACCGTTGTCGTGGCTGATGAACAATCTCGCGGGCGTGGTCGTTTCGGACGGACTTGGGATTCGCAGTGTTGCGACAACGTGTTGGCGTCGGTGATCTTGTGCCCTCGTCTTTCGTTGACTGGCCAGCTAACGATTATGGGCTCGTTGGCATGCGCCAAAACGGTCGACGCGTTGACCACGACGCGATCCGAAATCAAGTGGCCCAATGACGTCTTGGTCCATGGCAAGAAGGTGAGCGGGGTCATTGCGGAGAGCGTAATCACAGGAGATTTGTTCGCGGGCATATTGGGCATAGGATTGAACGTCAATTCAGTCGTCCCCAGAGATGAGTCACGTACATACCAAGCCATCAGCATCCTGCAAATTGCAAATCGGACGAAACGATTCGACCGGGCAAACGTATTGACCGTTCTGTTGGGTTTCCTCAACGAGCGATACGAATCGCTAGATCGTGGCGAGTCGATAATCCCCGAGTGGCGAGACAGGTTGATTACGCTTGGTTCTGACGTGGAAGTCACGATGGCGACGGAAAACGCATCCGGCGAAGTGTTGTTCGGTTTCGCCGAGGACGTGGACGAATTCGGAAGGTTATTGATTCGGGAACCAAACGGCATGCTGCGCGCTGTCGCGGCGGGCGAGGTCACGTTGCGGACCTAGATCGATGCAAGGTGGACATCGCTTGACCGAACGCGTCAAGGGGTGTTTGCCAACCGGCGGGGTCGTCAGAATTCCAGTGCAACGAAGCCTACGAAAAAGCAGAGATTGATCTGGTCACGGGCAAAGTCGCGCGACAAAACAGTGGTTTTTCCGATCATTCAATCGGAATTGGCTAGGATAGCAGCCGTTTGATCTTCAATCGTTCGATTGAGTTGGACCCCAGCCTTGCATGAGATCTGGTCGTCGTTCGAGCGTGCGCTCCGCTGCCTTCTGGGTGCGGAATCGTTCTATCTCGTGCCGGTTGCCGGTCAGCAGGACTTCCGGTACTCTGACGCCTCGGAATTCTGGCGGGCGAGTGTAGACGGGACCTTCCAACATCCCATGGCTGTCGTTGGAAAATGATTCCTGACAGGTTGAATCGGAGTCGCCTAGAACGCCTTGCACCAGGCGCGCGACAGAATCGATGACCGCCATCGCCGGGATCTCACCGCCGGTCAATACAAAATCTCCGACGCTGATTTCGCAGTCTACGCACGCTTCGATGAATCTTTCGTCAACTCCCTCGTAGTGGCCGCAAACGATAGTGAGCGATTCCAGCTGCGACAATCTCTGAGCCAATTCGTGGTTCATCGGTCGACCCTGCGGCGACATCAAAACAGTTGGTGGACGGGCGCGTTCGGTGTAACGCGCGTTTATGGTTTCGATGGCCTTCGTCAAAGGCGGCGCCATCATCACCATTCCGGGACCTCCACCGTACGGTGGTGCATCGACGGAGCGATGTGTGTCCGTCGTGAAATCTCGCGGATTCACGAAGTCGATTTCTATCCGACCGGCTTGCCGCGCACGTCCGATGATGCTTGATGTCATCGGACCTTCAAACATCTCAGGAAATAACGTGACTACGTGAAATCGCAAGACGAACCAGTATGCGCATTAATGATGGTGGTGTTTTTTGTGGATCGGGTGCTCGCCTCGGTGAGTGTCGTTCAATATCTCGACAGCGTGAGGCAAGACCGGAAGCACGACTTCTAGTGTTTCGACAGCGCCTTTGGGATTTCCGGGCAAATTGACGATCAATGTTTGGTTCTTGACACCAACGACGGAGCGGGACAACATCGCCATCGCGGTCACCTGCAACGACGCCGAGCGCATCGCCTCTGCCATCCCGGGCACTTCGTAGTCGATCACGCGACGAGTCGCTTCTGGCACAACATCGCGCGATCCCAGTCCCGTACCACCGGTGGTCAAGATCAGTTGGATTTCACCATTGCTGCTCCACTCGCTCAGCGTTTCGACCAATCTCTGTTCTTCGTCGGGTTTAATACGCCTTTCGACGAGCGTGTGGCCGTTTTGGGTCATGAGATTGGCCACAGCGTCTCCACCGATGTCGGCTCGCGAGCCAGCGTGGCCAGTATCACTGCTCGTAAGGACTGCAAACTTGATCTGGGTTGACATAGTTATCGCGTTTGGACGCCGGAGCGGATCGATCAGGCTCCGCTGACCTGATGATAATGCGGCGTGAACGCGGCGCTGTATGTGGAAACCGCTTGTACGGGAATCCTAGAATTTCGAGAATAGCGCACATACCTGCGCGCTTTACGAGTATCGAGTTTTGCGTGGGATATTGTGTTCGCGAACTCGGCCATAGATGGTGATTCTTGACACACCTTGAAACGGCCGCGGTAACAGGCGAATCGTAGACAAAATGGCCCGGAAGGCGACGGAAAGCTACCCGGAATTTCACGAACCAGTGATGCTCTCCGAGGTATTGGACGCACTGCACGTCATTCAAGGCGGGCGGTATGTCGACGCGACGTTGGGCGAGGGTGGCCACGCTATGGCGATACTCAACGCAGCGTCGCCCGGAGGTCAGTTGATCGGAATCGATGCGGACCCCGAAGCCGTCGATTCGGCTTCCAAGCGATTGAAACAGTTTGGAACGGCGGTTCGTATTTGTAACGAGAACTTCGTCGAGTTGCAAGCGATCGTAGCGAGGTTCGGTTTTGCTCCTGTCCACGGCGTTCTCATGGATTTGGGCGTCTCTTCGCTGCAGTTGGACCGTGAGTCGCGCGGATTTTCGTTTCGGCGATCGGACCCGTTGGATATGCGCTTTTCTAAAAACGGCGGATTGGATGCGAACCAAATCGTCAATACCTATCCGGAACGGGAACTCGGCGACCTCATATTTCGGTATGGCGACGAACGCGCCTCGCGTCGGATCGCTTCGGCCATCGTGGACAATCGGCCTGTCAGGGATTCGTTGCAACTGGCAGAGATCATATCCTCTGTCAAACGTCGTGGACGCAGCGGAATTCATTCCGCAACGCAAACATTCCAAGCGTTGAGGATCGCTGTGAACGACGAAATGTCGGCATTATCGGCTGGACTGGAACAGGCTGTAAATGTCACGGGAGTAGGTGGAAGGCTAGTTGTGATTTCGTACCATTCGTTAGAAGACCGAATAGTGAAGAACTTCATTCGCGATGCCGTCGCCGACTGTATATGCGACTCGGATGATCGCCGATCGCCGGTCTGCACCTGCGATCACTTCCCGTCTCTAAAGACGGTGGTAAAAGGCGCGATCACGCCGGCGGCTTCGGAGGTCGAGGCAAATCCTCGAAGCCGTAGCGCCAAGTTGAGAGTGGCAGAGCGAATCTGATGAAAACCGGATCTCAACACTGAAATGATCTAAGGAGCTTCGAGGCAGATGTACAACGAGGACATTCGGCTAGCTATCGATGTGGGCAGCAGCAAGGTCTGCAGCGTCGTAATCCGGCGGGACAACTTCAACGAGCCCGAGATGCTCGCGATTGATGTTTTGCCCAGCGAATCGATCCACGACGGCGACGTTATGAACAGCACCGAAGCTACGACCGCGGTCCGCGCCTCGGTCAGCGAGGTTTCGAAGCAGTGTTCGCTCAACTTCACGAAGGGATACGTGGGGTTTGGTGGCAAGCACGTCAATTCCTACACCGGATGGGGACGAGTGAGCGGGTTCGATTTCGCCTCGGGCGTGATTGAAGAAGACATCGTTCAAGCGGTGCGACTCGCCGCATCCGAAAGGGTGGAAGAGACCGATCATCTGCTCTATGCAACCCCGACGGCGTACCGGGTTGACGATGGCACCGAGTTTCGCAAACCCCCGGTCGGGATGCACCCTCAGAGCCTCGAAGTTCAGGCGTTACTCGTGGTCTCGGACATGCAACATTACCGGACCGTATTCGACGCTGTCAGCAGGGCTGGAATAACCCCGATCCACGGAGGTTCGACATTAGTCGCGGAAGCCGAATATCTTTTGAGTAGTTACGAGCGAGACGCCGGGGTTGTTCTGATCGACATCGGCGGAAGTGATAGTGAAATCGCCATCTACAACCATGGCCGTGCGGTGGTGTTCAACTCGCTCCCGATCGGTGGTTTCCACTTCACCAACGACATCGCATATGCATATGAGCTGCCGTTTGAGAACGCGGAAGCGGTAAAGATTTCCGCAGGCACATTGGTAGGCGATACCGTCGGTTTCGATGACGAGATCGATCCGATGGCACTTACCGGTTCTGAACGCGTGATCGACGTTGAACGTTCGCTGACCCGGGTTTCAGTCTCGAATCTGTTACGCGACCGGGCGTCCGAAACTATGAACCTTTACAAGTCGAGGATCGCTCAGGTTGCGGGATTGCCTGACAACGATTTCCTCACGGTAGTTTTCACTGGCGGAGGATCGAAACTGACCGGGATCGAGACGTACGCGAAATTGAACATGGGGCTGAGAGGCAGGGTCGAAGTTCGCAAGCCGACCAGCATAAAGAGTCTTCCAGACGACGTCAGTGACCCATCGATGTCGGGCGCGATCTGTATGGCGTTGCGTGCATTGGATCGTATCGAACGCGACAACCATGTCGAACGCAAACCGATAACCGTAGTCCACACAGCTTCAGAAAGCGCCGAGTCGACTCAGCACGCGAACGGATCCGAAACCCAAGGCATGGGCGCGAAGATACGTTCGTTGTTGGGCCGCTAAATGTTCGTGCTCCGTCCGATCCGGATCATCGGCTTGCGGCCAATCTCCTGCATTCATTGCGGCGTGTAAAGTAAAACTAGGCGTCAAGGAGCCGGTCGCGCTTCGGCGGGTTGGTCGCCGAACGAAACCAGCGACCGCTCGAGTTTCAAAAGGCGCAGCAAGTCAAGTTGTCAACATCCTTTTCAACGTCAATTAGGCGTAGGCGGAATCCGTCCGTCAACATCAAGGTCGTAGGCGTTGGCGGCGGTGGTTCAAACGCGCTCACGCGGATGTACCGGGCGCGAATCCCGAGCGTCGAGTACATCGCGGCGAACACGGATGCGCAGGCGTTGGCGCAATCCGAAGCTTCTATCCGTTTGCGAGTTGGCGATCGCATCGCAGGAGGGTTGGGTGTCGGCGGTAACCCTCAAATCGGTCGGGAATGTTTCCTAGATAGTCGAGAAGAGATCCGCGAAGTCTTATCTGGTGCCGACCTTGTATTTATAGCCGCCGGCATGGGCGGGGGAACGGGTACCGGTGGCGCGCCGATAGTTGCCAACATCGCGAAAAGGGAACTGGGTTGCCTTACGATAGGCGTCGTTACAAAACCGTTTCCCTTCGAGGGCTACCAACGCGACAAACAGGCCGCCGAAGGTCTGAATCGACTTGCCGAAGAAGTCGACACGATGATTGTGATACCGAACGAGCGGCTTCTTCTGGTTTCGGCGCCCGATACATCGGTCGAAGTGGCATTTCGGATGGCGGATGAGGTGTTGCGGCAGGGCATCCAATCGATTACGGAGTTGCTCCTTTTGCCAGGCGAGATAAACCTCGACTTTGCAGATCTACGTACCGTGATGCGAGACGCGGGTCCCGCATGGATGGCGATCGGTAAGGGAAACGGGATTGACCGCACGGATGCCGCGATCGCATCTGTCCTCGGTTCGCCACTACTCGAAGTGAGCATAGACGGTGCCACGGGAGTGTTGCTCAACATAACCAGCGGTCCGGATCTGATGATGGCTGAGGTGCGCAAGATCTCAGAAACGGTGAAACAACAGGTGCATCCCGAAGCCGAGATCATCTTCGGTACAACTCAAGACCTCCGAATGGAGAACGAGTTGAAGATCACGATCATCGCGACAGGATTTGATGACGTGTCCGGGGTCGACGCCTACGGCGACGAAAAGGTTCGGGAAATCGAAAAAGCGCTCGAAAGCGGCGATGAAGAAATGTCTCGGACGCAAAAAGCGGCCACTGTGTCCGAATTTCCGCGTTACATCAGAGAGCGCTGATCGCGTCAATTCACGCCGGCAACCGGTTTTCGCCATTCTAATTCTGCGAACTCGGAATCGCCTGTAGACTCGCTATTCCCATTGCGGTGACGCATGGGAGACCGCGTCGCGAAAGCACACAAAATCGTTGAAAAATCGTCCGACTTGTCTGTGCAAAAATGCGGAACATCTTGTAAAAATAAAAACCCAAGCACAAGATGTTGTGCTCGCGCAAGCGTCCAGCCTTCTTGCAATCTGGAGTTAACCAGCGGAAAATGCACTGCCCAGAGTGTCAACATGCAGAGACGAAAGTCGTTGATTCCCGTGTGAGCAACGATTCTGTGCGTCGACGCCGCGAGTGTCTCTACTGCGGAGGTCGGTTCACGACCTATGAGCGGGTCCAAAACTCTAGACTGAAGGTGGAAAAGAGGAGCGGCAAGCTGGAGTCGTTTTCGACCGAAAAACTGATGCGCAGTATTGAAATCGCTTGTGCGAAACGAACGTTGCCGGTTGGCGCGATCGAGCAGATCGTGGATGAGATTCACGGGATGGCGGTCAACGAAGGACGAGAACACATCGAAACCGGTCTGATCGGTGAAATGGTGCTCAACCGTCTGAAATCGTTAGATCGAGTCGCGTATCTGCGCTTCGCTTCTGTGTACAAGGATTTTGACGATGTCGAAAGATTCGCGACGGAAGTGAGCATATTAGAGGATGCCGATCCGTTTGCATCCGATCTTCAATCAACGTTCTTGTCGGGCGCAGTTTCGCAGGCGGCGCGCCAGACGGCAGGTCGGCATTGATGTGCGGGGAAGGCATTTAGTCCGAACAAAAGACAAGCAAAGACTCGTCGGAACGACGGGAGTGTGAAATGGCAAAAGCTACGACTGGCAAATGGACCTTTGATGTCCCTGATGACGGGTTCAATCCCGCGGAGATATCCGAAAACGCCGAGGTGATATTGGAAAAGCGATATCTCCTCCGCGACAACAACGGGAAAATCGTCGAGAATCCGCAAGGGATGTTTCGCCGCGTCGCCCACGCGATCGCCAAAGGCGACACGCTTTACGGTGCGTCGCCTGACAGAGTCGAGCAGATCGCCGATCGTTTCTACCGGATGATGGCAAGTCTGGATTTCTTGCCCAACTCGCCGACGCTGATGAATGCCGGCACAGGGCAGGGAACGCTTTCCGCTTGTTTTGTTTTGCCGTTGGCCGACACGATGGAAGGCATCACTCGCGCATCGCACGACCAAGCCATGGTTCAAAAGTTCGGTGGTGGCACCGGTTTCGCGTTATCAGAGTTGAGGCCCAAGGGTTGGTCGATCTCGACGACTCACGGCAAAGCTTGCGGTCCGGTTGAAACTCTCCGATATCTCTCCGCAACCTCCCGATTAGTGACGCAGGGCGGCAAACGCGATGGGGCCAACATGGCGGTGATGGATGTGCACCATCCCGACATCATGGACTTCATCACATGCAAAACAGTTGAAGGCGAGATTCATAACTTCAACATTTCTGTTGGGGCGTCGGATGAGTTTATGCAGGCGGTGCTCGACAACACCGACTATCCCCTTTACTTCCGAGAAAATCCGGCAGATGCCGACAGCCCGGGCGTCGAGGTCGGCCGTGCGAACGCTAGGGAAGTTTTCGAGAAGATCATCGACGGTGCTTGGTTGAACGGTGAGCCCGGCATGATTTTCCTCGACGAGGTGAACCGCAACAGCCCGGTAAAAGATATCGGCATGATCACTGCCACGAACCCGTGCGGCGAGCAACCGTTGTTGCCTTATGAGTCTTGCAACTTAGGTTCGATCAACTTGGCGAATTTCGTGATCGGTAAATTGGCCACAGGGATTATCGACCGGTCACCGGCGCAACTCGACCTCTTGCGACCAGAGTACGCGGGCGTGCAAGCGCATACGCTGAACAAATTGCCGGGCATTGACTGGGATCGCATGAGCGAAACAATCCGATTGGCGGTGCATTTCCTCGACAACACCATTGATGTCAACGAGTACGCGATCCCTGAGATCAGAGACATGAACCTCCAGACTCGGAAGATCGGGTTGGGCGTGATGGGGTTCGCGGACATGCTCGTGTCGCTCGGCATTCCTTATGACACCCCGGAAGCGGTTGCAGTAGGCCGCGATGTGATGCGCCACATAAAAGACGTCGCAGACCTCGCATCAAAGGATTTGGCAGGAGCACGTGGACCGTACGGTGCTTGGCACGAAAACGGCATCGAGAACCCGCGAATGCGCAACGCTTGCCGTTTGACGGTGGCTCCCACCGGCACGATATCGATGATCGCGGGTTGCTCGAGCGGGATCGAACCGATCTTCTCGCTCGCGTTCCGAAAGCACAACATCCTAGGCGGAGACACGACTCTCATATACGCCGACACGAACTTCGAGCGAGTAGTTCGGGAAAGAGACTCCTATAGTCAATCGTTGCTGGATGCTCTGGCGAATGGCGAATCGCTACAGGAACGCGACGACGTCGATGACGACGTGAAGACGTTGTTCCATGTCTCGTCAGACATCGCGCCTAGCGATCACGTGCTTATGCAAGCGGCATTCCAAGAAAGCGTCGACGCAGGAATATCAAAGACGATCAACTTCCCCAACGAAGCGTCGAGGTCAGACGTTGAAGAGGCGTACGTGCTCGCTTGGGAGACCCGTTGCAAGGGGATTACCGTCTATCGTGCGGGCAGTCGCGAAAAAGAAGTGTTGACCGCAGGCACTAGCGAGCAGGCCGACGCCGCGACGCAAGGGACGCTGCAAGAAGCAGCTGACGGTTCTGTCGCGTATGTCAACAGGATGCCACGCCCACCGGTTCTCGAATCGAAAACGGTTCAGGTCGAAACGGGCAGAGGCAAGATCTATGTGACGTTGTCATTCACCAGCGATGGTCATCCGTTCGAGGTCTTCACCAACCACGGCAAAGCGGGCGGCAACGACAGCGCGATGGCTGAGGCGTTGTCGCGAATGATCTCGCTGTGTCTAAGGTCCGGAGTTTCACCGACCGACGTCATTGACCAGTTGATCAACATCGTTGACGCGCCGGTCTGGGACCGAGGCAGGCAAATCCTATCCGTCCCGGACGCGATCGCCAAGGTGATGTTGGAACACGCTGCATCTCCCCCCAAAGGAACTTTGGCACCCGGTGTTGATCCAACCCAGACCGCGTTGCTCGAGCCGCCGAAGTCGAACGAAGTCGGGATGCCACAATCCCATGGCACGAGTGACAAAGCATCGCAACCACGCGTAACCACCGAAGCGTGCCCAGAGTGCTTCGCACCCAACATGGCATACGAAGAGGGTTGCATGAAGTGTTACACGTGCGGATTTAGCAAGTGCTAAGTCCGTCCATTTGATCCAGCATTCCTAATTGGGGACATGAACGACAAAAAACCGCTGCTGGCCCTTACGTTGGGAGACCCTTCCGGCATTGGGCCTGAAGTGGTCGTGAAGGCGCTCGCTGATCCTGAGATCAACGATGAGGCGCGCATGTTCGTGGCGGGTACGGAGGGCGCAGTCAAACGAGCTTTGTCGGAGACCGGTATCGATCTCCCCGTCGAACTGATCGACAATCCGGCGGATACACCCGACACCACCGACGTCATACCGGTGTTAAGCGTCGGCGAATATGAAGACGTCGAGTTTCCGCAAGGCATACATTCGGTAGATTCGGGTCGGGCATCGCATCTCTGGGTAGAAACCTCTGCCAAAATGTGCCTCGCCGGTGAGATCGACGCCATGGTCACTGCACCTGTCAACAAAGAGTCGTGGCAGATGTCCGGTGCGCTCGACCTCGGCCACCAAGAAGTATTCAAACGATTAACCAACAGCGCAACCGTCTACACGATGCTGGTGAGCGGGATCCTGCGATGCATGCACCTCTCCACGCACAAATCGCTCCCAGAGGCCTGCGCGTTCGTCACCACGGACAACATCCTTACCGCAGTCCGGATCACCGATGAACATTTTCGTCGCTGGGGCTTCGACAAACCGCGCGTCGCTGTGGCCGCACTGAATCCGCATGCGAGTGACAACGGTTTGATCGGAGACACCGAAGCGAAGGAGATTTTTCCGGCGATCGAGATGGCGAGGTCGGAAGGCATCAACGCGACCGGGCCACATCCTGCAGACTCCGTTTTTAATCAGGCGATCGACGGAATGTATGACGTCGTGGTCGTTATGTACCACGATCAAGGTCACATACCGATCAAGGTTCACGGGTTCGAGGAATCGGTGTCGGTAAACCTCGGGATACCGTTTATCCGAACATCGGTAGACCACGGTACGGCATTCGACATCGCAGGCAAAAACCTCGCCCAATCGACAAGCATGGTTGAAGCCGTGAAGCTCGCGGTGGCGTTAGCCACGCGGCGCGGCATCGCTTGAGATTCGTCAATTTCCTGTCGATAAGTAGTGGCGCACGCCGATTCGCCAAACCTGAAGCGAACCCACCAGAAACGCGATGCCGATTACCGGCGCGGCGTATTGGAACAACAACGGCGTGCCCAGTGGATCCGGGACACCCATTATCGCGATTGCAGGGAAGTAGCTGACGCACGCGAGGGGAATGCCGAATGTGAAGAAATTGCGGAACCACGGACGGTAGATGTTGATCGGATACTGCGTCGTTTCGACTCCGCCATAGGTCATAGTGTTCATGATCTCTAGCGTCTCGGTGGTCCAAAACGCCAATGTGGCTTGCAGAACGATCAATCCGGCGAATAGCGATGCACCGCCGGCGATCGAAGTCAAAAGCAAAGCTACGTTCGGGATCGTCCAGTGCAGGTCCAGATGGGTTGCCGCCCAGATCAACGCGACTAGACCTGGCGTCAACCGGCTGATGCGTCGCAGCGTCAACTCTTGACCCGCGAGTTGCAGCGCGGTGGAACGGGGCCGAGTCAGCACGCGATCGAAATCGCCCGATTTCACCATTTCGCCGAAAAGATCGAACCCCGTGGTCATCGCGTCGGCGACGGCGAAAGATATGTTCACGATGCCGTAGATGAAAGCGACTTGGTAAACGTTCCAGCCGATCAGAGATTCGAAGCGATCGAACAGCACCAAAATGGCCATGAACTCGCCCGCGGTGATGATGAGTCGTCCGCCGAGTTGCATCAGAAACGATGCTTTGTACTGCATCTGCGCACGCATCGAGACCGAGAGGAATCTGCCGTATACGAACATGCTGTCCAGCATCATCAACCCCCTTGGACTACCACTCTGCGAAGCGCACTAGACAACGCGATCCGTCCGGCGATCACGAACGCGATGAACCACAAGAGTTGGTGCGTCAGATGCTGTGGAACTTCGGATATAGGTATGTGCCCCAAGTAGATCCGATATGGCGTGTCGACTAGCCCTCGGAAGGGCATAGCGTTGACAAATGGTTGTGACCAATCCGGAAATAGAGGCAGCGGGACCAACATACCGGAAAAGATCAAAACCAAACCGAAAGTCAATTGCATCACCCCGTCGCCGGTGATAGTCCACAGCATCGTTACGTTGAGGAATGTCGTAATCGCCGCGCTCAATAGGATCGCGGCGCACATTGAGATGGCGAATGCTAGTGCCGCGGCGACGGAGACTGGCGGCATCATTCCCATGACAACAAATGCGAAGGCCAGTAGAGGAATCGCGCGCATCAACATCGGCGCGGTGCGCCAAGCCAGGGCGCGGCTCAACCAATAGCTGTACAGGTCAACTGGACGAACCAACTCATAGCCGATCCCTCCAGATCTGATCATCGTCCTCAAGTCGGTGTCGATATTCCATGGCAACGCAGCCAGAAAAGCCTGCCCGAGCCATATGTACGTTTCGACGTCGCTCGAACTCATCGGCTGCTCGGTGTTGGTCGACCGGTAAAACGCTTGGAAGATCATTACTCGGATGATCCCCCAGAAGATCTGCGTCATCAGACCTGCGAGCGCTGCCGAACGATATTGCAGGAGGCTGCGGAATTTCGCGCTCAGGATTGCCCAGTAACTGATCAGCGGGCCTGCTCCCGGTAGATCTGTGCGATCGTTTCTTCGATCGGCGGGTTTTCGACGAAGAGATCCACAACTCGATTGTTCGCGGTGACGTGTGCGATCATCTCGGCGGCTGGGACGCGCGCGGGATCGAACTGAATGTGAGACCGGTTACCAAGTTTTTGAGCGAGTTGGGCCTCCGGATGCAGTACCGGTGGTCCAGCGTCGTGCAAATCGACGACGATCCGACGTTGGAGTGTTACTTGATGTCTGAGGTCGTCGAGCGTGCCGTCCGAGATGATATCGCCTTCGTTAATGATGATCACGCGTTCGCAGATCGCCTCGATATCATCCATGTCGTGAGTCGTCAGAATGACCGTGGTTTCTCGTTCTTGGTTAAACCGCTTGATGAAATCACGGAACGCCAGCTTCGAGACCGCATCCATTCCGATCGTCGGCTCATCCAAAAACAGGATCGACGGCGAATGCAACATTGCGGCCGCAAGGTCACAACGCATTCTCTGGCCGAGACTGAGTTGTCGAACGGGTACGTTGAGACAATCCTCGAGGTCCAAAACCTCGATCAATTCGTCTCGACTGGATGCGTACGCGGTGCGCGGTATCCGATATATGTCTCGTAAGAGATCGAACGACTCGATAACTGGCAGATCCCACCAGAGTTGGGTGCGCTGGCCAAACACGACGCCGATCTGTCGAACGTGATCAGTACGGTTCTTCCAAGGCACGCGGCCGAGGATCTCACAGCGACCCGAATCCGGCACCAAGATACCCGACATAACCTTGACGGTGGTCGACTTTCCAGCGCCGTTAGGACCTATGTAACCGACTAACTCACCAGAATCGATCGCGAAACTCACCCCGTCGAGCGCATCAACGGTGTGATAACGACGGCGCATCAAGCCTCGGACGGCGCCCCAGAGGCCGGCTTCGCGTTCCGAAATGCGAAATCGCTTGACGAGGTTTTCAACGACAATCTGAGGCATTAGGCGATGAGGCGATTCGTGGGTCTAAACACGCGTAAAAACCCGACTCCCACGGTTAGAGGATCGTCAGGTGGAACGCCGTCGACAATTCTAGGGTTCGGCGGTTTTGGGGTACGCAATCATACAACGTCGGATTCGTTCGAAGAACAGAATCTAGGTGCGCTGGGTCTCCGATGGCCCCAAAAAGCTGAACCATATAATCGACAACACGGCAACTAAATGCCGTTCCACGCCTTCCTAAGCGATCAATCGACCCGCGAGCGAACCCAAATTGAACGTCTCATTCATCGGCGGCGGAGTAATGGCCGAAGCCATCATCTCTGGCATCAGGAAAGCCGAACTTGATGCCGACATCACGGTTAGCGAACCGATAGCCGAACGCGGCTCGTACCTGGCACACACCTATGGTGTCGGGATCGCAGCCGACAATGTCGAGGCGATGTGCAGCGCCAATCTAGCAGTGCTGTCGGTGAAACCACAGCAACTCGGCGACGTGGCCGAGGCGATACGCCCAGTAATTCCATCGCTCCATCACCTTACGGTCATGTCGATTATGGCCGGCGTCCAATCCAAGACAATCATCGACCAGATCGGGTGTGACCGGTTGATTCGAATCATGGCCAACACCCCCTCGCAAGTCGGGTTGGGTGCTACTGCGTGGACCGCTTCGCCGACGGTGTCGGCCGAGATGCGGCAGTTCGCCGCCCAAATGCTCGATTCATTCGGGTTGCAGATCTACTTCGAAGACGAAAAACTCGTGGACATCGCCACCGCTCTAAGCGCGAGCGGCCCGGCTTACGTTTTCGTATTCATCGAGGCGCTGATCGACGGTGCTGTACAGCTTGGGATGACCAACGCCGATGCCCGTGCGTTGGCGATCCAGATGGTGCTCGGCAGCGCGGAACTGGCGAAACAGACTGGAAAACACCCTGCGGACCTCCGCAACATGGTCACGTCGCCCGGCGGAACTACCGCGGCCGCCTTGCATGCACTCGAATCAAACGGCTTTAGAAAAGCTTCAATCGAAGCCATTGTTGCCGCGTTTCAACGGGGCGAAGAGCTGAACAAATTGTCTGATGCGTAGTCGTCTAGGCGGAGTTCCGCAGGTTGGTGTTGGACAGTTTGGTGAAGGTGCGTTCGTCCTTGGTATGGCAGTTAAGGAAAACGTCTGAAATATACTTAATTGTTTGGCTAGCGCGCTGCCATACGTTTTACGTATCCCAAACTAGTGCATAGGCGCGGCGGCCATACACCTCAACCGAGTTGACGCAGGAATCGTAACGCCATGAACCCGACCGAGATGCTCAAAACCCGCCCGACGGCGCAGATCGACGAGTTTCAGCCGGGCGATACGGTCACCGTCAACATGGTCATTCGAGAAGGTGACCGAACTCGCGTTCAGGCATTTCAAGGCAACGTGATCGCCGGCAGGTACCGCGATGACAAGGTGCCGAACCTTGGTTCCACCTTCAAAGTACGGCGTGTGTCTTACGGGATCGGCGTGGAACGGATAATCCCGTACCACAGCCCTTCTCTCGAATCGGTTAAAGTCACGCGGCGCGGCAAAGTTCGTCGGTCCAAGCTCTACTACCTACGCGGCCTCACAGGTCGTCACGCCCGCATCAAGGAACGCCGCTGATTCCGGTTCCCGAGATTTCGCGCTGCGAAATCGACGGTTTCTCACAGGTAATCGGACGGGCGTCCGCCAATTCGGCGGCTTTCCGGTACTCGTTGCTCTATCCTTTACCGCGTCGAGCCGAACGCATTGAATCATGTACGTTGACGTCGCAGTTGACTTCTCCGACAGGGACCGCATGCGGACGTATACGTACTCCGTCCCTTCAGGAATTTCGGTCGGACCGGGAGACTTGGTATGGGTAACGTTCGGTTACCGGCCGGTTCAGGGAATAGCGCTCTCAACTTCGAAAACCACAGAAACCGAGAATGTGCGTGACATCGACAGCGTCGTCGAAGGTGGGCCTTTTATCTCGCCGCAGTTGTTGAGAACCGCGGTGTGGATTTCGGAATACTACCGGACGAACATTTTTCGCGCATGCGTCGCGATGCTGCCGCCGGGCGCGAATCAACAGTTGCACATTTGGGTTTCGCGTGGGGAAGTACCTGCGGACATAGGCGGTCCTCTGTCTGGGAGCGCGATCTCTAAAGAGCAACGCGCCGTCCTTGTTGAGTTGCCAAACGCAGGTCGAGTCCGACGCGACCGGCTCGTCAGGAAGATTGGTAGATCCAACGAACGACACTTGGACGCGCTTGTGCGGCAGGGCATCGCGTTTGAGGAGTCGATTTGGGAACGCCCTCGTGCGAGTGCGGTTTTCAAACCTCATGCCCGTATCGCGATCGAGGCCCCAGATCTTGGTGATGCCATCGACCGTTACGTTCAACGGCGAGCTCATCGGCGAGCAGACTTAATCCGTCATCTTTCGAACGTGCATGATCCAGTTCCACGAGCGGAACTGTCGCGGCTATTCGGTTCCCAAGCCGTCAAGGCTGTGATCGACGACGGCGTCGTGACGGTTGAGCAGGTTCGCGTGGAACGCGACCCTTTGGCAGATTACGCGGTCCAAGATTCGATCCGCCATGACTTGACGCCCGAACAGCAGGACGCCGTCGAAACTATCAACAGCAGCATCTCCAGAAGCAATGACGACGCTCGAGATCGCTGTTTCCTGTTGTTTGGCGTTACTGGCAGCGGCAAGACCGAGGTTTACCTGCGGGCGGTTGAGCAATGTATAGCAATGGGTCGTCGGGCCATCGTCATGGTCCCTGAGATCGCAATGACACCGCAGACGCTTCAGCGGTTCGCCAGCAGGTTCCCTGGGCGGATCGCATTGCAGCACTCCGGTCTAACCATGGGCCAACGGTTCGATCAATGGCATCAGATCAATGAAGGGCGATACGACGTCGTAATCGGATCGAGATCCAGCATCTTCGCGCCGGTCGACAATCTCGGCCTAGTGGTGATCGACGAAGAGCACGAATGGACATTCAAACAGAGTGATCGAGCTCCTCGGTACCACGCCAAACAGGTCGCCGAAAGGCTGTGTCACGAGGCCGGGGCCACGTTGGTGCTCGGCAGTGCGACACCTGACATCGCGACGTATCACCGAGCGTCCTGTAATGACGGTTCCGGCGGTATTACCATGTTGCGGTTGCCGCGACGCATCAACGAAACAATACGAGTTCCACAGCCGCCAAACGGGTATGCCTCGATCGGGACGGGACGTGCCGAATCCGTGATTGTCGACATGCGAGTGGAGATACAGGAAGGCCATCGGGAGATGCTCAGTCGCCCGTTGTTGCAGGCACTATCGGACAACATCGATGTCGGCGGCAAATCGATTCTTTTCATAAACAGGCGCGGCAGCGCATCGTTCGTCCAATGCGTGTCGTGCGGCACCATCCGCACTTGCCCGAATTGCCAGACACCTCTTACTTTGCACCGCAATCCTAGACGCGGAGGCGGAAGCCGATTGCAGTGCCACTACTGCAGCTATTCTGTCGGTGCGGCGAGGCAATGCCGTGACTGCGGAGGCACGGGCATTGCTCGACGTGCGGCAGGAACCGAAGGCGTCGAAGAAGTCGTGCGCGGGTTCTTCCCGAACACGCCGATCTTGCGATGGGATTCAGATACTGCACGCAACGCGACCGAGCACACGAGGTTGCTGGAAGAGTTTCAAAGCGAAGGAAATCACATCCTAGTGGGAACGCAGATGGTAGCGAAAGGTTTGGACATACCGTCGGTTTCATTGGTCGGTGTTGTGGCCGCAGACATCGGTCTCGCAGTGCCCAGTTTCAGGTCGGCAGAGCGGACGTTCCAAATACTCTCGCAAGTCACTGGTCGCGCCGGACGGGCCGACACGCCAGGAATAGCGATAATCCAGACGTTTCAACCGGAACATTTCGCCATCGCGACAGCAGCGACCCAAGACTACGAGAGTTTTTACCGCCAGGAGATCGAAACTCGCCGCCGGTTTCTCTTGCCGCCTTTGGCCTCATACGTCAGGCTTTCATACGGTGCCTACGAGAACCGAGAAGCCGAAATGGAGACGAGGAGCGTCAGGACGCGCATAGAACAGTTTTTGGAAACGAGTTCGGCAATCGAGGTTGATCTCGCTGGCCCGTCACCGTGTTTCCCTGCCCGATTAGCAGGTCGCTATCGTTGGCAAATCTTACTCAAAGGGGACAATCCCGCTCGAATACTGGACGAAGTCCGTTTGGGACCAGGATGGATCGTCGATGTCGATCCGATCGAAATGACATAGGGACTGCGGGATAGAATCCCTAACCGAGACGCGATGGCTATACGAGAAATCCGTATCTTCCCAGATCCGATACTCCGAAAAAAGTGCCGGGCGGTTCGGCGCGTGGATGATGACGTGCGCAAGCTTGCCGCCGACATGATAGAGACCCTCATCGAAGCTGAGGGAGTCGGGCTTGCGGCGAATCAAATCGGGGTGCTCAAACGCGTCATCGCGCTGCACCTTCCGGAAGAGGAGCCGTATTGGTTGGTCAACCCAGAGATCATCAAGCGGAACGGACAACGAGAAGTGGACGAAGGATGTCTGTCTCTGCCCGGGTATACCGGGCTGGTGAGCCGGTCAGTCAGTGTAACGGCGCGCGCCCTAGACGAAAACGGTTCAAAATGGCGCGTTACCGCGGAGGAGTTATTGGCGCAAGCACTGGAGCATGAAGTGGACCATCTCAATGGCATCATGTTCATGGACCATTTGCTCGAGCACGAACGCCTACGCGAGGTTGGAGCCGAACCGGAAGAGAGCGAGACGCACCTACACGACGTGATCTACAACGTTGAAGCGCATCACGATGAGAGCAACCATCCCCATCCACACGGCGACTCCTCTGAACCCGAATTGCTAGTTGCCAAAGCCAAACTGAGCGAAGTTACGCCGAGCCATTCAATGTCCGAACTTGCCTATGACCTCGAAGATGGCGGCAACCGGAACGATGCCAAATCAGTCGACGACGATTAGACGGCCCTGTTTCAAAGCAGGAGTGGACATTTCGCGATGCTATACTTTGATGTTTGAGGCTTCGATTCAACCTTTGTATCGAAGTCATTTTTATGATTGGCGCGCACACACTTGATGCGCACGAAAACGATCAGATTCAAAGTGGACAGCGACCCGCAAGAATATCGCGCAGCGCCGAGCTGTGCGCCTTTGCGTCTGCCCGTGCGCTGTTTCGGTTAATCACACGTGGTTCGCGACTTAAGAGGTCTGGTTTTAATAGCGGTGCTCGTGATCGTGGGCGCTGTCTTCATCGCTATCCCGCGCATTAACTTCGAGGTGTACAACTTCGAGTTCGATCGTGGCAACGACGACGCGTTCCTGGGGTTGAATCTTGGGTTGGACCTTCAAGGCGGCACTCACTTGATTTATGACATCGTCACCGAAGACGGTGAGCCACCCACCGCCGAGGATGTCGAGGGGATCCGCGCCATCATCGAACGTCGTGTCAACGCCTTTGGTGTAAGCGAACCCACCGTCCAAGTTCTGGGCAATCCGCCCGACCGGATTCTCATTCAACTGCCCGGACAGAGCGAATCTTCCCTAAACGTGACCATCGACGGTGGCGACGCGACGATTGACGATGTCAAAGCCTTCTTCGAATCTGACCTGGCGAAATCTGGTGTTGAAGTGTTTGAGAACGAAGATGGCTCCCTAATCATCACGTTCGATGGATTTGACGGAAGTGAAGCCGATGCGTGGCGGAGTCAGTTCCAAGAAAAACACCCAATTACGATCCGGGCTACGTTTGAATACGAAATCGTGGTCCCCGATTTGAACGTAACCACATCGTTGGACGATGACACAGACGCCCCTGGAGGTGAAGCCGACGACGACGCTGATGGTGAGCATGCAGAAGGCGATGCCGATCCCGAAGGCGGGCAGACCGAAGACGGCGCAGCGGCGCAGGGCGGAGAGCTGCCGCCTCCGGCACGGAAAGCGCCGACGACCGAAGATGTCCAAGCGGCGTTTGAAGCTGCCGGATTCGCCGATGTGGTGGTGAGCGATGGGACCGATACCGTTCTGTTTTTGACCGACGCATCAGGCGGATTCCGCCAAGCCGATGCGATTTACTTCGAGGCAGAATTCGCAGGGCAGCTGAAAGACCGGTCGTTCGATGAGGATGGCAATGTTCTGCCTTCCGACGCAGAGAACCTCACGCGTCAACTCGCAGACGTCGGCGACTTCGCGACGCTTCGAACGCCGGGAAACATCGTTCAATGGACCGTGTCTGGCGGTGTCCAAGAAGCGAAAGCTCTAATCGGTTCGACTGCACAGTTGGAGTTCAGAGAACGCAAATGTGGTCCGATCGTTCCACCTACCGATGTTCCATCAGAAGAGTGGCCGCCTGATGGTCTCTCAGAGACCGAGTGGTTGCTGTTGCGATGCTCTTCGCCGCTCTACTTCACCGAACAGGCAACCAACATCTCGGCGGACGACCTAGACGACGCGTTCCCGTCTATCGAAGGAACTCCGCCTGAACCGGTAGTGACTATCGTCTTCAACGAGTCTGGACGGGATGCCTTCTTCGAAGTGACCGGCCGAGTCGCCCGGAACCGAGACATACTGGCGATATATTTGGACAATGTCGAGCTTGTCGCACCTACGGTAAACACGCAGGGCGGTCAAGGCATCGCTGACGGCCGGGCGATCATTTCCGGTGGCGATTTCACAACCGAACGCGTTCGCACGCTGGCAATTCAGCTCCGCTCCGGTGCGTTACCGGCCGAATTGGAGCTTTCGGAAGAGCGGACAGTCGACGCTATATTGGGCGCCGACTCGTTGCAACGCAGCCTAGTTGCCGGCGGTATCGGCTTGGTGCTATTGGTAATCTTCATGATCTCCTACTACAAGGTGCCGGGGATAGTGGCTAGCATCTCGTTGGCGTCGTACACGGTGATGCTCATGGCGATCTTCAAGCTGGTGCCGGTCACGATGACGCTATCCGGCGCCGCGGCGGTGATACTGTCACTTGGTTTCGCGGTGGACGCAAACGTTTTGATCGCGGAGCGCACGAAAGAGGAACTGCGCGCCGGACGCGACCTTTTGGCGGCGTTGAACACGGGTTTCGATCGCGCTTGGCCTTCGATTCGTGACGGCAACATATCTACTGTCATCACTGCCGTCGTACTGTTCTGGTTCGGCGACCGCTTCAGCACCAGCATCATGCAAGGTTTCGCGCTGACCCTCGGCATCGGTGTGTTGCTGAGCATGTTTACCGCATTCTTCGCCAGCAGATTGATGTTGAGACTTATCGCACGAACTGGTGTCGGTCGCTCGACCAGTGTGTTTGTGCCGGTGACGGATCCGGGAGTTCAGACGTAGACCGCTCGAAAGAACAACGATGGATTTCGTAGCACTTCGCAAGATATTCCTGCCGATATCAGGTGTGATCGCGGTTCTATCGGTCGTGTTGCTGTTCGCGCCTGGTCTCAATCTGGGTATCGACTTCGTTTCGGGAACAAGCACGACCTACGATTTCCCAGGCGATGATCCTGGCACCGATGCGGTCAACGACGCTTTGGTCGCTGCAGGTCATCCTGAGGCAATCGTTCAGGCTTTAGGAGACGGCCAGTATTTCGTTAGAACCAACGATTTGGGCAACGAAGGCAAAAACGTCATCGATACACAATTGACGAGTTTGACCGGCGATGAGCCGATAACACTCGAGACGGTAACGGTCGGATCGTCTGTTGCCGAAGGTACAGTTCGGAACGCCATCATCGCCGTGGTTGTGGCGGCGGCATTCGTCATGCTTTACATCATGTACGCGTTCAGGACCGTACCCGGCTCTTATCGCTACGCCGTATCGGCGGTCATCGCGTTGGTGCACGACGTGCTCATCGTTTTGGGCGTCTTCTCGGTACTCGGTGTCGTGTTCAACGCTCAGGTCAATGCGATTTTCATCGTCGGCATCCTGACAGTGATCGGCTATTCGGTGAACGACACGATTGTGATATTCGACCGGGTGCGGGAAAACGTGCTCTTGGTACCTTCGCGCGACTTTCGCCTCACGGTGAACGCATCGATTCGCGAATCGATCATCCGCTCGTTGGGTACAAGCATCACGACCGCAACGGTGATCATGGCAATGCTGCTCTTCGGAGGGCAAAGCTTGCGCGACTTCCTGATCGTGCTGCTCATGGGTGTGATCGTCGGAACCTATTCGTCGGTATTCATCGCCGCTCAAGTGCTGGTGTCTTGGGATGAAGGTGCGTTGCGGCGATTCACTAGGTTCATTCCGAGATTGCGTCGCCGTACCAGCGGGTAGGCTCGCGGGTTGAGCCGCTAAGGGCGCGGGTTACACTTTCACTAACCAAGGCGCCAACTGAATTGCGCCACCAATGCAGTTAATGGACGGTGTTTGAATGGAAATCGGCGCTCATGTATCGACCTCAGGTGGTGTTGACAAAGCGGTAGACCGCGCGTTGGACATCGGCGCGGAATGCATACAGATCTTCGCGGCATCGCCGCGCATGTGGCGTGTGACAGCGATCAAGGACAAGCCACTCGAAAATTACCACGCGAAGATGGCGGAATCGGGTTTAGGACCGACCATCGTTCATGCCAAATACCTGACCGCACTTGGGTCGCCTAACCCTGAACTTGTCGAGAAAAGCCGGACATCGTTGGCCGCGGAGTTGACCGAAACGGAACGGCTGGGCGCACTCGGATTGGTATTTCACCCCGCGAGCCACCGGGGAGCGGGGTTGGAGGCGGTCTTCGACAACTTCGTCGAGGGAGTGCACGAGGTCTTGGAGGCGGCTCCGGGCGATGCGTTGTTGATGTTGGAGACTTCGGCCGGTTCCGGCGACCACATCGGATCGAAGTTCGAGGAGCTAGGTAGTCTGATAAAGGCTATCGACCACCCTCGAGTCGCGACGTGTTTCGACACACAGCATGTCTGGGCGGCGGGCTACGACGTAGTCACCAAGGATGGCCTTGACGCCACGATGGAAGAGTTCGATCAAGAGATCGGTCTGGACCTCCTACGATCAGTTCACGCGAACGATTCGATGCGGGATCGCGGTTCATCAGTTGATCGGCACGACAATATCGGCGAAGGACTGATCGGCACAGAGGGATTCCTGAACATCATGTCCCATCCCGCGTTCGCCGATGTTCCTTTCTACTTGGAAGTCCCAGGCTTCGAAAAAGATGGACCAGACAAGCCGAATGTGGACGCGCTCAAAGCGATCCGCGAAGAAGCATCGGCTTGAAAAATTGCGATCGTTCCGATGACGTATCGGGTTTCCCCCGAAGAGTTTGACGAGCTCGTTATAGCTGCACTTGAGCGGTTGCCTACCGAGCTTTACGAGCGTTTGCAAAACGAAAACGTTGACGTAGTCGTTGAGCAGGAGCCGTCGTCGAGCCAGCGCGTCGATCTGGGTCTGGAACCCAGCGACACTTTGTTCGGGTTGTCCGAAGGTGTGTCGCTATTGGATGGCGGTCATCACGCCGCGATGATGCCGTCAAAAATCACGATTTTCCGGCAGCCGATAGAAGATTCTGTGGATTGCCGAGAGGATCTAAACGAGGAAGTCTTGCGCACGGTTTGGCACGAGGTCGGCCATTTCTTGGGTTTCGACGAGGACGAAGTCGCAGACATGGGACTCGGTTAAACGCCTCTTCAAACCTGCTCTGACGCGAACATGCCGTTCCGCAGAACGACCGCGCGGTCGCCGTACGCAACCGTCGCTGATCGGAAAGCGCGCAAGACAGCGATGAATCTGAGCATGCGCGAATCGTCATTGTGGATCTCCGAATGGTATGCAGGGGCACCCCAAAAGGTGTGTTGAGAACCGCTGAGAATAGTGCGGTCCAATTCGGCGATGGCGCGTGTGAACGTTTCTTCTGAACGCTCACCCAGCGGAGAGTTGTCGCGATCGGCGAACCACATTGAAAGGACCAACTCTCCTTTGGACTCAGTCGAAACCTCTGAAACAAGGAAAGGACCTTGCTGATTCGAAAACAGGTTTTCTACGGGTTCGCCAGCCGCTGCTGTTTCACGGACAGCCGCTTGTAGCGACCTGAACAGGGACGAAAGGTTGGACACCTTGAAAGGCGGGTCATGCAACGTAAGCGTCAGTTTCTGGGTGCCGGTTTTCATCGCAAAACCCTCATGTCGCCTACGCGCATCGTAACGTTTTCTCGGTCAAGTTGTTCTAGCAACGCGAGAGAGTATTTTCGGCTAGTCCCTAGCAGTTCGCGCACATCGTTGATCGAAATCTCGGTGTTCGATCCGCAGAACTCTTTTACGGCCTCGCGCATCTCATCGTACGCGTCGGCGGCGAATACGACATCGGGTCCCGCGTTCACAACATCCCGTCGATCCGCCAGCGCGCCCAGCAGTTCGTCATCGATCTTGTTCCATGCCGGTGGCGAGTATCGATGCTCTCGCAGAACATCCAAATACCGTTCGACTTCGCGTTTTTGGTCTGCGGAGAATTGCACAACGTGTTCGCTCAACCGGATCGTGTTGCCGTCATGAGCGATCAAATCATCGTCCAAAAAGCGGGCAGCTACCGCGTCGAAACTGCTCCCTGCCAACGATAGACGGTTTCGCAATTCTTCGCGGGGCATACCTCGGCGCAAAGGATACCTTTGGTGGTAGTCCTGCAGCGCCTTGAGCGAGGACTTGAGCATCGACTCGTGACGATTTAGGGTTGCATATAACGGATTTGCGCCTTGCGAAAGTTGGATTAACCGACCGCTCGACACCAGCGAAGCGACATCGGCTTCGACTTCGGACGATAGCATGTGCGTCGCATCGGTGATCTGATTACGATTCGCCACTCCCAACGCGTCTACAGAGTGAAACACGACGTCCTCGGATCTGCCTTCGGACAATATCCTGAGATGTTCAACGACGGCGTGGTCGTTGCGTCGGTGTCGAGGCGCGTCAACAATTAGCGCGACGCCCCCTCCGAGCGTGTCGTTGCTATCGCGGATGACGAATCGGTCGCCATTGATGATCGGGCGTGGAGTGCTCAACTTCACCTGCGCCCAACCGCTTTGGCCGGATTTCAGCTCATCCTGGCCAAGCAATCTTACGGTTGCGGGTTCTTCCCAAGTACCTCCGTACAGAGTGACGTGATGGTTGTGTTTGATCGGGCGTTTGGCGTCCACGATTGACCTGATCGAAGCGTCGAACACCTCGGTCGTCGCGAATTGCCCGCGCTTGACCAACGCTTCGCCACGCTCAATTTCGGTGTGCGAAACGCCGCTCAAACTAGCCGCGACTCGAGTGCCCGGTTGAGCGACTTCGACTTCCGATTTGTGGCTCTGCAATCCGCGGATCCGCGCGGTTTCACCTGAAGGCAAAAGTGCGACCTCATCGCCTACTCCGAGTTGACCGCCGTCCAGAGTGCCAGTTACGACGGCTCCGAAACCGGCGACACTGAAGGATCGATCTACGAAGAGACGAGGCCGACCAGTGTTGGTCCTCGGCGCTTTCTTGCCGGCAATTTCTGCGATCATGCCTCGCAAGTCACTCAATCCATCGCCGGTCTCGGCCGAAACTGCGATCGTCGGCAACCCCTCCAGAGATGTGCCCTCAAGAATCTCGGAGACTTCGATTTCAATTAATTCAATGAGTTCGGCGTCCGCCAGGTCTGATTTGGTGATGACCACGATGCCGTCCTGGACTTCAAGCAGGTCAAGGATCGCCAAATGTTCGCGCGTTTGCGGCATCGGACCTTCATCGCCTGCGACGACCAGCAAGGCCAGATCAAAACCGCCCGCGCCCATCAACATCGTCCTCACGAACCGCTCATGCCCAGGCACGTCGACGATGCTGATCTCCTGACCGTCGCCAAGTTCCAACCAAGCGAAACCGAGTTCGATGGTCATGCCTCGGGCTTTTTCCACGCGCAGATGATCCGGATCGATTCCGGTCAGTTTTTCAATCAACGTAGATTTGCCGTGGTCTACGTGACCTGCGGTACCTGCGACGAACATTTGAGTCGAATGTGCAATCCTCAACGGTGGTTATGTAAGGATTATCAAACGAATCGCAGATTCGTTCAGCTGTTACCTAAGGTGCTAGAAGGCATGTGTTTCACGCGCTTTGTCCGGGAAGTTCCAGTCTGACCACCAAAACCAGAGGGAACTCCTTCCAGAAAACGCTCGACAAGGGCGATTCCGCTTTGGAGTATTGCTCGTCGGGAAAACGAGGTTCTTCGAACGCGTTCAACACGAAGCCGACATCGAAAAACGTTCGCAAAAGTTGGCTGACTGGTCGGTGGAAGTAGCGGTGCGGTCGCGGTTGCCCAACTATCCCGATGCCTAGATATGCCCTCGATTTGAGGTAGTCCGGCACAGAGATAGCGAAGCGTTCTTGCACACCCTTCGAAGTGAACTCGCGTTCCAAAGTTGTGCGTGTGCCGTCCGAGTGGAACACCGGGTGGAGGACGCTAAAGACGAATCTGCCTCCGGGTCTGATCAACTTCGGCAATACTTCGGCCAACGGCGTGATCACGGCCATGTCCATCAGCCCCATATTGCAAACGGCGGCGTCAAATGGTGCTCCGGGCAAGGCCATCAGCGCTTGGGTATCTGAGGCATTGGCGACGTGGTATTCGATTTTATCTTCGTGACCGCTGGAGCGTTCGCGAGCGATTTCGATGAAATTATGCGAATGGTCGACAGCAGTGACTATTGCACCTTTGTCGGCCATCCTTCGAGTGAAACGACCCGCTCCGCAGGCTATGTCGAGCAAGCGTTCGCCGGGTTTCAGGTTTAGTAATTTGTCCTGCGTCGGTTCGATCAGGAAGTCTTGAGCGCTATTGCCGTCGCCGATCCGTTCATCCCACCATGCCGAGATCTCGTCCCATATCTCGACCGCCTCATCAAGATACTCAGGGAAATCAACCCGTCCGTCATCGTGTTCTTGTCGTCCGTCGGCGTCCAACTCACTCCTCATCGGTCAACAAAAACTGTTCGAAAACGGTGTTGGCTAGCAATTTGCCACGCCGCGTCAGAGCGATGCGTTCGCCCTGAGTTTCGATCAATCCTGCATCCGTCAAGTATTCGATCTCGGCTCTGTATACGTTGTCAAGGGATGCGTTGAAGCGCGAATGAAACTCCGATTTGGAGATGCCCTCTGCGAGCCGCATCCCGAGCATCATCGTTTCCGAAATCGCGGTCTGCGGCGATGTCACCTCGATGAAATCGACGGCGAAAACACCAGCATCCACCTCAGAAGTCTGAACGACTTGGTTGAGATCGACGTTTGCAATGGCATGAATGTACCCGCGGGGAGATTTAGTGTTGGCGAAACGACGGCCATTCAGCGACGAATGTGCACCCGGCCCAACACCTAGGTACGGGAGATTGAGCCAGTAAGCGGAGTTGTGCCTAGATCTGAAACCCGGTTTCGCCCAGTTCGAGATCTCGTAGTGCTCGTAACCGGCATCCGCCAAATCATCCATCGCCACCTCGTACATATCGGCCGCCAAATCGTCGCTGGGTGTCGGTAGTTTGCCAACCTGAACGTCACGATGGAGCGGTGTGCCGGGTTCGATCTGAAGGCCATATAGCGAAATATGCTCCGGGTGTAAGTCCAAGGCGTGGGGCAGAGAATGCCGCCATTGACCGAGCGACTGTTTCGGTAGTCCGTACATCAAATCGATGTTGATGTTTTGGAAGCCCGCGTCGCGGGCTGTCTTCACGGCTTTGGACGCCGCGACCGCCGAGTGCCGTCGCGACAAAGCGGCCAAAATCCCATCGTGGAACGATTGCACACCAATACTGATCCGGTTAAATCCGGCATCCGCCCAAGCATCAGCCTTATCGCTAGTCAAATCATCGGGGTTGGCTTCCAATGTGATTTCAGCGTTTTCATCCAAGCGTGTGCATTCACGAATCGTTTCGAGCAGGTGCTGGATCGAATGCTCAGGCAAATACGACGGTGTGCCCCCTCCGAAAAACACGGTTGAAACGTTCGGTCGACTGAGGCGTTGACCCCATATTGCGATCTCTTTGGACAGAGCGTCGACAAACGTTGGCATCAAGGTTTCGATGCCTTCGTATGTGTTGAAATCGCAGTAATTGCACTTGGACAGACAAAAAGGGATATGGACGTATAAGGCGATCGCCCCGGGGGCAGCGTGCAAAGAAGGCCGCAAACCCGAGACGGCGGTTGCGCTGAGGCTAGAATTATTCATGTTTCTGTTCGCACTGCCCAACCTCAACAAAGGGCCGTGCTTACGGTGGGGTCCAAAGACCGCCCGATGCGGCTTGCCTACCGGCACTAGGATCTGAGGATTGCTGCTGTGCCTCTCGCTGAGCCCGTTCAATCATCTCGCGGCGCGCCTCCTCCATCTTTGCTCGCAACCAACGTTCCAGTTGGTCGAGTTCTGGAGGCGAGACGATGAATCTCTCAATGCGGTCGGGAATCGGCAATTGTTCTGAGACGGCCAACGCCAAGGCAGATTCGTCAT
>CAYRHG010000098.1:0-11900 GCA_964424025.1 uncultured Dehalococcoidales bacterium | reverse complement strand
GGCCAGTATGAAGTCGATGCCGCCGGTAAAAATCCAACCGGTCAGTCCGACGAAGATCATGAAGAAGCCCATCTGAGCAAACGCCTTGCCGTTGCCCTCCAGGGTCACGTTCCGCATCAGCGCATAGAGGCCCGATAGGATCAGCGCCAAGCCAAGGATTATCGCAATGTTGGTCACGTTGGTCAGCGCGGCGTTGGAACCTTTGGCGGTAATGGAACCTACGGCGTCTGACGGTTCTGCGCTGTCGATGAACAGTCCACCCGGTTCTATGAGAAAGAAGACGAAGGCGATTATCGGACCGAATATGAGGGACAGTCCCGCCAGCCGGTTCACGGATATTGTGCCCATGTTTGAACCTCCTTTATGTGATGTGGTGGGAAGGATCCATTGGGTTCAACACCTCGTAGCATACACCCTGACGCCAAAGTCGTGGCATTGCATCAGGAAAGTAACGGCAAAATGTAGTATGGCGGGGATGGAGCCGCGGATATGAACGCGAAGCGGGTAGTCATAGTTGGCGGAGGTTTTGCCGGCCTCAACGCCGCATACACGCTGAAGAAACGGGGCATTACGCCACTCCTGCTTGAAGCCAATGACCGCGCGGGTGGACGCGGAATGGGCGAGAAGGTGGACGGCTTCTCGCTGGATATGGGCGCCTTCGTCTTCACTTCTACGTATGACACGGCATTCCGTCTCTGCGAAGAGTTGGGACTGCCACTGGTGCCGTCGATGATGAAGTTCGGCCACCACCGCAGTGGGCGATGGGTCACCACTACGCCAGATCAATCGCTCTGGAATTTTCGCCGGAACCTGCCCGCTGCTTTTACCATGGGCTTCCTCTCACCATCAGGCATGCGGTCCGGTTTCAAAGTGATGCGGCAGATCCATAGTCAGTCGGAGCACATGAGTTTCGCCGGTAACAGCCCTTTGGCCGAGATCGATGACGACGAGTCCTTCGGCGAATACATGGAGCGTCTCGGCGTGCCCGAAACTCTCCAAGTAACGCTCAGAGGCCCTCTTGACATGATTTTGGGCGACCCGATGCCGGCAGGTCAGGCGCTGATGCGAGCGTACATCGGAGAGACGATGTTGCACTCCGGCAAGGTTTCAATGCCCGAGCGAGGCATCGGCTCCCTGAGCGAAGCGCTTGCCTCTGTCTGCTCCGACGCGATTCGCGTTTCGACACCGGTCAGGAGAATCGTCGTAGCGGAGGGGAAGGCGACCGGGGTGGTCGTGGACGGCGAGACCATTGAGGCTGACGCGGTCATCTGTGCCGTCCCTGGCACGAAAGTCCCGAACCTCATCCCTGAACTGCCGGCAGAAACCCGCCGAGCGCTCGGCACCATAAGCTACTCAACCGGGTGCCGAGTGGTGATAGGCCTTGACAAACCTCCGCTACCACCTGGGTGGCACGGCGCGCTCTATCCTGAGGACGAAAACACGCCACTCATGCTGGACAGATCCATCTTCCTGCCTTGGTGCGCTCCACCGGGCAAGAGCATTCTCGACCTGCTCATCGGGCGCGACCGAGCGAAGGAACTCATCCCTCTTGACGACTATGAGATAAAGCGCCAGATGTTAGGCGCCGTTCGCCAAAACCCGCCTCCGGAATCCAATCTTCCCGGCGACGATGAGGGCCTGTTCTACCGCGTTTACCGCTGGGAAGAGGCGCTGTGCATGGGTAAACCCGGAATGCTCGCCGCAGTGGCAAAAATCCCGGAGCAACTCGCAGGGCGCATCGACAACCTATTCTTGGCTGGCGATTACACGCGCGTCCCATCTGTAAACGGTGCCCTCTCCAGCGGCTACGCTGCCGCAAACGAGGTCGCAGACCTGTTGGCATCTCGCGACAGCTAGGCAACATGTGTTGTCGAAACCGCGCCGTCAGTTCAGGCCGGGGTCAACGTGAAGGGCTGCGTCTTCTACCTCGTGCGGTTGGAGTACCCGACATAGCTTCTCGTAGATTTGAACCCTGTATCGTCCAGTGTCGGTGATGAACAGGCGACCTTCGTCGTCTACGCGAACCGAGGTCGGATATTTCAGCCTTTTTTCACGATCGAGATTGATGACGTTATCGCGCTGGCGAAGGATATCTGGATTCCCCATCAGTCTGCTTATGCCACGGGGGTTGATGGTTGCATCGCCCCTGAATGATTCGATGAAGTTGCCGCGCCAGTTGAACATGAGAACTCGGTGGTTGTTACGGTCGGCGACGTAGATGTCACCGTATCGGTCCACGACCACTCCGCTTGGATGATCTAGTTCGCCGATTCCGCAACCCGGGCTGCCAATGATCTGCATCACCGTCCCGTCAGTCGAGAACCTTTGGACTCGGCTGTTGTGCCAGTCGGCAACCACCAAGGAGCCGTCAACGGGGTCAACCGAGATTCCCCAGGGGTAATTCAGTTGTCCCGGCTCATTTCCAAACTCGCCGAAACCACCTAGGTACTTTCCGTCGCGGGTGAAGTGTTGCACCCGGTGATCGCGAGAATTGACGACCCACAGGTTTTCGTCGGCATCCAATGCGATGCCGGACGGACCATTCAAATGGCCAGGGCCGTCACCAGATTCTCCCCAAAGGCCGACGGTTTCACCGGTCGTTTTGATCACCACCACAGCATTTGCACGTTCGTCGGTGTTAAACAATGTGCCCGTACTGTCGAGGACGCACATCACGGGTGATGGGAGACGGTTGTCACCTTGAGCAAGAACTTGGCCGTCAATTTCCGGCACGATGTCGTTCTCGTACCCATCGTCCTTGAGGTTAACGCGTATGTATCTGGTGCGCGGTACTTGTTGGAGGTTTGCACTCCCGCGGTTGAGCACGTAGTAGGACCCGTCAGGACCGACGGTGATGTCCTGCGGTCCCCTGAAACCACCCACCGCAAGTCGCTGGCCCAAAGTCGTAACGTACTTGTGCCCTATTCGCAACAGCGTAGGGTAGTTATGCTCCTCGGTGGCGGAGCGGTTGGTCAACGGCTCTTGTGTCGTCGTCATGTCTTGGGTGGAACTACGAAGCCAACGGACTCACGATGTGCTCGAACTGGTCAAACGTGCCGTTTACTACTGGGCTGGGATTGATGTTTAACCATTGGTCGAGCACGGAAGAGTAGAGCGACCTGAAGTCATTGTTGAAATGCAGGTCCCCGTTCAACTGTTGACTCGGAGCCAATGACGGATAGTCTGAGTAAAATCCCCCGTTGACGCGCGAGCCGATCATAAATGCTCCACCGCCGGATCCATGATCTGTCCCGTTGCCGTTGTCCCGTATCCTCCGACCAAACTCCGAGAACACGAGCATCACCACCTCGTCGGCGGCACCGTGTTCGCGCAGGTCTTCGAAGAAGTCACTTACCGAGCGGGATACATTGGCCCACAACTCTGATTGCATGTTGACTTCGTTGCCGTGAACATCAAATCCACCAATCTGTGCGTAAAAAACCCGCGTTCCGATGCCCGCGAGGTGCACCTGCGCTATGCCTCGTAGGCTCTGTGACAGTGGATCGGAAGCGTATTCGACCGTTGAGGTGTAATGCTCTGGTGCGGCACGCAACATATCGGCGCCGGCCATGGCGTCAAGACCGGTCTGGCCGATGTGGTCCATCAGCATGCTTTGCTCGTCGATCTCTTCCGGTGTGTACATCCGAGTGAAAGCATTCAACGCTCGCCGTTGCTTCTCCCCGGCCATCGAGGTCAGGAGGCCATATCCTTCGAGCTGAGCGACCGACATCGCGGGTGTTCCAGAAAGGTACATCGCCCTTGGCAACCCTGTACCGAAACTCACACCTGTGCATACGTTCTGTTTGTCCGGATCGAGATCTCTGATGACCTTGCCCAGCCAGCCATCCGAGACGATCTTCTCGGGCTCGGCCGTGTGCCAGATATCCATTGAGCGGAAGTGCGATCTGTCCGGCTCAGGGTATCCGATGCCGTTTACGATTGCGACATCTCCGCGGTCCCAAAGGTCTTTGATCGGTCCCATCTCGGGGTGAAGTCCAAAGCGATCGTCCAGATGGATCACCTGATCCTCCGGGATACCGGTCGTGGACCTGAAGTCGTAGTAGAGGCCGTCACCGTATGGCACCACCGTGTTCAACACGTCATTGCCTCCGGAGAGCTGCAACACTACCAACACGGGGTTTGCCCGGTTATGGTTTCCGTTGACTATCGAGCTGTTACTCGCCATGATTCGCTTCCTTTTTGTATCGGATTATCCGTTGATCGGGCAACTCGGTCTTTGGGGTGCTAACCAAGTTGGTATTCACGTGAGGCTGTGATCAACTCGAATGTTTCTAAGATCGCCGCTTCAAATTGTCCTCTGTTTGCGCCATGGCATTGGATTGGCTCATTCGTGCCGACTTCCTCCAGCAAAGCCGTGCGGGTTTTTGGTTCCAAATCCAAAGCGCCCAATTCATAAAGCGCAGCGTCCAGCATCTCTTCCGGTTCGAGCCGGTCGCGTCCAACCGCGATTCGCTCCATCATTTTTCGGACACCCTGTGCAGCGGGGTTGCCAAGGCGTTCGACAGCGAAGTTCACCCGCTCCATAAGCAGCGCGGAATCGATCCACTCTTTTCCGGTGTGCCACCCTTCGACGGTCGGCGGATTTAGCAGCTGTTGGCCCATCAGCGTCGACTTCTGAGGCAATTCGTGAAGGCCATACTCGTACGGATCGCGTAATTCGCCCGTGAGATTAATCGTGCCAACGATGTACTCAGCCGGGTTACGCACGCGGGTGAACCTAGCCTCTTTAAAGAAATCGGAGTTGAACAGCGTTCGCATCACCTCGCGGATCTCCCCTACGCTTTCTGTATAGGCTTCGGCGATAGCGTCGATTTCGCTCTGAATCGGCTGATCTGAGACAAAGAAATTGTGGATCTCCCTGCCGACGAACTGCGCCGTGGCAGGATGTTCGACGATGATGTCCACGATATCGTCGCCGTTGAAATCTCCCTCATGCCCCAGGAATGACTTCTGACCACCATCGTGGTCGTCGTCTCGATACACGAACGCGCCGCCCTGCTGCCCGAATGGGTATCTTGGAATGACCTGGTCGATCGTCCATCCGGTATACGCCCGGGCGCAATCTCTAACGTCCTCTTCGGTGTAGTTTCCTACACCCATCGAAAACAGCTCCAACAGTTCTCTGCCCCAGTTTTCGTTGACCGCGGTCGCATGATTCGTTTGCTGATCGAGCCAAAAAAGCATCGCCGGATCTCGGGAGAGCCGCTTCAGGATCTCGGCAAAGTTGTCCACGGCAAACTCGCGCAACATCTCGTAGTGTTGCAGCATCATAGGTCCGTTGGTCACCTTGGCGGTGCCAGTTGCGAAGACGCCATGCCACATGAGCGCCATCTTCTCCTGCAACGGCCGCTTGGAGTTGATCATGCGATACATGATTAGCAGCGGAGACCAACCCTCACCGTCGGCAAACTCGGAGTGATACCGCTCCAAGAAATGCATATCGACCGGATCGAACTTCTCGAAATCGACCAGATCATCTACCAGCGCTTCGTAACTCTTTTTGGCAAGTCGTTCCAGCTCGTGAGCCGGCAAGGCGAAGCCTGCCCTGCGCATCAGATGGCCCACCAGCGCGATATTTGTTGCTGTTACCGTAGTCATATGCCTCCACCTGTCCTCAGTTTGCAGTTTCTATCGTCGTGCAGCACATTATCCGCTCCTAGATCTGTCTCAAACGGGGGTCCAGACGATCCCGGGTCCAGTCTCCAATGAAATTCAGGGCATATGACAGTAAGAATATGGCGAGACCTGGGAACAACGCGATCCAATAGGCGATGCTTACGAAATTCCGACCGTCTGCCACCATGACACCCCATGCCGGTCTAGGTGCAGGTATTCCGACTCCCAAGAAACTAAGCGAAGACTCCGCGATTATCAGACTGCCGACCTGCAACGTTGCGATCACGAGTACGGTATTGAACACCCCCGGCAATATGTGACGTCCGAAAATCCTGACCGTCGACGCGCCAGACAGGATGGCGTAGGAGATGTATTCCATCTCCTTCAATCTGATCGTCTCGGCTCTCACTTGGCGGGCGAAACCACTCCAGCTGAATATCACCAACAGAACGATGATCAACTCCAGACTGGCGCCGAACACAATCACTGCCACGAGCGCAACAAGGATGAAAGGGACTCCCAGAGTCAGATCCACGAAGCGCATGATCGCCTCGTCGATCCACCCAGAAAAATACCCTGCGATCATGCCTAGCAGCGTCCCAGTAGCGCCGCCGGTCACGAGTACGATGCCGGCGATCGTCAGGGAAAGGCGAGCTCCGTAAAGCAGGCGCGCGACGATGTCCCGACCTAATGCGTCTGTGCCCAATAGGTGTGCCGTCGATCCTCCTTCGTTCCAAAATGGTGGTGTTACTTGGGCAGACAAGTCGCCAAACTGTGGGTCATATGACGTTAGCAACGGTCCGAATGTAGCGGCGAACGCCACCGCAACTAGGACGATGGCCGGCAGCACCGGATATCGGCGGATTACGTACCACACCTGACTGGGCACGCCTCGGCCGTTTCCGTTGGTACTGATAATGTCAGCTTCGATTCTGGCGGTAGTCATCTTCGCTGCTTACGCTCGCCTGATTCGCGGGTCAATAATGGCGTACGACACGTCCACCACAAAGTTGACGATGATGTACATGAGGGTGAACAGCAACACTGTGGCGCTCATGACTGGAAAGTCGTTGTCGTTTGTGGCTGTGACGGCGAGACGACCCAAGCCGGGCCAACCGAACACCGTTTCGACAACAACAGTCCCGGTCGTAAAGCCTGCGAGGATCAGCCCGGCATAGGTGATAGGCACGATCAATGAATTCCTGAAAGCGTGCTTCCATACGACGGATTCGCCTGACACGCCTTTGGCTCGGGCAAACTTCACAAACTCCGAATCGAGCATTTCCAGCATGGCGGAACGTGTCAACCTGACCAGCCCAGCGGCGGATCCCGAACCTAGAGTTATGGCTGGCAACACGTAGTGATCCAGACCACCCCGACCTGACGTGGGTAACCATTCAAATTGCACTGAAAACAAGAGGACAAGCATTATCCCCATCCAGAAATTCGGCGTGGCCTGGCCAATCAGGGCGATGACCCTCCCGATGAGGTCCCACCATGATCCCCGGCGTACGGCCGAGAGAGCGCCGATGGGAATACCCACAGCAATCGCGAATGCAAAAGAAACGCCCGCCAATTGTAGCGTTGCGGGAACCTTCTGTACGACTACGTCGAACGCGGGACGCGCTTCATTCAAGGACGCGCCGAAGTCGCCTCGGATGGCCGGCCATAACCACGTTATGTACTGGATAGGGTACGGACGGTCAAGGCCGAATTCCTTTCGCCATTCGGCGATCACCTCGTCGGTCGTGTACTCACTGATAAAGAGGTAAGTCGGATCCCCGGCGGCTCGGGACAGGCTGAACACGAGCACCGTGGCGAACCACATGATGACGATCGACGCGATCAGCCGTTTTGCGAGGAATCGCTTCAACTATGTTCTCCGTCCTCCAACGCCGTCGCGCGGGACGACCAAGCCGCCCCGGGTATCAGGGAGACTTGGTCGCTCGCAGTATAAATCGGGCGTGTTCGCCTGCATCTACCGCATGATTACGCTGGCTAGGTTATTGACCAATGGACCGGACGTGCCGTATGGAGTCCAATCCGCAACTTCAGGCCTAATGACCACAATGGTCGGGAGCACCGTGTACGGCGACACCAGCATCCAGTGGGTAAACCAGTCCTGGATTTCGATATTGGTCTGGACACGTTGCTCGTACGTGGTGCCCTCGATGTCCAGATTCGAAAGTGCCTTCTTGTAGATCTCGTCGGGCCACTCCATGCCTTCGTTGTAACCTGCGGACGGCCATCCACAACATATTCTGGCGTCGGGCAAGAATCCACGGCCAATCGTTTGCATCCATGGTATCTGTTTCTGACGGTTTACGAGTCTCGGACGTGCGGTCCGGTAGCCGGTCTGATCGAACTCGACCTCGCAACCAAGGGCGCGCCAGAACTGACCAATCGCCTGGCCAACGTCGAAGTTCATCGCACGATCATTTGCGATGTGCATCGTGAAGTTTCCGCATTCTCCAGTCCTCGACTCGGCAATGTACTGCCTCGCGAGCTCCAGGTCGTAAGGAATAAACCAGTCGTCCTTCCACAGGGGGTTCCCGGGGTGAACGTCGATGCGGGTGTAAGCTGCCCATCCAAATCCGCCCTGCGCATCCCGCAAGAGTTGTTCGCGATCTACTGCCATCGCCAGTGCCCAGCGATACTTTCTTGCTTCCTCCATTGAGGCTTCGTCGCTCGGGTCGCCGATCCAGGGATGATCGTCGTCCGGCAGGAATCCTTCTCGTTGGTTGATCGCTCCGTGAGTGTCCTCGGTCTCTCCGGTTGCCGGGTGCGTAGTCGCCCAGAAGTTGCCGGCGAAGAGTACCGTTTGCGGGTTTCCTGCCCCAACTTCTCTGGCCCACGAGTTCTCCACACCCTCCAACGCCGGTACCGCGAATCTTGGTGCCATTGGAGCCATGTGGATCTCGCCTACTCTGAACGCCGCGATCTGCGTCGCTGGTTCAGGCATCAGCACCCATCGCACCGAATTGACTTTCGGAACAATGCGATAGTGCTCTTCGAAGGGCTCGGCGAGTATGTGATCGTCTGACACCCACTCCACCGCATTCAACGGGCCGGTACCGACCGACGTGGTAAGTGCGGAGTTCTCGCCTCGTTCATCATAAAGCCTCTTCGACACAATCACTGGTGTGCCGCCGCCCACGTTGCTGAACGCGGTGGCCCATGTCGGCAGGAGATCCTGCAAGTCTAGGCGAACAGTCTCGTCATCAATCACGTTCCAGCCGGAATCTTCCGTCGAATTCCAGGCCACCCATTCTCGAATCTGGGGGCCCCGGGTTGAGCGGGTTCCTTCGCTCATCACGCTTTCGAAGCTCCAAACAACATCTTCAGCCGTCACGCGTCCCCAACCCTTGTGGAAGTAAACGTCGTCGCGAAGGTGGAAGGTCAGCGAACTCAAGTCCTCCGCCAAGTCCCAGGATTCGGCGATTCCTTCGTTGTACAGGCTGTAGTCGCGGTTGACCAAAGGAGGATCGACGTGCGCCGCATGAAGCAATCCTTCAAACATACCCATGGCTTGGAACGTCTCGACTTGGAAGTTCATGAACGAAGGCACGAAAATCGGCGGCGGTATCAGGTTTACCCCGAGGACGAGGTCTTTGTTCTCGGCGGGCACAATCTCTTGGCCGGCCGGGCGCGGCGTCGCGGTGGCAATCACCTGCCTCTCAACGACGACGGTCTCTACGACCTGCTTCTCAACCTCTACAACCCTTTCGACCTCGACTTCAACAGTCTCGACGACCTTTTCGATACGGGTGACCGGTTTTTCGACAACGACGGTCTCTACAACCTTCACCGTCTCACCCGCGACCTCTCTTTCAACGACGACCGTCTCTACGACCCGTTCGACTTGAGTGACCGGTTTTTCGACGACGACGGTCTCTACGACTCTCTCGACTCGAGTCACTTCTTTCTCTACCACCACGGTCTGTACGACGGTTTCGCCACCGCACGCGGCGGTGGCAGCAAAGACAGCGACCAAACCGATTAACCACGGGGTGAACTTGCCGATTCGTATTGCGTTAATCATGACTATGATCCGTTTCCTTCCTTCAACAAGCGACTCCTTGCGCCGTTTAGTGCGGGTCGAATGTGTTCAATTAAGGCCGCGTTACCGACGCATTTCAATAGAACGAAATCGACGCAACATTTTGCCGCAATGTATGGATTACAGCGCAAGTTTACACTGAAGCGACGAAATCCGCGGTTGAGGTTCGGCACGGCGATCGAGCCGCTGGAGAATCGATCCATCGCGGCTTTTGCCGAACACGGCTGGGCGATTCTTCCCTTCGGCACTCAGGCGTTAAGAGCGGTTTCTAATCGCGAAATCCCGACGACCACTAAGGAATTGGTACGCACTGCGATGGGGCTTAATCGGGATGTCAAGGCGAACACGGGAATAGATCCTGACCGACCGACAGTTGTGGAATTCGGACGCCGCCTCAGCCATGCATGAGTCGCCGTGAGTTTGCGTAATCCAAACAACTACCGACGCCGAGTGTAGAGCGTCAGTACCCAAACGCCATATGAGAGTGACTGCTTTTCGACGCGCCGAACGTTGATCGTGGTCCCCGCGAAGCGACATCGCCTCTTGGAATCAGGGGCTGGTGAACCACGGCTTACTATAGGTAGAACCGTGTTCGAATCGGTTATCAAGTTTGAGTAATTGCCAGATTTCGGTGCGTGGAAAACCTCGATTGCCGGGCTATGATCACCCAGCGTTAAGAAGAATCGCCCAACTTGAAAGGTTTTGACGGCGCTCTACGCATCTACGTTTGCTGCTTCACGCCCACGAACCAAGCAGATTCGGCTAACCTGATCTGGGACGTCGGCTTGCAGATCGGACGATTGCCGGGTCGACATTCCATAGTTGTCCTCGTCGGGTACGCGAGCAACTCGAAAACGCTGAGTGGCCGTCACGACTCGCGCTCCTCCGAATCGGATCGTTCATGCGGGTCTCAATTGGGATTCGAATTCCTTTTGGCGGGTCACCTTATTCGGAAGATTCCACTGAGCAGTTCAGCGGTATCTTCTGGACGTTATTCCGGGAGTCGAGTTGTCCTCGGGCATGGGGACTGAGTTGCGAACGATGGCGTTGTGGGACAGAAACTCGGTCCCCTTGACGAAGGTCTCGAAGAAGGCCTTGCGTTCTGGCAGCTCGCTCTTTGTCCGGAACCTGCTCACAACCCGAGCTTAGCCCGAGATAGTATTGACATCGTCGAGGATCGCGCTGGGCCGGGCCCGGATTGGCCGCGTCCTTTCCGCCGCGTACCTCAAGGCGCTCCTTTCGCTCCCGGTAGCCACAAATGCGGCGGACGAAGTCGCCCATTTTGAATTCGGTCGTTGTCTCCACCACGTCGTAGACGTAGAGCTCGTCGAGCCTGCCTGCACGTCGCCAATGTCCGATTGTTGCCGTCAGTCAGGATGTTGGATCGAATCAGGCCGACGACCAGTCCCTCGAACTGCCGGACGTCCAACTTGGGTGAACCGCAGGAGCCGGAGCCGCGCCCGACAAAGGAGTGGTAGACGTAGTCGGGATAGTGCCGCTGCTGGATTACCGGCGAGAAAGCGTCCTCTTGCACCGTTAGCACTAGACGATGCCGTTCGTTTGGTGGTGCGGTTGGAGGTTGGGCTTCTCGTCGGGCCGTCCTGCGCCTTGACCTTCTCGGAGCCGTAGGGCTCCATGGGAGCGACCCATATGCCTCGGAAGACCGCTTCCCCGGTACCACGGAGTACCTTCATCGCCAAATCCCCGCTGTAGAATTCGTCGATGGTCTCGATGATGCCTCCACCAGCTATCCCGCAGGACCATCGTCTGCAGGTTTGGTGGCAGATACCGTACCGCTCTAGCATGGACTTAAAGCGGACGGCGTGCTCCCGCTAGCGGGTGAAGCGGCTGAACTTCCAGACCAGATTCTCCTCGAAGGGGATGTTGGTCCTTTCAGTTTCGTCGATCATCCATTGGAAGTCGGTGCAGGTCGTCACGCGTCCGCTCTTCGTCTCGTCCACGAACTCGCGGACGATTTTTTATTCGATCTTCTCGGCGAAGTCCCCGAGCGCCCCAACTGGGCGGACACGGACAAGTCCACGTCCTGCCGTCGAGGGACACCGGCGTGCGGTCGGTCTAACCGTTCCCGTATGCGTCCTCCTGCCCCCGCCGCGCTGGTTTCTGCCGCTCTCGACCCGTGGGCGGCCCTCCCCACTCCGCCACTCCCTTCCGTCGCTGTACGGGCGGATTGCCTCCCGCAAGC
>CAYRHG010000097.1:0-6244 GCA_964424025.1 uncultured Dehalococcoidales bacterium | reverse complement strand
GATGACTCTGCTGCCTTTCGGCATCGCTCAGCTCGACCGCGCGTTGGAACGCGCGTTTCGCCATCAACGCAGCTTCAGATTTCGAAACGTGCTGTTCAGCTGCGGCACCGACGTAGTCATTCAGCGCCGACCGCGAGTATGGAACCTGAGCATCGATCACGGTTCTAGAAGCGCCAGATACAGCGAAAAGCGCTGAGATCGCGCTCGTGCCGGCTCCCGTTATGACGAGACAGGCCTTGGTCGGCGTGTCGTGGATCGCCTCAATCAGACGTCTTTCGGGCAGAGAGATCACGTCGCGAGCAACCCGCCGTCGATGCCGACCATCTGACCCGTCACATACGATGCGTTATCGGACAGCAACCAAGCGACGAGTTCGCCAACTTCGGAAGGATCACCGTATCGCCCGAGCGGCACAGCAGACTCGATCCTACGCCGGAAGTCAACGTCGCCTCCATCTACCGAAATCATCATGTCAGTATCGATCGGTCCCGGGCATATCCCATTGACCCGGATGTTCATCCGCGCATAGTCCAACGCCGCGGCCTTGGTCAAGCCGCTGACGGCGTGTTTGGTAGCCGTATACGCAGGTCGCTTGATATCGGCGCGCAGACCGTTGCGCGAGGAATCGTTGACGATCGAACCTCCGCGGCCTTGTCGGATCATCGCCTCGAGTTCAGCCTTCATGCAGTTCCAAACTCCCATGACGTTGACTTCCCATGAACGACGCATGACCTCATCATCGATTTCATGAATGCGGCCCATATCCAACAACACACCTGCATTGTTGAACGCGCCGTCTATGCCACCGAAGGCTTCGATCGCGTGCCGAATCATCCGATCAACGTCGGCATCGTCCGTCACGTCGGTCTGAATGTACGTAGCGTTTCCGCCCGCGTCGACGATTCCATTGACGACATCAGCGCACAATTCTGCCCGTCTCGCCGCGACGACGACGTTTGCACCGTGTCTGGCGGCGACTTCGGCAGTGGCTCGACCGATACCAGAACTGGCGCCGGTGACGACGATACATTTGCCGTCGAGGATCTTGCGTGTTGCATCAGAGGCGCTGGCATCAGATTCGGGTTTCATGGGCTCCTATCTAGTTTGAGAAATAGCCGTGTTGAGTTGACAAACGGCTGATGTGATGCTAGATTTACCCGCGTATTGTAAGCCGCGTTACGTGGGGAATGCTGTATACTCTGCGAAGTTGCAAGCGCCATTGACGTGGTCGCGGCGATGTGAACAGTCGGTCGGGGTATAGGTGCGGCGGATCCGCACCTACAGAACCAGCCCCGGCGGCACAATACAGGAGGTTCATTAATGAAACTAAGTTATCTACTCAAGCGGTGGGGATTCCTGCCCTTGACGGTAGCCGTCGCAGCAACTGCGTTCGTGCTCGCTTGTGGTAGCTCTGAAGCTCCCGCGACCGCGCGCCCGGCAGCTACAGCCATGCCAGCGGCAACCGCCGCTCCAGCCGCCAAAGCGGCAGCTGCGGCAACCGCGCGCCCGGCCGAGAAGGCCGCGGCGGCAGCGACTGCAGCCCCCGCAATGAAGGGTGAGGCAGCCGCAGAAGCCGCACCGGCAGCGACCGCGCGCCCGGCCGAGAAGGCCGCCGAAGCCATGGCCCCCAAGGCTATGGAAGAGGACGTCGAGATCACGTTCGCGACCCGTCGTGTGTCCGCCGTTATCGGTCTCCCGACCATCGGCCCGTACGCCGGTACGCCTACAGTTGGTGGCGGTGTGGAAGAGTACTTCTTCCACTTCGAAAACGGCGACCCGATGACGCCTGAACTCGTCGATACTTGGGACATCGACCCTGCCGGAACTCGCGTTCGCATGACCATGCGCTCGCACCCGGAAGGCGGCGGCATCCCGTTTAACTCGCCCGTTGGATTTGAGGACATGGACTTCGGAGTGGTAGACGCTGACTCAGTCGTCCGCTACTTCAACGAGTCAAACGCCACGACCAACCCCGACACCACCTATGGAAACTCGGGTGACCTCGCAGCGATCTTCTTGGAAGCCAAGAAGATCGACGACATGACGGTGGAGATTGGACTGGTTTCGCCGGTCTACTTCTGCCTCCCGATTTCGCAGTTCGGTTGCTTGAGCGCGGCACGAGGTCTCTACTACCTCGCGCACGCAGACTCGATGGGCGTTGAGTGGGCACGTGAGCACCACATCGGCACCGGCCCGTTCGTCCAGGGACACTGCGTACCTGGCGACCGATGCACGACCGAGGCTCTTGACGACCACTGGCGAACCACCGCCTCGTTCGACAAGTTCACCTACATCCAGGTCGCTGAGAACAACACTCGTATCGCCATGCTCCGCAACGGCGAAGCCGACCTGGCGTCGCTGGACTTCAAACTCGTTCCCGGCGTAGTCCAAGAAGGCTTCCGCTTTGTTGAGACCATGCCTGGCGGTTTCGTCGGACAGTCGATCATGTACCCGGGTCTGCTCTGGGAACACTCCCACGCACGAACTGGTGAACCGCTAGAGCCTTGGGCCTGCGGAGACGACCGCAGTGCGGACGCATTCGACAACGCCTGCGGCTCCGGCCCCAACGAGGGTCCGTACACTCAGGACTACCCGTGGATCGGCAACCCTTGGGGAACCGAGGACGCTCCTTGCACGGACGGTGATGCACCTGGTCACGAGCGATGCGGCAACGCACCGTACGCCGACACGGACAACCCGCCCGGCATCAGCGACATGGAACAGGCCCGCCTGGTCCGCCTCGCACAGGCCATCGCGATTGACCGTAACGAGATCAACAACGTCTTCCTCGACGGCAAAGGTACTCCGATCTACTCCGAGTACATGGGCCCCGAGTACCCCGGCTGGGACCCCGACCGAACTACCGGTTGCTGGGACTGGCTAGGAAACCAGATCGACTGCTCGCCTTTGGCGGCTGGCACGATCTTCGAAAACGGTAACCCGTGGACTCTGCCGAACGGTGACCTCGCAATGGCCGACGCCTTACTAGCCGCCGCCGGCTATCCGCTTGTCGACGGCAAGCGCCAAGGCATCGAAAGCATGACATTGCAGGCCTACGTGGCGGAGATTGGTGAAGTCAGCCTTGAAGTCGCCGACTACATCACCTCCCAGTGGGAACAGCTAGGCATCGAGATCAACCAGTTGATCGAAGACTACGGTGGAGTCATCTCCCAGAGAATGCGCCGCCGAGTGCAGTACCTGCCTGTCTTCAAGAACGGCGACGTTCACTCGAACGTCTACCCGCTCGACTGGCCGCTGCCGACCGTTGACACGTCATCCAGCCGACCCGGTTGGGGCGTAGGCTTCGAGTCGCAGCCCGGTGGCAAGTGGCTCTTCGAGATCCTTGCCGAAAAGGACAAGGCTGCACGTGAGCAAGCTCACCTGAAGTGGGTCGACTGGTCAATGTACTGGGTTCAGTACGCTGGCGTAGTCCAGGTTCCGAAGGGTGTGGTTGCTGGTCCGAGAATCGCTTCTTGGAACGGTCGCCAACAGCACTACAGCAACATTTCGAGTAACCCCGAGTTCATCGTACTCAGGTAGCTCCGAGATGAGCACGTTGGCACGGAGCCCGTATGCCGTTAGGCTTCGGGCTCCGTCCATCTAGGTAGTGGCGGTGTGCGGAATTCTTTGAGACCGCACATCGCCATTGCCGCGCAAAGTGTCGATTGGATCGGCCATCCGGCACAAGGCGAAATTCGATTCGAAATCGAACACCGGCGAATGCTGGACGGGGTGAGCACGCCCTGACGATGGCCGATCACCGAAATAGACACCCATAGAGGATGCACAGGATCAACTTCACTTAGGTCCGGGAGCCCGCAATGTTACGATTTTTGGCAGGTCGCGTGTTCACGTCGCTGGTGTCCGTGTTCGGTGCCACTTTGGCGATCTTCATCCTCGTACACGTAAACCCCAAAGATCCGCGCGAGATTTTCGTCCCTCAGAGCGGATATGGGCTCACCCAGGAAAGCTGGAACCGGTTGGGTGACCGTTTGGGCTTCGACAAACCGGCCCCGATCCAATACATCGAATGGCTAGGGCGTGTGTTCCGTCTTGATTTTGGCGTTTCTTTAGGCCTCCAGATTGACGTCTGGGACATCATCAAGGGCCGATTGGGTGCCACGGTGCAGTTGGGCGTCGGAGGGTGGTTGATAGCCGTTCTCATGGGCATTCCAACCGGCGTTATTGCGGCGGTTTGGAGGGGAGGCATATTCGATTATTTGGCGCGCTTTATCGCCTTGGTGGGTCAGGCGGCACCGGCATTCGTAACCGGCATCGTGATGATTTGGATTTTCTCGGTCACTCTCAACGGGCTCGCTGACGACAACCCGTTTTCGTTCCTGCGGTTCTTCGCCATGCCAGCAGGCGGCAGAACGCCTGACGAGCTCCGTTGGAAGGAATACATTTTGCCTTGCCTTGCGCTCGGATGGGGTTCGGCGGCCGGTTTGATGCGCTTGACGCGTTCGTCGATGTTAGAAATTCTCGACTCCGAGTTCGTAAAGATGGCTCGGGCTAAAGGGGTCGGCAACACGACCGTCATCTTCAAACACGCTCTTCGCAATGCCCTGATTGCCCCGATAACTTCGATGCTGTTGTTATTCGCCGGTTTCTTGAACGGCGCGTTGGTTGTCGAGATAGTGTTTTCATGGCCAGGAATCGGTCAAGTCGCACTGCAGGACGCGGTCCAAAACAACGATTTCCCGTTGCTGCTCGGCACAGTCGTCGTATTCCTGATGTACTTCTTGGTATTCGCCACGGTTGCGGACATTCTCTATACGGTGATCGACCCAAGGGTCCGACTCAGATAGACGGGACGTTTCTCGAATAATCGTGGAATCTTGAGGTAATTGCGCATGGCAACGGAAGTTGACAGGACGGAAAACACTACTGAGGCGGCTGCGATCGCAAGCGATCAGGCGGCGTATTACGGTCAGACGACCAACCCGATTGCCAAACTCTGGTACTATATCCGCCGCTACCCGATCATCCCGGTGATCATTCTCGTTTTGTTGCTGGTTGCTGCAATTGTCGGGCCTTATGTGGCGCCGTTCCCGCGTGATAAAGGGTTCTCGCACGACCGAAACCTCGGACTTTGGGAACGTTCGAGAGCTGCGTACATTCCGCTTGGGGGACAAACCATCGAGGAACTTAGCTACAGATCCTGCGGGTTCATCGACCCGAATGGTGGAGTCGATTCGGAAAACATCGAACAGTGCGGAAAGTTACACATATTCGGGGCTGACCATACCGGCAGAGACATCTTTAGCAGGCTCCTGCACGGCTCGCGGATATCGATCGCGGTCGTGACGTTCTCGTTAACCTCTGGAATGATCCTTGGGACCGCCGTGGCGCTATTCAGCGGGTATTACGGTGGCATTCTGGATGAAGTGGTGACTAGGTTCGTCGACGTTTGGAACGCCCTTCCATTCCTGATGGTTGCCATAGTGGTAACGCAGTTGTTCGGAGCCAAGGTGGACGTACTGCTTTGGCAAGTGGACATGTTGCTGTTCGTCCTTATGTTGGTGGCGTGGGTAGGATTCGTGCGAGTGATCCGTGCACAGGTGTTCGTTTTGCGTGAATTGGATTACGTGGCAGCCGCGAGAGTGGCAGGTGCGTCCGACGTCCGGATCATTTGGCGTCACCTAGTCCCGGGAATCATGAACACCGTGATCGTCGTCGCGAGCTTGAACACGAGTGGTCTGATTCTTGCAGAATCAACACTCAGTTTCGTCGGGGCGGGTATTCAGCCGCCGACGCCGGCGTGGGGTGTAATGACCAACGAGGGCCGCGACTACATCCTTGAGGCGCCGCACCTGACGCTCGTTCCCGGCTTCGCCATATTCTTGGTGGTGCTGTCGATGAACTTCTTCGGCGACTGGTTGCGCGATCGTCTTGATCCGCGGTTGCGGCAAGTGGCTTAAGACATTTGAGGAGTGTGCCGATGAAAAAAAGCGTAGTTGCACTCTTAATCGCCGTTTGGGCAGCGATGACCGCCGCGACGGCTATCACAGCTTGCGGCGGCCCGTCGCAATTCGAAACAATCCAGACGTTTGAAGCCGATCTGAAGGTTCAAAACTCTACCGCCACCGCCGAAGCGGTTATCGCCGCGGGTGGTGATCCAGACGCTGGAATCACTGTGGGAAAGAACACAATCGCTGCGCAAGTCCAAGCCACCGCACAGGCGCGAGCAACTGAGGAAGCAGCATCAGGCGAAGCTTCGGGCGGGGCAGCTGTAGGTTCAGAG
>CAYRHG010000096.1:0-8107 GCA_964424025.1 uncultured Dehalococcoidales bacterium | reverse complement strand
TTCGGGTGCTATGTGTTGTGGACGCCTAGGGATGCGGCAACTCAGTCTTCCGATGCTTCGTCATCCGACGCGGGCGAAGGGTTTTCGCCACGACGACGCGCGCTCCGAGACGCCCAATAGTAAACCGGGACCGCCAACACGAAAAACACCACAAGTGCTGCAACTCCCGGAGCCCATCCTTCAACGCCCGAACCGTCCAATTGGTTGTCCAGCCAAGTTTTGATTCCAGCTCCGGCCAAGCCCGCTACGGTAACGCCAAGAATGACGAAAACCCACTCAACGAATTCGTTCGGAATGTGCAGTTTGTTCATGCGCGATCGCGTCTCCTATCGAATGAATCCCATAATAAAGCACTCTGAATCTCACTCCCTGCGCAACGGTTGAGTCAAAGGTTGTATACTGCGCTAAGCACACGATTCCTCGAATTTGTGACCATCAATGACGACGGCGACAGCTCCTAACCCATCAACCGCAACTACCACCGACGAAGCACAGGAAGTCGTCCTCCGCGTCGAAGACCTCCACGTCTACTACGAGACGATGGCCGGCGACGTCAAAGCGGTTAATGGAGTCTCCTTCGACCTCAAAGCGGGAGAGCGGCTCGCGCTCGTCGGAGAGTCTGGCAGCGGTAAAAGCACGATGGCGACGGCGCTGATGCGGATGACTCGGCCACCCGGGAAAATCGTTGCGGGCAGCATCTATCTTGGCACTCGAGATTTGCTCCAATTAAGCGATGACGACATGCGCAGGGCTCGCTTGGCTGAGATCGCCCTCGTGCCGCAAGGCGCTATGAACTCCCTGAACCCGGTGGTGCGCATCGAAAAACAGATCATCGACGGGATTTTGGATCATGTCGTGGAGGAATCCGCAACCTCGCGAAGCGCTTCATCAGGGTCGGCATTTGCACAGGCGAATGCCGATGGTTCGCTGATCAAAAAGCCAACGCGGAGCGAGTTACGTGAAAAAGTCGCGGATCTGATGACCAGCGTCGGACTGTCGCCTGCTGTTGCAAGCATGTACCCCCACGAACTCAGCGGCGGCATGAAACAACGCGCAGTCCTCGCCATCGCCACCTGTCTTTCGCCTAAAGTGATACTCGCCGACGAGCCAACCAGCGCGTTGGATGTTGTCGTGCAACGCCAGATAATGCAAACGCTGGGGCGGCTCCAGTCTGGCATCGATGCTGCCGTCATTTTGGTCGGCCACGATATGGGATTAGTCGCCCAGTTCGCTGACACCATCGGTGTGATGTACGCCGGAAGGTTGGTTGAACTTGGTCCCGTGGACCAGATATTCGAAGACCCGCAACACCCATATACGAAACTTCTGATCGACAGTCTCCCGTCGTTCAGTCAGAAGAAAGAATTCGTCGGCATACCGGGTATGCCACCTCGGTTACTGAATCTGCCTTCAGGTTGCGCCTTCTATCCCCGCTGTCCTTCAGCGATGGATATATGCCGCGACACGGATCCGTTGGACATAGAAGTCAGACCTAACTGGCGAACGGCATGCCACCTACATACTGAAGCGACATCGAATGGCTAACCTGCTCGAACTCCGCAACGTTTCGAAGATATTCGGCGGCGGGTTTTTCAATCGCTCGAACGTCACGATCGCTGTACAGGACGTGTCTTTTGCGATCCCCGAAGACCGTCCGACCATCACTGCCATCGCCGGCGAAAGCGGCAGTGGCAAAACCACTTTAGCCAGATTGCTGTTGGGTGTCATCCCTCCGACGACTGGGCAGGTGATGTACCAAGGCGACGACGTGCAACGGATGAGGTCAAGGGATTGGTTGAATTTCAGACGCGAAGTTCAACCGATCTTCCAAGACCCGTTCGAGGCATATAACCCGTTCTACACCGTGGACCACGTCCTGCATCGTCCTATCCGCAACTTCAAATTGGCTGGCAACTCACAAGAACGAAGCGAACGCATCAACGAATCGCTGCGGATGGTGGGCCTTCAACCGGACGAAACGCTAGGGCGTTATCCGCACCAGTTGAGTGGCGGTCAACGACAACGCGTCATGGTGGCGAGAGCTCTGCTTCTGCGTCCCCGCATCATCTTGGCCGATGAACCCGTCTCAATGGTCGACGCATCGCTGCGCGCCACCATTCTGCGTAGCATCCGCGATCTGAACCGAGATTTCGGGATCTCCGTCATCTACATCACCCACGACCTCACGACCGCGTACCAGATGTGCGACAACATCATCGTCATGTATCGCGGCGCCGTTGCAGAGGCCGGCAGTGTTGAGGAAGTCATCCAGAACCCTAAACATCCATACACGCAACTCCTAATCGATTCGGTTCCTCAGCCGGATCCGAAAGCGGCATGGGGTGAAGAGGATGACGAATCGGTGGAAAGGGTCGACGAGAGTTCAGTAATCACCGATCAATGCAAGTTCGCCCCTCGGTGCAAATTCGCAATGGATGAATGCACGGCGTCCGCACCCCCTCTATACGCGATTGGACCCAACCAATTAGCCAGCTGTTTCCTCTACCGTGACACACCTGTTGCTGATGACCCCGACATCGGCAAGTCTTTCGAGTATCCGGTCTTCGAGACCGCCGAAACTGCCAGTTAAGCTAAGAGCGCCGCATCAACCAGCGGGTTCGATTACCTCAACGGTCTGGTTAGGTTCGATGTTTTCCGATACCTGCATCACGCCGCTCGGCCACTGCACTTCTATGCGGTCGATCTTTGTCGCACTGCCCAATCCGAAGTGGAGGTCAATGCAGTTCATGCTCAAGAATGAGGAACTTCCCAAAACGTCTTGAATCTGCGTCTTCGGTTCACCTGAACCATCCACGTCTGCGACAACCCTCACTCTCGCGCCGATTCCATCAGCGTTGCTGCCCGTGCCGTCGATGCTTTGGCGACCTGTCAGCTTCAACGTGATCCAGTTACCTTCGCTGGCGTTGCTCATCCACAGGAACAATGGGCCGCGGAAGAAGTCGATCGTCTTCTCCGCGATGAACACCGGACCGTTGCTGTTTGTTCCGAGCAAGTCCACTGTGCCGTCCCCATTGAGATCGCACTTAGCGAGTCCTTTACCGTTTTCGTGGAATTTCCGATCCATCCGTTGACGATCGCGGTCGAAATCGGGGCTGTTGGGGTCGACCACACCGTAGTTGACGCCTTGAATGTCTAGCATTTGAGACTCAACTGTGATGTCTTCAAATTTACCCTCGCCAACGCCGCGCAACATCCGACCGGAACCGGTGTACTTGAAGCCGTTAGGACCCTCTCCTCTGCCGCCCATGGCGCCCAGCCAGTAAAGGTCTTGATCCCCATCGTTCTCGTAGTCAAAGAACGCAGCGCCGAAACCAAAGTCGTACGCCGCCAGCCCGACCGGTTGTTCCACATCCCGCCAAACAGGGAGTATGTTTTCGGGATCCAATGATTCAGGAGGAAACGCTTGGCTCGTCGCGACGTGAGTTAGCGGAGCAACGTTTTTGAAATCGCCCACCATTCCCACTTCACTGTCTTCTTTGACGCCGTCGTTCCTCAGCAAGAAGTGGTAGCAGGTGCCCCATCCGTACGCGTGGCTGTAGGCGCAGTCACCTGAAGGTACAGGCGGCACGTCGTAGAGCAAGAAGTGATACCCAATGTTCGTGATGAAGATATCCAGATCCTCATCCGAGTCATAGTCCCCCAACGCGAACCCCATCCAAGCTCCAACCGCATCGACCCCCATCTCGGACTCGATTGACGCAAACCGGACTTCGTCCCCGTCTGTGTCGTTCCGATAGACCTTTAGCGTATCTCCGTCGTCTGCCAGCCAAAGATCTAAATCGCCGTCTGAATCGTGGTCGAAGAACATCGACGCCAGAGTTTGCCCCGTTGGATCTCCGATTCGGTTCCCGTTCTCGTCCAATAGCGACGCATCGTACCCCCGTACCATCTCACCTGTACTCGGATCTTCCCACAGCATCGGCACGCCGTCTGGATCAAGCATCTTGATCGGCGGACTCTTCAAACCAGCCGTCTCTGTTACGTCGTCAAACGTGAGATCTCCATTGTTGATGTAGAGGCGGTTGTAATGTCCGTGATGCCTCGGGTCGTCGAAGCGAATGAAATCTTGATCCAGACGGTTGCCCACGAAAACGTCCGTCCAGCCGTCGTTGTTCACGTCGCCGCATGCGATTGTTATTGCAGATTGCACGTTCACGTCGGCTCCGAACGCGGAATCGGTAATCTCTTCGAAGCGTTCACCTTCGACGTTTCTGAGCAAACGGTCCTTGATCGCGTTCGTCAACGCCGCGTTACCTACCGCGGACCGGTAATCGAGTTCATCCCCGATCAAACCGTATCCGGCGACATACAGGTCTTGATACCCGTCGTTGTCAAAATCGCACGCAGCAACTGCGGTGCTGTTGGCCAACGACAGATCGGCGCCCAGATCCTCACCGACTTCCGTGAACACGTTTGCTCCGTCGTTTCGGAACAATAGATTCGGTCCGCCCGGCGATTCTGGGAACTCGGAATCAGAGTTGGCCTGAGTGACGTAAAAGTCCATGTCACCGTCGCGGTCGAAGTCGAAGAATGCCGAACCGGGGTGCCAGTTGTTCACAAACGCGTTCTTCCCAAGCGCTTCACGCGCGATGTTGGTGAACGGCATCACCGGTGCCATCCCCGGCGCCATGACCGGCGCGACGCCAGGTGTGGCGGTCGGCGCTGGCGTCGGTGTCTCAGGCGCGATCGTCGGCAACACCGCCCTCATCACGGTGGGTTGGGCTGTAGCTATCTGCGGCATTGGAGTAGGTGCCTGCACCAACGTGCGGACCGGTTCTTTATCTTCTGACGAACCGAAGACCAACACGAGGATTACCGCCAAACTCAAGATGACTGCCAAAGACAAGAAGGCCGCAGCCACAGACAACGCAAATATTGTTCGCCGGATCGACATGATTACGGATTCTCAACCTAACACAAATGGCGGGTTGCGGCGATGAAACCGCAACCCGCCATCGATTAATACGTCGCTTAAAGCGTCGCCGTTCGGTCTCCTCTTATTCTGTCGGCTCCAGATTCATCGTGATCAGATACCAGCCCGTCCAAGGCGGATACGGGGCAGCATAAGGATCTTCGACGCCTGGCCAACCCTCCCAATAGCGAGTGTTATGCACAATAACGTGCAACTCCTCAGCGATGTGAATGACAGGCATGTCACGCAGGAACAGTTCGAACGCTTGCCGCGTCAACTCAACGTATCGCGGGTCATCCGGCGAGTGGAGCATGCCCTCCATCTCATCAAGGATTGCGTCCATCTCCGGGTTCTCGTATCGTCCGCCCTGCACGGCACCCATGTAGCGCTCGCCAGGCGGCCCTGAGTTCTTGGAGTGGTACGACCTGAACGTCGTGTATGGTTCCGTGATCGATCCGCACTGGACCCAAACTACTTCGGTCTCACCTAAGCGCAACCGATCACCGATTGTCGCTGGTTCGCCCTGCTTGAACACCGCATCGAACCCTCCCTCTTGCAACTGCTTCTCGAGGAACGGACCTTGAGGTCGCAACCAAGAGGGTATCTCCAACGTGATTTCGACCCGTTCTCCGTCTTTTGTCCAGAACCCTTCAGAGTCCTTCGAATATCCAGAACCCGTCATCCGTTCTTCGACCTTGGCAGGATCCGGATCGTTCGGGTTGTACTTGTCGATGATGTCTTGCACCAGAGGCAAGTACTGCTTCACACCGTATGACGAGATCGGGACCACGACGGGTGGAACGCCACCCTCGTAAGCCAACCCGGCAATTTCATTGCGGTCGATCGCGTGGTTGATCGCCCACCTGACGTTCACGTCGCTGAAGTGCTTCTTCTGGTTGTTGAGGATCAACACGAAGTTACAACCGTCGGCAGCACCCCAAACTGGCCCCTCGAAGTTCCACGATCTAAGGTCGTCGTTGAAACTCTTAGCGGCTTCGAACGTTCCCTTCAACAGCGGCACGCCAGCATCAGTCTGGTTGTTGATGTACAACTGCCCTGCGATGTCGTCGTTCGCAATTGGAATGTACTTCAACCGTTCGACCTTCGGCAATGGGTGGAAGCCGGTTTCAGCACCCCACCAGTCGTCTCTACGGTCATACAACTGCACTTCTGGCGTCGACAACGCGAGCCTGAATGCGCCAGTGCCCAATGGCCATCCCTTAGCAGGGTCGTAGTTGTTGAACGTCAGCGGGTCTTCGTTCTCCCAAACGTGCTTCGGAACTATCGGGACGTGGTTCTCATGTCCGAAACCGAACTGTTCTTGGAAGAACCTCGGATCTGGACGCGTCAATTTCATCGTGAAGTTCAAGTCGTCGTGGACGGTCACGCTTTCGATCTTGTCCGCAAAAAGCGTCGATCGGTTCATATCCGGGGCATTCGCGATCACCATGTCGATGGTGAATTTGAAATCGTGTGCGGTGAAAGGCACGCCATCGGACCACTTCACACCCTCGCGGATTTTTACGTCGATTTCGTCAAGAGTGTCGTTGTACTGGTACGACTCGCCCATCCAAGGGACTATGCTCCCATCATTCAAGTTCGTGTAAAACAGGTGCTCGATCAGACCCTTCTCAGACGCGTGACGAGCGTGAGAGTTACCCGGCAACCACCAGTTGAAATTCTCCACGTTGTCGTGTTGCGTTCGGTACGAACCGCTCCAGTGCGTGAAGACCACCGTTCGGTTTCTAGGAACGTCCTTCAAGGCTCCCGGATCCGGAGTCGGCGTGACTTCTACGACGACCTCCTTCTCTTTCTCCACGACGACTGTCTGAACAACAGTCTCGCCTTGGACGAGAACTTCCTTCTCGACAACCACGGTTTGTACAACTGTCTCACCCTCAACTAATACTTCCTTCTCAACCACCACCGTTTGGACAACCGTCTCACCCTCGACCATGACCTCCTTCTCCACGACGACTGTCTGCACGACCGTCTCGCCCTCGACCAAGACTTCCTTCTCGACCTCGACCGTCACGGGAACTTCAACCGCCACTTCCTCCCGGACTACCACGGTCTGGACAACCGTTTCGGTGCCACCACATCCGGCAATCACAGCCAACGCAATCAAGGAAGCAAGGGCGGCGAAAACCGCCGCGGGCTGCCATTTCCTAATTCGCTTTACCATTCTTGGTCCTCCTGGGTTGTCGATCTTTCGCGATTCACCAACGGATTACTCACAAGCCGAGTCTCACCAATCGGCTCGATGGGAATTTACGATCCTGACGCTGTAGTTTACCGAATTCCGCGTCCATTAGGGTGTCACATCCTCAGAAATCATGTAGACACGACTGTTACCTCTGCCGTGAACGCTGGTACATCCTTGGCGTGTCGGAATCTCGGGGCAGAGCAGAATTCAGCCCAATGCGAGAGTTGCCATACCGAAAAGGGCAGGTTGCGGTGATGTGCCGCAACCTGCTCTCGACACCGGTTTTTCTCTCCCGTTACTCAGTCGGCTCAAGGTTCAGAGTGATCTGGTACCAACCGCGCCACGGTGGGAATGGTCCCATGTACGGGTTTTCCGATCCGGGCCAGTTCGTCCAGTAACGCGTATTGAATACCGTTACGTGCAATTCTTCCGCTATGTGGATGACGGGCATGTCGCGCAAGAATAGCTCCATGCCCTGCCGGGCCAGTTCTACGTATCGAGGGTCGTCGGTCGAATGGAGCATACCCTCCATCTCGTCAAGCAGCGCATCCATCTCAGGGTTCTCGTACCGGCCTCCCTGTACCGCGCCTTTGTAATTCTCTCCCGGCGGCGCGGAGTTCTTAGAGTGGAACGACCTCAACGTGTCATATGGCTCGTTAAGGGAACCGCATTGCACCCACACGACTTCGGTCTCACCCATGCGCAACCGATCGCCGATCGTCGCCGGTTCGCCTTGTTTAAACACCGCATCAAATCCCGCTGCTTGGAGTTGCTTTTCGAGGAATGGACCCTGCGGGCGAATCCAAGATGGGATCTCTAATGTGATGTCTACGCGTTCGCCGTCCTTCGTCCAAAACCCTTCCGAATCTTTCGAGTAACCCGCTGCCGACATCCGCGCGTCCACCTTTGCTGGGTCCGGATCATTAGGGTCGTACTTGTCGATCAAATCCTGCATCAGCGGTAGGTAC
>CAYRHG010000095.1:0-7656 GCA_964424025.1 uncultured Dehalococcoidales bacterium | reverse complement strand
GGGATTGTTGTCGGGGATGGGTTGGATCAGCGGTTTGGTTTGTTCTGGCCCTCCCGTCCCCGGGCATACCCCGCTCGCGTCGCTTCGCTTGCTCGCGCCCCTTTCGTGGGACGAAAGGGGCAGCATTGGTTTAGTTGGTAGGGTGACCACGAGGGATCGCCCTTACGGGGTTGTGCTGGCCGCTTTGTCGATTACCACGATAGGGCGTAGCAGGCGCGTCGTGGGTCGGCGGAGGTGGCTAGTACGCCGGTGTTTGGGTCGCGTTTGGAGATTGTGGCTCCGACTCCGGCGCCGTCGACGATGAGGACTTCGTGTCCTTTGGCGGTTAGTTCGTCGCGGACGTTTTCCGGGATACCGCGTTCTACCGCGAGCTGGCCGGGGAAGTAGGAGTGCGGGTAGAAGCTGTTGACGACGTTGTTGCTCGCGAAGCGGGGTGCTTCTACCGCGGCTTGCGGGTTCATGCCCCACAGTAAGGTGTTGAGGATGAGCTGCAAGTTGGCCTGAGCTTGGTGGTCGCCTCCAGGGCATCCGACGGTCATTACGGGCTCGCCGTCTTTTGACACTATGTAGTTGATTAGTGTTGTTCTGGGGCGTTTGCCCGGTTCCAAGCGGTTGGGATGGTCGTCCTCGAAGTTGAGCATTTCCATCCTTGTGCTGAGTGCGCATCCGAGCTCGGGGAAGAAGACCGATTTTGAGAATGATCCGCCGGAGGGCGTTGCCGCCACCATGTTTCCTTCACGGTCGATGACGGAGATGTGCGTCGTGCCGACTTCGTCGCTGCTCGCGCCCCCTTTGTCCTGCGGACATTTCCCCCGCGAGCGGGGGAAACCCGATGCAGTTGAGTGTTTCCACGGGTCGCCCGGTTCAGGAGTTTCGGCGAACGCGGTGTCCGAATCTACCAGCGCGGCGCGCTTGCGCGCGTACTCCTTCGACAGGAGCCCATCAATTGGGACTTCAGCGAAATCGGGGTCGCCGTAGTATGTTTGGCGGTCGGCGAAGGCTAGGTTCAGGGCCTGACTGACGGTATGAATATAAGCGGTCGAGTTGTGGCCCATCGAACGCAAGTCGAAGTTTTCGAGGATGTTGATCGCCTGCAACAGGACTGCGCCTTGCGTCCAAGTGCGTTGGCCGTGTATTTCATGTCCGAGAAAGCTGGTCTTGATGGGTCGCTCGTATTTGGCTTCGTAACTGGCCAAGGAGTCCATGTCTAGGATGCCGCCGACGCTTTCGCTGCAATATGCGATTGTGCGAGCCACTTCGCCTTCGTAGAACGACTCTCGCGCGGCCCGGACGCCGTCGGCACGATGGCCTTCTGCCGCGATCTCGGCATCCACGAGTTTGCGCAGCGTTGCGGCGATGCCGCTCTGGACCAACACTGATCCGGGCGTCGGGACGGCACCATCGTCGTAGAAGATCTCAGAGCCGCCCGGCGGGTAGATCTCCCACTGCTTGCGGGTGTTTTCGTTGCCGATGCTGCGGAGCATGTATTCGTAGTTGGGAATACCGCGCTGGGCGTAGTGAATCGACGGTGCGAGCACTTCGCCGACGGTCTTGGTTCCGTACCTTTCAAGTAGAGACAAAAAGGCCGCGACTATGCCTGGCACGGTGAAAGCGAGATGCGCCACAGGGCCGGGGCCGGTCGGGATGGCGTCGAGGCCCTGATCTCGATACCAATTCACGGTCGCCTTGTTTGGCGCGGTGCCTTGCCCACTCAGCGAAAGCAAATCTCCGCTTTCGGCGTGATAGAGCATGAAAACGCCTTCGGCGGCCAAGGAATACGACGCGATGGGTTCTGTTACCGCGGCGGCGAAACCGGCAGCGACGATGGCGTCGAACGCGTTTCCGCCGGAGAGCATCATGCGCATCCCGGCCATCGAGGTGAGATAGTGGCCGCTGGAGATGACGCCTTGGGTGCCGTAGATGACGGGGCGAGAGGTGGTGGTGGGGGTGTGAGTTGGCATGAGGTTGGGGGATTAATGTTTAGAGAGGTTCAAGGTGATTGTATTGAGTCTGGATGGTTTGCAGGCACAATAGATCGGATGGCTATTCGAGATATTGGCATGTTGCGATGAGACCCGCGAACGATCCACTGGTCGATTACAAGAAGTTGGTTAAGCGAAGTTACGATGCTTGCGCCGAAGAGTACGGGGCGTCGCGAAAATCGAACGCCGGATTAGAGCTGCGCGGATTGACGGAGCGGTTAGAAGGCGGGATGTCGGTGTTGGACGTGGGTTGCGGTGCGGGTGTGCCGATTGCTCGGGCACTAAGTGAGAAGTTTCAAGTCACAGGTGTTGACGTTTCGCGGGAAATGCTCAGCTTGGCTCGGCGAAATGTGCCGGAAGGTAACTTTGTTTGCAGTGATGTGATGTCAGTGGACTTCGAGGATGGCAGCTTCGATGCCGCAGTGGCGTTCTACTCGATCTTTCATCTACCGCGTGAGGAGCATCGAGGGCTGTTCGAGCGGGTTCACCGATGGTTGAGGCCGGGCGGCTATTTCCTGTGCACGCTAAGCCAGCGAGATGAACCGGCTTACACAGAAGACGACTTTTTCGGCGAGACGATGTTTTGGAGCAACTACGGGTTGGAACGTAGTTTGAGGACGTTACGGGAGGTTGGTTTCGAGGTGATTGAGGTTGGGTCGATTAGTGCGGGTTGGGAGGATGAAGCGGAGGCTGCGATGGAGGAGCATCCGTTGGTTTTGGTGCGCGCAATGTAACTTCGTAGCTCATATTGCGAAGTCGCTAGTGCTCCTTGTTGTTGATTAGGTTTTGCGTGAGATCTTCAGCACCGTGATCGGCGACTTCGGATGTATGAGGAGAGTGGTCGACCGTTTTGGTTAGACCACGCCTCGAAATTGGGCGTTGATTTCGTAGTAGAGTACCGACAGATTCTCATGGTATCCAATGGAGGCATAGGTATCGTGGACCCGTTCTCAGGATTGAATTTCGGACTAGGCGCTCTCCCGCTCATCACCTCCGCACGCACCCGCTCCATCTCTGCCGAGAATCCTACGGGCGAGAAGGGCAGAGGCGGGATGGCGGTGCCGGATCCGGATGGTCCGGAGTTCAACATCTCGAGCCCTGCACGGGACTTGGGGCAGGGTTGGAAAGTGCGACCGTTTATTTGGATCAAACCGGGTGAGACGGCCACTCTGATGGACGTTGAGGGTCCTGGTGTTGTCCAGCACATTTGGATGACTACGATGCGCGAGTGGGGCGGAAGCGGTCGCGGATGCGTGTTGAGGTTTTACTGGGATGGTGAAGATTCGCCGTCGGTCGAGGTTCCGCTGACGGACTTCTTCGCGGTGGGGCATGATCTGTTCGCGCCGGTGAATTCGTTGCCTGTGGTCGTCAATCCGACTTCGGCTTTGAACTGCTACTGGCCGATGCCGTTTCGCGAGCACGCTAAGGTTACGATCACGAACGAATGGACGGAGGATGTCAGGCTCTTCTATCAGATCTCATACGCCGAGACTGAGGTGCCTGAGAATGTGGGTTATTTCCACGCCCAGTGGCGGCGCGCCGTAACGGATAGGTCGAATCCCGACTACACGATCCTCGACGGGGTGAATGGGCAAGGGCAGTACGTAGGTACGTTCTTGGCGTGGACGCAGCTATCGGATGGTTGGTTCGGTGAAGGCGAGATCAAGTTCTACATGGACGGCGATGAAGAGTTTCCGACGATTTGCGGCACGGGCACGGAGGACTATTTTCTAGGCAGCTACGGATTTCCGGAGGTCTACACGACGGCTTATGTTGGGAATACGTTGAAGCATCCGGGGATCGATGGTCCCCCGAAGTGGAGCCTATATCGATGGCATGTTCTTGACCCGATCAGATTTGAAGAGGATCTGCGGGTGACGATTCAGGCATTGGGTTGGTGGCCGATACCGCAGAGCAAGTTTCAGCCGCTTGCGGACGATATCGCCTCGGTCGCGTATTGGTATCAGTCGCCGCCGCACGCGGCGTTCCCAGAGTTCCCGTCGTTGGAGGAGCGGTTGCCGAGGTAGGGCAGGTTTCAAACCTGCCCCTACGGAGCCGCTTCGCCGGTGTAGAACGCGGTGGTCTGGTTTGCTGCGGCTTGGGCTTTGTCGGGTTCGGTGCCGGCGGCGATTGCGGCTTGGGCCCATGCGTGGCTGCTGCCGGTGAGCATGGCTTTGCCGTCTGGGGAGAAGGCGAACTCTTCAGGATCGGGTCTTACGAAGTTGGGATCGGATGTGTAGAGTGCGAGTCCCAAGAAACCCATCTCCCAGCCAACGCCTGTCGCGCCGGGGCCGTAGGTGTCCCAGAAATCCGACAGAATTGCCGTGTGGGTCACTGTGAGCCGGGCACGGTCGCCACGCGCGTGGGTGAACCGGAAGTCGACCCAACTGGTATCTCCACCGAACTCCCAAGATAGACCGATGTGGTTGAGATAATCGCACGTTACGATGGTGCCGCTTGCGTTGTCCTCCAACTGGTATTCGCCTCCATGTCTGAGTTCACCAGTGATTGGCATGGCCCAGAGCGGGATTCGTCTGGCGCTCGTGATGGCATCCCACAGATCCAGCAACGTGGTGTCGAATACGCGGGAAAGGATCACCTCGGCGGCGGGTTGACCGTCGCGATCTAGGAACGACACGGAGCGGTCAATCGCGTTGAGTTGCGATTGCACATCGAAATTCATAGTTGTCTCCGGCTACATTATCGGGCAGATCGGCAGTTGATGTTAAGTGATGATCGTGGTACGGGAGATTCGATCATTTATGAATTTGCTAAAGTCTGCGTAAGGAGTTGGTCACATGTCGATGTCAATGGACCGTGAAGCGCGGTCTGCGATACATACGGTTGGGTTGACGAAGTACTACGGGAGGCATCTCGGTATTGAGGATGTGGACTTGGATGTCGTTGAAGGTGAAGTGTTCGGCTTTCTCGGGCCGAACGGAGCTGGCAAGTCGACCACGATCCGCACCATATTGGACGAGATCAGGCCCACCTCGGGGAGCGCGACGATTCTTGGTTTCGACACTCATGACGATGCGGTGGAAATTCGCAGGCACATCGGATACATCCCGGGAGACCTCGCGCTCTATCCAAATCTGACCGGGATGGACACGTTGATGTACTTCGCGAATATGCGCGGAGGAGTGGACTGGTCGTATGTCGATGAACTCGCGGAGCGTCTAGATTCGGACTTATCGAGAAAGGTGGGCGATCTTTCGACTGGCAACCGGCAAAAGGTTGGAGTGATTCAGGCGTTTATGCATCGTCCGGACCTCCTGATCATGGATGAACCGACCTCAGGGCTCGATCCGTTGATCCAACGGGAGTTTCAGAAGTTGGTCGCTGAAGTCTCTGATGAAGGTAGGACAGTCTTCTTGTCAAGTCACACGTTGTCCGAGGTTCAGCGTGTAGCCGACCGGGTTGGGATCATCCGAAATGGGCGACTCATCACCGTCGAATCCGTTGCCGATCTCCGCTCGAAGTCGATGCGCGAGGTGGAGTTCGTGCTGAACACACAAGCTGAAGCGTCAGTCTTTGAGAGTGTCGGGGGCGTGCGAAACGTCGTCGTCGCGGGCAACCACGTCGAGATGTCGTTCGGCGGCGATATGGGCGAGTTATTGTCGACTGTCACCAAACGGTACGGTGTGGCAGATATCAAAACCACAGAGGCAGATTTGGAAGAGATCTTCTTGACCTACTACCACGAAGACGAGGGAGAGGAGGAGCGGTAGTGACGTTCGCCAACGTATTTGTCAAGACGGCCACTGACCGCTGGCTCGCGTGGGCTATCGCGGCTGTTTCGGTCGCGTTGTTCCTGTTATTCGGGATGTCGGCATACCGTGAGATCGACCTTTCGGTATACACGTCATTGCCAGAGGCGTTCAGGTCGCTGATCGGCATCGGTGACGACATCGACGTTGGCGGTTTGGCGATAAACATCATGTTCAGCACTTGGGGTGCGTTGACGTTAGCCGGCGTATCGCTCGCGATGGGCAGTTCGGCGATCGCGGGCGAGGAGCGCGACGGGACTATGGACATTTTGCTTGCGAATCCCAAGAGTCGGACTTACGTGTTGCTCTCGAAGACGGGCGCGCTCGTGATGTCGGTGGCCGTGGCTACCGTCGCGCTGTGGATACCGGTCCACCCGATCGCCGCGGTGCTCGGAGTTCAGATCGCTGGTTTGGACGTCGAAGCGCTGATGCTGCACTTGTTCGCAAATAGTTTGTTTTTCGGGGTGTTGGCGCTGGCGATCGGTGCAATCACGGGGAACAAGGGCACGGCGACGGGCGCAACCACCGCGATTCTGGTGTTGTCGTTTTTCGGCGTCGGCTTTTTGCCGTTAATCCAAGGCGGAGACGCCGTAGCAAAGCTACTGCCTTGGTACTACTTCGACGGCAGCGATCCTGTCAATAACGGGGTCGCGTGGGGACATCTGGCCTTGCTGATCGGCGGTTCGGCTTTGTTGCTGGTTGCTGCGGCAGTTGGATTTAACCGGCGCGATCTAAAAGGTCAGTCGGTTGGGACGACGATGCTGGACAGGATCCGCGGCAATCCGATGTTGAACAGGATGATCGGGCGACTAGCCGGATCCGCGAGGGTGTCGTCGATTTGGTTGAAGACGGTTTCGGATTACCAGACGCTCGTGCTGATCACGGCCGCCGTGATGTTTCTGGTGCAGGGAGTGATGATGGGTCCGATGTACGCATCGATACCAGAGGAGACACTGGCTACGTTTGATCAGTTGCCAGAGCAGCTCGTAGCCCTCTTCGGTGGCGGCGACATGAGCACGCCCGAAGGATGGTATTCGCTTGAGACGTTCGGTTTGATGGCTCCGGGCGCGGTGATCCTCGTCACGGTGGTGATGGGTGCAGGAGCGTTGGCGGGGGAGGAATCGCGGCGGACGATGGCTTTGCTTCTGGCGTGCCCAATTAGCCGTTACCGGATCGTGCTCGAGAAGGTAATCCCGATGGTGTTCTTCGCGATCCTGATCGGCTTCGTGACTTTCGCGGGCGTGAGCGTCGGTTCGCTGATCGCCGACCTCGGCATGTCTATCGGCAACATCGCCGCAACGGCTGCGCTTCAAACGCTCGTTGGTTTGGTGTTCGGTTCGTTGGCTCTGGCTTTGAGCGCGGCGACGGGGCGGACGTCGATCGCGATCTATGGCGCGATCGGTGCGGCGCTGTTTTGCCACCTGTTCAACTCGCTGGGAGCGCTCAACGAAGGGCTAGACAATTTGGGCTGGCTTACGCCTTTCAGTTACTATCTCGGCAACGACCCGCTGAACAATGGGATGGATTGGATCGACGCTGTGGTGTTGGCGTCGCTCTGTGCGATATTGATTGGAATGTCGTTCGTGCTGTTCCAAAGGCGAGATATCAGGCAACGCGGTTAGATTTATCCGCGTTTCGTTCCCGACCTCGAAGCCTTGTAGATCTCGAGGAACTCGTCGATCGGCGTCATCGCGATAGTCTCGCCGACCAAATCTAGGGGCAGGTCATCCAGCTTTCGGAAGCGTACGCAGGATTTGCCCATATCCAAGCGTTTACCAGTGGCTTTGTAGCGTTCTCGGAACCACTCCTCGAGCGAACCGTCGCCGTAGACGTTGGTGAGGTAGAGCGCCATGTGCCGCTTCTGTGACGCGAGGGCGGCGTACATCAGCGGCTGCTTGTTGTAG
>CAYRHG010000094.1:0-34562 GCA_964424025.1 uncultured Dehalococcoidales bacterium | reverse complement strand
CAAGTAGTAGTCGAGATTGGCGATCGTGTGATCCTTGATCGCTTTGCCCAAATCGCGTTGCGCTTCCCAATTCTCGGTATCACCCGCTGCCGCAAGCCGAGCGCGATGAAAGCCGTTGTAGACCACTTCGTGGGCTTGTTGGAGCCTCACATCGGACATCGCGCGGGACGCCGCACTCCGGAACTCTTTTGTGGTGGACTTCACGAAATAGAACTCCGATTCAGCTCGGAGTTAGCGTCCAGCAACTCTGCAATGTGGACGACCCGCACATCGGAACCTCGCCGCCGCAATCCCCCTTGCATGTGCATGATGCAACCCGTATCGCCAGCTATCAGTGTCGAAGCACCTGTCGCCACAACGTTATCTAGCTTTTCGTTGAGCATGGCAGTCGAAACATCCGACATCTTGACTGAGAACGCTCCACCGAATCCGCAACAGACTTCATCTCGCTCCATCAGCGTTATCTCCAAACCGTCTAGATTCGCTAAGAGCGATGTAGGTTGCTCGTCGATGTGAAGTTCGCGCAACAGGTGACAGCAACGGTGGTACGTCGCGTCAATATTGGTTTGGAAACCAAGGTCTTCGATACCTAAGACGTCGACGAGGAACTCCGTAAATTCATAGATGCGTTCGGACAACTTTTCGGCCCGAGCCAGTTCGTCAGGGTGGCCTCGGAACAGATCCTCGTAGAAGTTCCGAACCATCGCCACGCAAGATCCTGATGGACACACGATCGGACCATCCGTCGCCTCAAAAACGTCCAAGAATCGTGACGCGACTGGCCGCGCGTCGTTGCGGAAGCCACTATTGAATGCTGGTTGACCGCAACAGGTCTGATCTGGAGGAAAGTGCACTTCGATCCCGCGTTCCTCCAGAATGTTGACCACGCTGATCCCGACGCTCGGTACGAATTGGTCGACAAGGCAAGTGACGAACAGATTCACCTTGCGCGGCATATTGTTAGTGCTCTCGGCGGCCATGACCTATTCAGCATAAAACTCCCAATCACGATGTTGCCGGTTGAGCCACTGCTAAACTTGGGTATGTTTGGGCGTGTTGACGTACAAGTTGGCACGCCGTTATTGCGTACTTGTGTTTAGCGAGTGAGGCGAGACAATTGATTGGTGGTCAACAACGAGACGTGACGGTCATAGGTGCCGGTCTCATCGGATTGTCCACGGCGATGCAACTGCTTGAGCGCAGGCCGGGGTTGAAGTTGACCGTGATTGAAAAGGCGGATGGTCCCGCATCCCAGCAGTCGGGACACAACAGCGGCGTCATCCACTCCGGCATCTACTACAAACCCGGTTCTTTTAAAGCTCGTTTCTGCGTCGAGGGCCGGGCGAGTATGACACAGTTCTGCCTAGATAACGAGATCCCGGTCTGGACCTGTGGAAAACTCATCGTCGCCACTAATCCCGCCGAGGAAGCGCGGCTCGATGACCTCTTTGAAAGGGGCACCAACAATGCCGTCGATGGGCTGAGGCTCGTCGATCGCGCTGAGATGGGCGAAATCGAGCCGTTCGTCGAGGGAACCAGGGCTCTATACGCGCCAAAAACCGGCATCGTCGATTACCGAAAAGTCGCCGATGTGTACAGCGAAAAGGTCCAATCGCTTGGCGGCAAAATCGTCTATGGCTCCGAGGTCAAGAGCATCAGCAACGGCAGGAGCAGATCAGACGGATCGAACTACACCGTGGAAACGACATCGGGCGAGATCGACACAAAATACTTAGTGAACTGCGCCGGCCTTCATTCCGATCTGATCGCGGCGATGAGCGGCGTAGATCCGGGATTGCGAATTATCCCCTTCCGCGGCGAGTACTACACGTTGCAGAAATCCAGCGAACATATGGTTAAAGGCCTCATCTATCCGGTTCCTGATCCTGCTTTCCCATTTTTGGGAGTGCACCTGACACAGACGATGAAAGGTTGGGTGGAAGCTGGGCCTAACGCGGTATTGGCTTTGAAACGCGAAGGCTACCGCAAACGCGATTTTTCGTTCGCCGACTTCGGCAAGACCGTAACTTTCCCCGGTTTCTGGAAGATGTCGATGCAAAGTTGGAAAGTCGGTCTTTGGGAGATGAACCGATCGTTGAGGAAAGGCGTGTTCCTGAAAAGCTTGCAAAAACTGATGCCGTCGCTCAAAAAGTCCGACCTTGCGCCGGGCGGGTCCGGCGTCCGCGCCCAAGCGGTACACAGCGACGGTACGTTGCTGGACGATTTTCGCATCGACGAAAGCGCGACCGCGGTTCATGTCTTAAACGCGCCCTCTCCCGGTGCTACATCGTCACTGGTAATCGGCAACTACATCGCAGACAAAGCGGAAACCAATTTCAGTTTCTGAAGGGTTTGGGCGCCCGATCGTTTAACCGCCGAGCATCGACGCCTCGGCCGATTCCAACGATTCTTTGATCCGTACCAGGAACTGCACGGCCTGGGCACCTTCTACCACTCGGTGATCGTAGGTGACCGCCAAGTACATCATCGGCCGCACGGCGATCTCTCCCTCAACAATGACGGCCCTGTCGACAATGTTGTGCATTCCAAGAATGCCAACCTGAGGAGGGTTCAAAATCGGCGTCGACATCATCGATCCGAAAACGCCGCCGTTGGTTATCGTGAATGTCCCACCGACCAGATCGGTTAGAGCGAACGACCCAGTTCGCGCTTTTTCGCCGAATCCACGGATTTCGCGCTCGACGTCGGCGAACGTCTTCTGGTCCGCTTCGCGCACGACTGGCACCACTAATCCATGGTCGCTGGCGACCGCGATGCCGATGTCGTAGAAGTCTTTGTACACAAGTTCGTCGCCGTCCAACTCGGCGTTCAATATCGGGAACGATTTCAAACCGTTTAACACAGCCTTCACAAAGAACGACATGAAACCCAGCTTAACGGCGTGACTTTCCATGAACGATTCGCCAAATTCCCGTCGGATACGAATCACTTCGTACATGTCAACTTCGTTGTAGGTCGTCGTCATCACTGCTTCGGCTTGGACTTGCGCCATGCGACGTGCCGCCGTCAGTCGCCTCCGAGACAATCGTTCCCGCCGAACGGGCTTGCCATCGAGCATTTGCCGAAGTTCAGACACTTGGTCTTGGTCAGGAGTCTCGGCAACATCAATTCCAGATTCTTCGCTGGTCACTGCGACGGCGGGTTCATCAATCGTCTCAACCACGGTGGCGTCTTGAGATGCTTGTTGTGAATCAGTGTCGACCAGCTGACCAAAATCGATTTCGACGAAACCATCATCTTCGACATCTGCTTCTTCAACCGCATCAATGACCACCTCTTCGAAAGCGACCTCTCCCCCATCTACGACTTCGGGTTCGCTCACTGCGTTAGGCTCTTCGATCGCGACGTCTTCAGTTGGATCGGCGATCGAGTGAGGTCGAGCGGCAGCTCGTGGTTGAAACTCGCAAAGCGCGTCGCCTGGGCGGACCACGTCATCCACCTGTTTCAGCAGCGTTCCGACGGTTCCGTCGCGAACCGCGTTGATCTCTTGTACTGCCTTGTCGGTGTGGAGCTCCACAATCGGTTCGCCGATTTGGACGGTATCTCCCTCGGCCTTGAACCACTTTCCAACTGACGCTTCGAAAACCGATTCGCCGAAATCTGGGGCGACTATTTCTTCCATCAAATGCCTGTCCTATCCGATGTGACGCGCGCGTTTCTCAATCTAGCTCGGGTCTATCCTCTTCATCCTCTAAATCGAGTTTGAGTGCTATCCGAATCAAACGATCCTGTTGCCGACGGTGCAGCCAGTTTGATCCTGAAGCCGGACTCGGGCTCCGCGGACGACCGATGTACCTAACGCGCGTCTTTACGATCGACGCGATCGGCGTTCTGACGAAATCCCAAGCACCTCGATTGCGCGGCTCTTCTTGCAACCAGACCACATCCTTGTAGTTCGAGAACGATTCGAATGCATCAATCAATAGTTCCTCAGGAAACGGGTAAAGTTCCTCGATCACGATCAAACCGATGTCTTTGACTTCTCCGATTTGGGGATGTGTCGCCAAATCTGCGAACACCTTGCCGCTGCAAAGGACGACGCGTTTCACTCGGTCTGGATTCGATTTCGAAAGTGTGAATTTGCGGATCGGTCGGAACTTGCCGTTGGTCAATTCAGTCAACGAACTCGCGGCCAACGGATGCCGCAATAGGCTTTTCGGGGTCATCACGACCAACGGTCGTGCACGGTCGGGTTCGCTCAATAGCGCTGCCTGTGTTCGCAAAAGGTGGAAATACTGCGCCGATGTCGTTGGATTCGCGATGCGCATATTGCCGCTCGATGCGAGGTCCAAGAAGCGTTCCAAATGTGCATGTGAGTGATTGGGCCCCTGCCCTTCGTAACCGTGTGGCAACAGCAATACCAGGTTTGATCGCTGTCCCCATTTCTCGCGGGCCGATACGACCATTTCATCGATGATCGCCTGAGCGTTATTGACGAAATCGCCGAATTGCGCTTCCCATAAAACCAGACTCGACTCTGAGAACACGCTGTAACCGTGTTCAAAGCCGACCGGCCCTGCTTCCGAAAGTGGACTATTGAAGATCGAGAACTTCGCACCGTTGACTTGCTGCAGAGGACAATAAGTTCGGCCGGTGCGATCCTCCCAAACAACGGCATGACGCTGGCTGAATGTGCCCCTTGCGCAGTCTTGACCCGTCAAACGCACTGCCACCCCATCCTGCAACACCGATCCGATCGCCAAGGATTCCGCGTGAGCCCAATCGATCCCGGGTTTTGAGTCAGAAATAACCTCGGCGCGCCGCTCGAAAACTCGTTCGACCGTCGGATGCAATTCGAATCCGTCTGGAAACGTTGTCAGCGTCCGGTTAAGTCTGACTAGCGCGTCCTCATCGATAGGAGTTTCGGAATATTCCTCGCCTTGCATAGGCTCGGGAGTAAGTCCGAGATCTGGCGGTTCTTGGCGCGATGCGCCAGCACCGGATCCGTTGAGAGAATCCATCGCGTCGCTCAACGCTTGTAGGGTTGCGGTTTCGTAACCATCAGCCTGCCGCTGCGAAACTACTTCCTCGTCGATCAGTCGCTTCGCCCACTGTTCGCGCAATGTCGGATGGTTGCCGACCCTTTCATACGTCGCAGGTTGAGTGAACCTCGGCTCATCGTTCTCGTTGTGACCATGTCGCCGGTATCCAACAAGATCGATCACGAAATCCTTCCGGAACTTCAATCGGTATGAAACGGCCATCTTGGCGACGAGCGCACACGCCTCGATGTCCTCCGCGTTGACGTGAACGACTGGGATCTCGTAGCCGCGGGCGATGTCTGAGCAGTATTGCCCCGAATATCCGTCGTGAGGTTCAGTTGTGAATCCGAGTTGATTGTTCGCTATGACGTGGATCGCGCCTCCGACCTTATAGCCCTCAAGGTTCACCAAGTTGAGTGATTCGGCAACTATCCCTTGCCCTGCAAACGCCGCGTCACCGTGGATCAACAGTGCCATCGCTTCGAGTTGCGGATCATCACCTTCGGCGGCCGAGTCTTGCTCTGCCCTGACTGCACCTAAAACGACTGGCGCAACCATCTCCAAGTGACTGGGATTCGGCAACAGCCTTAGCTGAATGTCGGTGGACCCGTCCTGGTTCACATCCACGTCGGCTCTAGATCCCAGGTGGTACTTAACATCCGTCATCCACCCCGCGGCCTCCATCGCAGCCAAATGCGCGAACCTGCCCTCCAAGAACCCAGTCAGCAAGGATTCATACGGTTGCTCGAGCAAATGCGCCAACGCGTTCAGACGGCCCCGGTGCGGCATACCCATCACGATTTGTTTCACATTGAAGGCCGATTGGAGGATTATCTGATCGATTAGCGGAATTAACGCGTCCAACCCCTCGATCCCGTACCAACGCTTGCCCGGGAAAGTCGCGTGAAGATACTTCTCGAACCCTTCGACTTTCGAGAGCAATTCAAGCTGAAACAGCTTTTGTGTATCGGTCATAAACTGCATCGCGGATTGGTTCTCCACTTGGTCTTGCAGCCACGACCGTTCTTCCACGCTGTGGATATGATCGAATTCATAACCGATGGTGCCGCAGTAGTAGGACTTCAACTCCTCAATCGCCTCGCCAATCGTCGCCTTCGCCAACCAAGGACGCATTTCATCATTGGCTTCGGCTAGCAACTGAGACGACCCTTCGAGCGTTTCATGCAACACGCCGAAACGTTCGGGTCGCAGATGATCGTCTGTGCGTGGCATCAACCCCAACGGATCGATGACTGCTGCCTGATGGCCATCTTCTCTTATGGCGTTGATCAGTCGTTCGACGCGAACGACTTGATCCGCTGAAATATCCGATTCGTGATTCTCCGGCTCGATCGGCAACTGCCCTCGGACTCGGACCCCCGGCGCGAACTTTACCTTGAACTCTGGGTTCAACAACAGACCGTCGTATTCGAGGTCGGTTGCGATCCGTTCGTTCGATTCAACGCCATCGTGCGTTGATTCACCCGTCAACACGCTGGTTGCATACGCCTCGTTGAAGCCACCAAAAACACCCAGCATCCCATCCGTCGCGTTGTCGTTCGCCGTCTCGTTAGTTTGGTCCGTCATGTGAGATTCGTCACTCTGCAAAGCCGGGATACATCGCCGCCCTTTTTCCGCCGCGTCCTCTATGAATCCATTGTGGCAATTTACTCACGTCAATGTCTACTGTCGTCAAACGACCAGCGCGGCGATCCGTCAAGCGCGTCTATGCGTCCTATTGGCAACTCTCAACGCATCCGACCGGGCGATCGCCAAAAGTCTGCATTGTCTCCGAGAATCTGCTTGAGCTCATCCGTGGCAGCCGACAACGCCGCCTCTACTCCGGCCGGCAGATCGTAATCGAAACTCGGTGTATTGAGTGCTACTTCCGCGGCGTTGCGGGCCCCTACCAAAAGACTCGTCACGCCCTCTTGCGCCAGCAACCACGCTAGCGAGAGTTTCGCGGGATGTTCGCCTACCTCGTCGGCAATCTTCAAGACCGATGCGATCGCCGCGAACGTCTCATTCTCGCAACCATCCTCCCCGTGGATCGCTTGTTCGCGGTCTTTGTTGAAATGACGAGATCTAGACAGCCCTGCCGGAACATCGTCCGCAGTTGCGTATCGGCCAGTCAACAGTCCTTGCTGCAAGGGGCTGTAACAGATGATGCCGACACCGTTAGCTACGCACGTTGGTTTGATAGCAAACTCCAACGCCCTCCAGATCAGGTTGTAAGGCAGCTGGTTCGTCACAATTGCGCCGCATTCCAAGATGTCCGTCAAATCGCTGACTGCGAAGTTGCAGACTCCCAAGGCCCTCACTTTCCCACTGTCCTGCAGTTTCAGAAGTTCCGCCATCGTGTCCGCCACGGCAACCTCATGGTTGGGCCAATGAATCTGGTAGAGATCGATGTAGTCCGTCTGCATCCGAGTCAAACTTCCTTCGCATCGTTCTGCAACCGTAGACGGATGAAGGTGGGCATCGCTGATTTTCGTCGCGATCACCGCCTCTCCGCGGCGCCCGGTCAGCGCTCTTCCTAGCACTGCTTCAGAGTTGGCATCGTCTGAATAACCTTCAGCCGTATCGAAGAAGTTGACGCCTGCGTCAAGCGACGCGTGGACTGCGGCGATCGAATCGTTGTCGTCTTGCGGACCCCACACGCGTCCACCGGCGAACGGCCAGCAACCCAGCGCCATCCTCGACACCTCGATGCCGGTCTTACCAAGCGTTGCGTATCTCATCAGTCTGCTCCTCGAAAAATCTTCGATTCATTGGCTTCGTGCGCGGAATGCTCTGGCGGGAGTGCAAGGGAGTCGAACCCTCCGCGCACACCGAAGGGCGCACGCCAGCGGATTTGAAGTCCGTGAAGCCCACCGGGACCCATCCACTCCCGCGAAAGTCTCCAATTTCGATGTTAAAGCGAAAAAGTTTCAAATTCGTGTACTGGGATGGAAAGCAATAAAAAAAGGCGGTCAGTTCGACCGCCCTTCGATTCTTCAAGTGGTTCGAATACTGGGTTACGCGCTCATCTGCAAAACGCCCTGCAGTTTGTCCGTCAGAACGCTTTCAGGCACTGCGCCAACTACCTGTTCAACGGGACTGCCACCGCTGAAAATCAAGAGCGTCGGGATGCTGCGAACTCCGTACTGCCCCGAAAGGCCGGGGTTCTGGTCGACGTCTACCTTGGCAAATTTCACGACACCGTCATAATCGGCCGCCAATTTTTCCACCACCGGCGCCACCATCTTGCACGGTCCACACCACTCAGCCCAGAAGTCTACGAGAACAGGGATATCGGAAGAAAGAACTTCGGCTTGGAAATCGGCATCATTGACATCGATAGGATGTGCCATATTTGGAGCTCCGTTTCTGGGATTATCTGTGCATTCCCAATCGCCGCGCGACCACACAAAGTCTAACGGGTACACGGCTTAGATTTTATCACCCGCGCAGAGTTTGAACTCCCGCGAAGGCGATATAGCGGCGAAACGTTACACCGTCGCCATTTCCCGTTCAGGCACCTTCGAGACGACTTCAACGGTGACAGGCCGTACGTCCAAGGAAGGCACCGTCGGTGACGGGTCCGGATACTCGCACTCTTCCATATATGTCGCCAATTCCGCGAACAATGTTGTGCTTCTCACCATTCCCTTCAGATAATCGGCGAATTCGACGACGCCTTGGGCTATCATTCCGCCACTGTCAGCCATAACGGCGACGATATCTCCTTCGGACACACCGAGCGTTGCAGCATCTTCGGGATGGAGTTCAACTACCTCCAACCGATCGATAACGTTCAAGTAGTTGCGTTCAGACAGCGTCGTTTCGCGGTCTGGTTGGTGCAACACGCGGCCTGGTGCGAAATACATCCCTTCGCTGGCGTACGGGGTGTAGTCCGGTTTGGTGATCTCGAAATTAGGTTCGTCATGAGCGGGCGCGCCCGAGCCGTTTGTGATCACGCCTCCTTGCTCAAGCGCTTCATGACTAAGCCCTTCGTAACCCGGGGTTGATTTGCAGATCTCATCAAACACAACGCTTGAGGATTCGTAGTCGAAGCCGGCCCCACCCATCGCTTTAGCCAAACCGCAGAACAATTCCCAACCAGCTATCTCGTCAAACCTCGGTGCACTCGCCTGTCGCACCAATTGAACCCGCGACTCCAAATTCGTGACTGTAGATGTCTGTTCCGTGAACGGTGTTGCCGGGAATACGATATCCGCTTTCGCGGTGATTTCGTTGTCAAAAACTGACGACACGATTAACGTGTCCAAGTTGCTCAACGCCGCTTCCACATCACCTAATCGCCGGGAAGTTTGATTCAGGCCGTCCGCCATCACGATCGCGGCCTTGATGGTTCCTTCCCGCATCCCTTCGAAAATCTCGCGCACGCCCAACGGCTCCGTATTGGGAATGTCAGCTCCCCAAACCTTGCCTAGTGCCGAGGCCATCGATGACTCTGCAGACAAAGGTCGACACCCCATCTGCTCCGAGCCCCTCGCGTTGGCACCGAAATAAAGGGGGTAGACCCCCTGCCCAGGACCGTCAGCAGTGCCGTTCAACAACCGCAAATTCATCACCGCGTCCACCAATGCGTCGTGACGGACTTTAGGGACAGTGTCCGCACCGAGTAGCACAGCCATCTCTCGGAACCTGGCAAGCGCGGCCGCCGCTTCTGCGAACTCGTCTACCAACACCTCGCAGTAATGTGCGATACGACCTAGATCGTAGTCCCACAACGACGCTTTGAAGTCCTCGGCATTGGTCGAGTGCTCGCGAATGTAATCACCTTGTTCCAACGTCGCGTCGAACACCGCACGCACGATACCCATCACCGCCATGTGGGCAGTGCCTATGCGCGGCCGTAACCAAACATCGGCGTACCTGGTCAACTCGGTCTCACGTTGGTCAATGACGACGATCTTGGCCCCGCGCTTGGCGGCTTTCTTGACAGGTACGGCCAGAACATTCTGGTCTTCCGTCGGGTTGCCAGAAACCACGAGAACGGATTTCGAGTTTTCGATGTCCCAGATGGGTCGTTTCGTGTGCTCAATGTCCCATCGATCATCAATGTGGGCCATCAGGTCGTCGATGAAGTTGTGAGCACTATCGACGTTATTCGTTTTGAGAACCGTTCGGGCGAACTTGTGCGCCACGTAGTTGTCTTCGTTGCTGCCCCGTGGTGAAGCAACCACCGCGACTTCGTGCGGCTCGTACTCTGACAACGCTGTCGCAGCGGCACCGAACGCTTCATCCAAACTCGCGTTCGTCAGGATCCCGTTTTTCCTGAAATAGGGGCGCTTCAACCGCTTCCGGTGATTTGGATAGTCATAACCGAACTTGCCTTTGAAACAGGCCTGACCTAAATTCGGCGCGCCATTGACATCGCCACGGAAGCGAATCACCTTGTCGAATCGGTTGACCTCAGCGATCATCTGGCATCCGACAGCGCAATTCGTGCACGTCGTCGTAACTTGTCGCGTCGCTTTTTCCCACTTGTATTCGCGCTCGACCAAGGCACCTGTTGGACAAACATCGATACAAGCACCGCAGAACTCGCACCCGGACTCCATCAACGAAGTGCCATGCGAAGTACCTACCAAAGAAACCCCTGATCGCGACACAAGCGTCAATGCGGTATCGCCACGGACCTCATCACAAACCCGGACACACCTAGCGCAAACGATGCAAAGGTTGTAGTCGCGGTCATAAAGCGGGTCATCCGCGTGAATCGGCAAATCCCGCCGGTTGTAGTTCAGTGGGGTTCGTAGATCCAGTTCTACCGACCGAACCGTGTCTTTGAGCTCGCATCGCTCGTTCTTCGGGCAAATCGTGCAACGATCCGTTACGTCGACGTGGCGTTGGCAAACATCCTGAGGTCCGCACAACTCGATGCGATGACACGTCAAACACCCGTGCGGGTGCTCCGACATGAGCAGTTCGATGATGCCGCGGCGCAGTTCGCTCACCGATTCGTTTTTGGTCTCAACCACCATGTCCGGCATCGGCATGGCGGTGCATGACGCCAACGTCATCTTCCGTCCATTGGCTTCCGTATCAACGACGCAGGTACGGCAAGCGCCGTATGGTTTCATGTTCGGGAAGTAACAAAGATACGGGATGTAGATGCCAGCCTCGAGTGCCGCCTGAAGGATCGTCAGTCCGGGTTCGGCTTCGATCTCTTGACCGTCGATCGTGAATTTGATTGGGTCGGGCATCTTAATCTTTACTATCGGTGATCTGATTCGTGTGTCACGGGCGCGTCCGGCTCGGCAAAATCATCGATCCATCGCCGAATGGACCCGATTTTTCTAGCTCGCCGTTGAATCGTTTCTCGAACTCGTCTCCGAAATAGCTGATCGCTGATGAGATCGGGTTGTACCCGAGCTGTCCATGACCGCACAGCGAGCCGATCTTCATGTTGTTGCCGACCGTTTCGAGCAACTGCATATCGCCAGGTTTCGCTTCGTTCTTGCACATGCGATCGAGCACATCCAGCATATGCGTATTACCCAATCGGCAAGGGAAACATTTGCCGCAAGACTCGAACTGGTTGAATGCCACAAGATTCCTGATGAGATCCACAACATCCGTCGTCTCATCCCCGACTATGATCCCGCCCGAACCTAGTATCGCGCCGGCCTTCGCCATTTCATCAAAGTCGATCTCGGTGTCGAACGCTTCTTCGCCCATCACGCCACCTAAAGGGCCACCCGTTTGAAGCACCTTGATCCGTTCTGACCCTTCGGCGACACCACCGCCGATTTCTTCCAACACCTGCCTGATCGTCATACCCATCGCAACTTCGTACATTCCGGGTCGCTTGATGTGCCCGGTTAGACAAACCAGCGCGGTGCCGGAAGAAGATTCCGTGCCGATGCGTTTGAATTCATCTCCACCCGACGCGACGATGCTCGGCGCGTACGCGAGCGTCTTCACGTTGTTGATATTGGTCGGTTTTTGGAAAAGCCCGGCCTGCGCTGGAAATGGGGGTTTGTACCTGGGCGTGGAGCGTTTGCCTTCGATCGCCTCCATCATCGCCGTCTCTTCGCCGGCGACGTAGGAATCTCCTGTTAGCGACACCTCCATTTCGAACGAGAATTCTGATCCCAATATGTTCTGGCCCAGCAAGCCATTTTCGTACGCTTGGTCGATCGCGTTTCTAGTCGCTTCGATAGGGATTTCGTGCCCTTGCCGGATGAATACCACTCCGTGCGTCGAATTCGTCGCGTAGCCGTTGATGATCAACCCTTCAATCAATCGGTGAGGGTCGCTCTCCAATATGCCTTTGTCATTGAATGCGCCCGGGTCACCTTCCTCGCAGTTGCAAAGGACGTACTTCACCGGGGCTTCACTTGGAGCCAAGAATGACCACTTCAGTCCGGTGGGGAAGGCTGCTCCGCCGCGGCCGCGCAGACCGGATGTCTTGACCTCTTCCAATACTTGGTCGGGGGTCATCGACAATACGGCCTTATTGAGGGCGGAGTAGCCGTCTTGCGCGATGTAGTGCATGATCTCGTGTGGATCGATGTTGCCGAAGTTCGCGGTCAGCAGCTTCGTTTGACTAGCGTTCGCAGGAAGATCATCCCAAACCGGCAAGCCCGCGACATAAATGTCCTCATGACCCGAATATGCGAAGGCCGACTCGTGCAACGGGTGATTGTCCCGCCCGTCCACGTAGTGCGCCACTATCCCGGGTACCATTTCAGGTTCGACGTTGGCGTGGAAGACCCGGTTTGCTCTCGGTACTGTGACATCGATCACGGGTTCGAGATACATCAAACCATGTGCGCCCACAAATGAAACGTTGGCCTGCCCAGTACCTTCAGGACCAAATCGCTTGAGCGCCTCGTAAACGGCATCGGCACCAGCGGCTTGACCCGATGCGCCATAGCCCACGCGGATCCATGGTTTGTCGCCGTCGATCAACCCTTCCCATTGCCGCCTCGCACGCGCGCGTAGCAACGCGTACTGAGTCTGCTGGCTCATCGCCACCGCGTAGGTATCTACGGGTGCTTCAGTGCGCGTTACCATTTTCAAGCTCCCGCTGGAGTTCAGAAATGTATGTTCTCGCCGAATCCGGGCTCGCGTTTCCTGACAACACGTGGTCCCGAGCTATCACGGGAGCCTGAGCGCAAGCGCCGAGGCAGGTGCTGTAACGCAGCGTAATCTTCCCGTCTGAGCTCGTTTCTTCAGAATCTACGCCGAGTTCGTCCTGAACGGCTTCAAGCACCTTTTGCGCGCCCATCAGGTGGCACGTTGGCCCCCAGCACACATCGACGGTCGTCATCCCCGGGGGTGTGAATCGAAAGTTGGTGTAGAACGACGCCACACTCCACACGTCGTTGATCGTGGCGTTGCAATAGATAGCGGTCTCTTCGACTGCCTCGTCCGGAATATAGTGCAGTTCGTCTTGGATGGCAAGTAACGAGGACAGTACAGTGACGCTTGGCGGTCTCTCTTTGTCGGCGGTCTGGGAATCCAATGCGCGACGGATGCTTTCGCGCAACGCAGGCCGGCTCTTCTGCTGAGTTGTCGTCAATCTCTCACCAGTCTCGTCGAAAATGTCCGCCTGAATCTAGACGCGCAGACTCATAGCGAACCGGTTCTTGATGGAATCGTAACAGAGCATCACGAACCGACGCGGCACTTAACGGTTACGCCTGTCACCTTCCGGAGCCTTCGGCTTCAGCTGCCGCCATATCCCTCGTAACGTCTCGTCGCGTGGTCGGGATCATGACAACTTGCTCGACAATCGTCCGCTGCGGCATCGCGGCGCACAGGAACACCGCGGAGGCGATGTCCTCGGCCTGCATCATCGTCGAACGATCATCAGAGTCCGGGGGTCTAGGCCTGTTCTCAAGTATCGGCGTGTCTACTTCGCCCGGCATTATGGCGCAAGCGCGTATGCCGAGTTTCGCCAGTTCGGTATTCATTCCCCGGATCATGTTCAGTGACGCTGCCTTGGCCGCGCTGTATGGCGCACCACCCAACAGACCGGGAGTCAACGCGGCCATCGAAGATACCGTGATTACCGTCCCCTCGCCCCGCTCGATCATGTTGCCCAACACCGACTGTGTGAGCCTGTAAACACCTTCTACGTTCACCTTGAACACCGAGTTCCACTCTTCGGGCCCGACATATCTGATGGACCGTACGCGGCTGCTGTGACCGGCGTTGTTTACCAAGATATCGACCTTCCCAAACCTCTCAACACTCCATCGACCCAACTCAGCAGCAGCATCGCCATCCTCCAAATCGGTAGGTCTGACTTCAACTTCGACACCATGCCCACGCGCGGCATCCGCTACCTCATCCAATGGTGCGCGTCTGCGGCCTGCCAAGACCAGCGCCGAACCCGCCTCCGCGAACATATCGGCCGCTGATTTGCCGATTCCCGTCCCCGCTCCTGTGATTATTGATACTTTGCCTTCTAGCACTCCCATGCAGTTAGTCTCCCGTGTGGATCAATTCGACCAGTTGCCAGACACGCATATAGGTTAACTCAGAGAAATCAACGCTCAACGAGCTGCGATGAGTTCAATTCGAACGCCAATCTGACCAACCCTCAGCGGCATCGGATAACATCATCTCGGCCACTTCTCTGCCCATTCTGATGGAATAGTTCGTGCCACGGTCCTCGGGGTAAATCTGTGTCGTGTTGGCAAGGTAAACCCGCTCGAATGGCGTGCGATGCGAAGGTTTCTGTGCACCGTACTCCGTGCCGATTATCGGTTGCGCAGCGCTCACCGCGTTGTAATGGACATCTTTGACCCAAGACCTCTCAAACCCCGGGTTGAACTTCGGCAAGTGGCTCAGATAGAGGTCGGTCAACTCATCCGGTTGTAGTTTGAACAGATCGTCATTGCGGTGCAGGTAGTTCGTGAGGTAGACAACGTGACGATCGTTGTACCACGCCTTCGGCAACATGTTGGTGTGCTCGATGATGCCAAGGAATGGCACGTCGTCCGAAGCGATGTTCATCCAATAAAAGTCGGTCAGCTTGTGCTCCAACTCCAGGATCACTACAACGGCAGCCAGGTACTGTACGGATTCGAGACGTCGCAGATACCCGTCAGGCATCGTAGGCATAAGGCCGGGCATCGAGAATGACGGAACGGTGGATAGCACGCAATCGAACCATTCGGTGTGTTTCTGACCGGATGCGACATATTTGATGCCTACTGAGCCTCCTTCATTTTTTGGCACGATCTCGGTTACCGGATTTTCGATGCGGACCTCTCCCCTCGACGCGTTGATTTTCGCCGCCAACGCATCGAAAACCACATCGAAACTGCCCGTCGGATAGCCAAGCACCTCTTTGGCCAGCAATCCTTCCCTCGAAGCAAACCTCGTCTGGATCTTCGACCAGAACCACGGCATTCCCACTTCTCCGTAGAAACGACCAAACTTGCCTCTGAGCAACGGGTTCCACAACACGTCATAAGCCTGACCGCCGAGTTTCTCGCTCAACCAATGATCCGCGGTATACGGCTCCAAACTCTGCCAATCTTTGATCCGTTGGACGCGGAGGGTGAAAAGTCCCATCCGAATCCGTTCCCATATCGGTATGGCGCTGAAACGGAGCAGATCGAACGCCGTCGTAGTCCGATGCAATCCACCTTCTACGTATGTGCCCACGTTCGACGGGTACCACTCCATCGCGTCGCCGATGCCCAAATCCTCCATCAGGTCCAATATCGCTTTGTCGTTGGTGAAAAGATGGTGGTAGCCCCGCTCCAGAGGATGGCCTCCGACCGGTATCGTCGACGCTTGACCTCCGATGAACGGCGCTGACTCGTAGACCACGACTTGGTGACCAGCGTTGCTGAGATCATACGCCGCTGCGAGTCCGGCCGCGCCAGCTCCTACGATGCCGATCCTCATCGATTGATCTCCGCATGTTGTTCCTGAAATTCAGCACTTGCAACACTTGGCTGTCCGACGTCGCTGCGCGCCGCGCTTGCCCCGCGGGCGAGGTTGGTCATTGAAACCTTGTCGGCGAGAAGCAAGATCGCACCTGCGAGTGTTACCGGCCCCCACAGAACTACGTGGACGGTAACGGCGTACGCCGCCGCCAGATCAATGTCCACTCCGAGAGCCGTGAGCGCGGCAGCGCCGAAGAAGTCAAATGGCCCCCAACTACCTGCGCTCGACGGAAGCACCCCCGCCAGATTCGCGGCCGCTCCGAACACGACGATGGCAGCGATGAACTGAAGCTGGCTGTCGAATACCTCGCGGATATCGAAGCCGAGCGCGATCACGTAATACATAGCTATCTCGGCAATCCAAACCGGTAGGGACAATGCGATCACGTTGACCAAGCCGCGCCATGTGCGTACTGCGGACAGCCCGGCGATCAGATTCAATACGGTGCCTATGATGCGTCGCCTCAACGTTGCCGAAACCATGCCCAAGACTCGGTTCAACATCCGGCGGATGTTCGCGGGCGAAACCAACACTACGTAAGCGACAAGCGAAAAAACCGCCAGAAACGGCAGCAGCGCCGCGATCGTCAACACCGGCAATCCGCCTGGGACATCCTCCGCGATGGTGCCGACGGCCGACCCTAGTCCGATCGCTCCCAGAAGCGCAACGACCGCGACCAAAAGCAACAGCGCGATCACGTCTGAAGCCCTCTCAAGCGCAACGGTGCCGAACCCGGCGAACGTGCTGATACCCTCACGAAGCGTCAAATAATATGCCCGCATCAACTCGCCGATCCGCACTGGTATCAAATTGTTGGCCATGTAACCGACTACGACCACCGGAAACAGAGCCCGTTTAGTCTCGCCGCCGGTTATCGGTTTCAGAAGATATCTCCAACGGACGGTTCGGAACCACAACGCCAACGTGTACAGCAGCAATGACGGCGCCGCGTACGCGTAATTTGCAGATACCAAGACTCCGCGCACCTTGTCGAAATCGACGAAGAACACGACCATGACGCCCAAGAATGCCGCGCTCCCTAAAAGGCCGATCCAGAATGCGCGGTTTTTAATCACGTTGCGAAATCATCACAGTCGCGCGATGCGCCTGTTTCCGCCTTCCATTATCGAAGCGGAGCCGACGGTGTGTCGTCCCTGAAATAGACGTATGAGTCGATGTACCCCATGTCTTTTGACAACTTACGATGGAACCAAAAATCAGCGATTGGTCGCAATAGCTCTCGGTTCGTCAAGCCGTTCCACACATCAAAAGGCGTCTTGTGTTTGTAAACCTCAGGGAACCACCATCGGTGAATCATGTGCCGGCCTTCGCCGAATCCTGCTGGTAGCGTCTCCTTCACGTTGTCGTGATTGCGCGCATTAATCACGGCGATGGTTCTAGAATCGCCCACGTCCGAACCTTCAGGTTCGAGGCTTATGTAACCGACACCACCTTGGGCAACGTCCTCCAGATACCAGTTTGACGTATAGTCACGCAAATACCAGCTCCAAGGCCACGCGAAACCGTCCCGCGTGTCGATCGCGACGCTGAACTCACTCTTGTTCCACGCCAAATCACGCGCTGAATCGATCTCCTTCGCTGTTTGGTGCAGGTCTTGCGTCGTTTGGGTGTAGACAAGCATCTCCCTTGCGATATCGCCGTGTTTGTAGACGGCTACCAGGGAAGCGCGAACCGTAAAGGCGAACATCACAGCGACTAAACCGATCGCCACAACGCTGAGCGGAGTGCGGAAACCGTGTGCCAAGCCAGACTGCACGAGCAGCAGGACTGCAACGCCGCAGAACGCGATGAGCGCCCACAATTCGAAGAACTGACTAAGATCCCGGGAATTGCGAATATTGAAGTTGTCGTAGAACTCGAAAAATACCAGCCGGTACAGAGCAATCAAAAACAACGGCAGCACCACGAACGCCACCCAACCCTTGCGGAACCAGACGTAACGCCAATCGATCCACTCCATCAACTTGCCCAAGCCGTGTCCCGCCAAAAAGATGAAGGGCACAGTAAGTTGAGCCAGGAGCCAAGGCATCTTTTCTCCAGCTATCGAAAGCGCCAAAAACGTCGCAACAGCCCAGAAAAGCAGGAACCGGACAAAACTAGAGGCGTTCAACGTCAACGGCACGAAAAGCAGCGTGACGTAGCCCAAAAATAAGAAAGGCAAGACCAAAATCTCGGATGGTGGATCCGGTTTTTGGTAGTAAAGCGTGTAGATCAGCGAAGTCGCTATCGCAAAGCTGATAACGCTGATGATGATCAGGCCGATGGATCTCCAACCGGTGCGAATCGAGTAAAACAGCGCGATACCCATCGCCGACAACATCGGTAGGAACTCGTATATCGAACTCAGCACGAAATAGTAGTACCAGGGCTGATCGCCCCGTCTCACCTCCTGCTGCGCAAGCCAGTAACCGAGCGATTGCCATACGCCTGTGATCACACCGGGGTAGTGGCTACCAAAATTCGTCATGATCACCGCGTAAATCGCCCAGAATATCGCCAACGCGACCCAGAAACGGCGCCAATTCCACCACGCGCCAATCCCTGCTCCTACTCCGAATACCAGCAAAGTGATAACTGCCGCAACCGCGGTAGCCGTGTTGCCGTCGGGCGCTCCGGTCGGGACGTTTGGCGTCCCTTCCACCGCTGCCAGCGTCAGACCGATCAGATCTTGGAATACGGCGATCCCAGGTGCGAAAAACGGTGCCGACAACGCCGCGAGCAACACGAGAAGGTGCCCGGCAGGACTAATCTCGCTGAGCCTCATGTTGCCAAGCAATATGTCGCGGATCTCGTAGCGCGTTACCCAAGCGAAATATGCAGCGAAGATGACGACAAAGATGTACGCCGATTCCTTTGTAGCCATCGAGATTGCGATCAGACCCGCCGCGATGTAGAACCAGCGGTAACGCCGTTCTTCGATGTACAGCCACATCGCAACCACGAGCAACGCGATGAACAAGGCCATCAAAATGTCGTTGCGGGCAAATCGCGAGAAGTAGAAGAGCGCCGGCGAGAAGGTCAGCATTACCGAAGTTAGCAACGCCCCAGTGTCGCCAAGCTGCCTGCGCAATAGAAGCGGTACTAGAATCAAGGCGGATCCGCATAGCACCATCCCGAGCCGCATCGTGAACTCGGAATCGCCGAACAGGAAGAACATCGCCGCTATCAGTTCGAACAGGAACATCCCATGCGTCAGCGGCGAATGTTCATACTCGTTGCCTATCGCGATTTGATAGCCGAAGTATCCGTGAAGGCTCTCATCATGGTGCACCGCTTGATCGCCAAGCCGTACCAACCGCATCCCAAGACCGACCAAAAAAAGCAACGCATAGGCGGCGTATTGAATTCTCGGCGATAGCGAAAACGCGGTCGCGGTATCGACTACCGTCTCAGATTTCCGCGCAATTGAGGTCCACGCACCATCGACCCATCGCCCCCGCGATACCCAACTTCCACTGACCCGATCCGCCGCGTCCTCCTCCGATCGAATATGTGCCGTGTCCAAGCCTACTCTCCCAAGGCGAAGATGACTACTTGCGCGTTTTCAAAGACACGGCGGCCCAGGCGATCAAATTTCGAATCGTCTAATTCAGTATATTTCGCACGCTCATGAGAACTCACGACAACGTAATCGGCACCGTATTTGTCGATCATCGCCATCGTTTCTGCATCGTCAGCGCTGTTGTAGATACGCTCAATATCCTGATCCCGTTCTATCCACCACTCGTCTCCGCCCCGCCACTGGCTCTGGTGGCTCTTCCAACCCAAGATCGCAGGCCTACCGGTGAATCCCGAGAAGCGGCTTTGCTGACTGTAACTGTCGCCCGGCGCCTCGACGATCACGTCGTCGTTGCCAACATTGTTTCTGATCCATTCCAACGCTTCGGAAATCTCAGGTTTGCTGTCCTCCAAATGGGCCAGGCCATCCAAGGTGAACCTTGTGCCCGATTCAGCCGACTTGCCCGCCGTCGCGGCGAACGGATAGTAGAGCGAAACTGAAACCAGAAGGACGGCTACGATTACCCCGACAGAACTCAGAAACCATGAACGACCGGTAAACGTGGGGTGACGACGCATCCACAGGTAGACGCTATACCCACCACCGACCGCCAAAAATATCCACGCCTGGTAGTAAAACTTGAAAACCGTGTTGTGCCTGCCGCCGAAGAAATCGTGCAACCGGAACAACTCAGCAACGTAAAGCAACAAAGCCGCGATCGCCAGCAAAACCAGCAAGACCTGTGCCCCGTCGTCGGCACCTCGCATGCCTCGCCGATACGCGACCACGAAAAACGCCAGGAAAACCAACCCGAGTATCGCCGACAATGGCAGTCGCGAAATCACGTCGGTGCCAACCGCATTGTCGTTGAAACCGTAGTGCGTGATCGTCCAAGACACGTAAAGGAACGCGACCAACCCAACCGAGAGAACCCAAGGTAATCGTTCAGACACGATCGACGGCATCAAATGCCCGCTGAATGATCGTCGCAAAACCGCGATTTCGCGCGCTGCTGCAGGGGCCAACACCATCACAGCCAACATCAGCACCATCAACATCATTCCGCCCCACACCGTCAAGAAGTGGATTGGGCGCGTCGCGTATTTCGTGGGAATGACCGGCGGAAACTGAATCTGGCTCTGAGCTGTGACGAAGTAGTAGTTGGAGAAAAATGCAGCTCCGATCAATGTCAGCAATATGAGGGGAGGGACTCCCGCTCTGATCGCGGCAGCGTGCGATTTGCCGTTTTCGCGATAAGACTTGAAATAAACCACGCCTCCCAGAGCCAAAAGCATCCACAGCATATCCCACGTGTTGATGAATCCCATCGAACCTACCGATACGACCATTACCAGCGTCGAGACCGGATTTCGTTTGAACCAATTGAACCCCCACTTAGCCCGGGAGAACAGGACATTCGCCATCACCGCGATCATCGTCAAAACAAACGGTATCGACATCACGTGCGGATGCAGATCACCCAACATGAAGCTGAAAAACGGAAACTCTTGGATCGTGAAATCTAGTTCAGCACCGTCCGGACCGAACCGGTTGATCACTCGCGAAGAAGCCCACCACCACCACCAGCCTTCAGGCCGCCAGCCCGTCCCCTGATCCGTCAGATCGACGCCCTTGATCCCGAGCCATTGGTAAAACCCTTCCGACCCGACACCAGCGAACGAAAGCAGTTCCCACATCCCGTTTAGATTCGACATGACGAGGAGAAGAACGGTAGCCAACAGCCCCCCTGCCAACATCTGGATCGTCGTTGCGCCGTCACGTCGTACTAGGTTAGAGACCAGCGAAAAAACCGCCGCCGCCGCCAATGCAGCTATGGTTGCCAGCGCCAAGTTGTATGCCACGCTCGCTTGGATGCCCGACATTTGCGAGATCCCACCGAACATCCAATACCCGAAGTAGTAATAGGCGATGGGAAAGCCGCTCAACCAAAGATCATTAGGCGGCGCGTATTGGGCACTCGACACCGCATTCAACATCGTCAGATCCATCGGTTTCTCGGTATGGGAAACATCGGGATCCATGGCTTTGACAACTGCGAACACACAGAAGAAAGCCAGAAACACCATCTCGGTCAACACAAGTTGAATCCAGCGTCGGCGCAGGTATCGTACGAAGTCCGCCCTCCTGCGAACGAGCACCCAACCCCATCCAAGTACCGCGATGAAAACCGCCAATCCCCACCATGACCATGCTTCATTGGGTAGCACTCTGATCAGGCTGAGGAACCAGACCGACGCACCGATCACCAGCAACCCGATCGGCCGGACCACTCCGAAACCTCGATCAAACAAATTCGGCAGCGCGAGGTAGGCGATCGGCACGAACGCCAGACCGATGAAATACACGGTCAACAGCCAGAAAATCACGTCGTTCATCGCTTCAATAACGCGTTCGAGTCATGCAATCTACGGAGCGACCTCGACCGGACCATCTCCGATTTTCACGCCAGTTCCACGCTTGGCATCGCCGATCATGCAGCGGGCAGAATCGATTCTGCAAATTCGGTCGGGTCGAAAACCGCGATGTCGTCGATACTTTCGCCAGTCCCGACGTACTTCACCGGCAATCCCATCTCACCGCGTATCGCGAGCACAACGCCGCCTTTCGCGGTGCTGTCGAGTTTCGTCAGAATGACGCCGTCGCAACCCACGGCTTCGGTGAACACCTTCGCTTGACTCACACCGTTCTGACCGGTGTTGCCGTCGATTACCAACATCACCTGGGGTTCGAAATCATCGGTGTGACGGTCCAAGATGCGTCGGATTTTCCTAAGTTCTTCCATAAGATTGTGCGCCGTGTGCAACCTGCCGGCGGTATCGATTACGACGAAATCTGCTCCGCGGGATTTCGCCGCGCTAAGCGCGTCGTAGACAACCGCGCCGGGGTCGGATCCCGCCGATGATGAAACGAACATCGCATCAGTCCGTTCCGCCCAAGTCTGGAGTTGGGAAATGGCTCCTGCTCGAAACGTGTCGGCTGCCGCTATCAAAGGGACTCTGCCGTCAGCTTGCGCTGCTCGAACCAGCTTGGCGATCGTCGTGGTCTTCCCCGAACCGTTTACGCCGACCAGCATCAACGCGATCGGGCGATCGCTCGCAGAATCCGTCACTGGCCCCTTGTCGCTCAACAATTGAGAGATTTCACCGCGCAGCAGCTCGTAGACCGCTTCAGGGGTTCTCGCACCTCTCCAACGCGCCTCGTCTTGCACCTTTTCAACCAGCTGCATCGACGTCGCGACACCAACATCGGCGACGATCAACGCCTCTTCCAACTCTTCCCAAAACTCGTCGTCAACGTGCGATCTGCGAAAGACCCCGCCCACTACGTTGGCCCAAGAACGTCGCGTCTCCGCAGCCGATTCCGAAGTCTTCTTGCCTCTGCCGAGAAACCGGAGCATTCCAGATTACGACGAGACCACTACTTCGACCGTTTCAAAATCAAGCGTCGGCCAGGGGTTGAACTACCTTTCCTCAACACCACCACGCTGACCCAAGAAGCAAAGCGTTTCGCGCCGCCACTAACCAAACCACCGTTGCTTGAAGAACCCGCGGTATGTGATAACCCGTTGCCACGATTTTCAGACGAACGTCCTCGAATGGTTGAATTCGCGAATCGCTGAGGCACACCGTTCGAAAACAGTTCTGCCGCTTTAGCCGCCGCGTTTTTCTGCGCTTTGGATTTACTCTCGCCAATCCCGGTCGCAACCTCGAGCCCATCGACCATCACTCGCGCTCGGAAATGTTGCTCGCCAGACACCGCTTTAGGCAACATGTCCGTGTGGTACCGAGGCGTCTTCAAGCCCGCACCTTGAACCAACTCTTGAAACGCCGACTTGGGATCCTTCGCTACTCCGTTTTTGGCAACCTCTTCAATCTTGTCGCCGAGTTGATCGAATACGAAACTGCGCGCCGCTTCATAGCCTTGATCTTCATGGATTGCGCCGATTATCGCTTCGAAGGAATCCTCCAAAACCGAATCGCGAACGTGAGGGCTGTACGAGATTTCGCCCTTGCCTCGCAAGATGTGGTCGCCAAGATTCAGATCTTGAGCTGCCTCAGCCAAAGAATCTTTGCAGACGATGTACGCCCGGCCAATCGACAACTCGCCTTCGTTCGCACCATCCGACCGCTCGAACAGAGCGTTGGCAACGGCGTAATTCAAGACCGCGTCACCTAGATACTCCAACCTCTCATAAGACGCAAGCTCAACTTCAATGTCTTCTGCGCCCCACTCGTTGATAAACGATTCGTGAGTTAGCGCCTGACGCAAAAGATCTCGATTGTTGAAGTTGACTCCGAGCTTGACTTCAAGCTCAGCGATTTCGGACTCGGGATGGATCTCGGACGCCAACGACTAAACCTCGACCCCTTGGGGCCACGGTGGTTGAGGTCGTTTTAGCTCACCGAAATACGGGCGATTACGCGCCATGGTGATCATGTTTTCGAACGCTGCCACAGACTCTTCTTCAGGCGGGGTGAAGGTCTTCAAGAACGCGGCAGTCCCGTCTTCGAAGATGAACGTCGGCGTTCCGAAGATCCCTTGAGCAATCGCTTCTTCGTGGTCGCGGCCGATCTCCGCCAGCCGTTCCGGTGCGTCGAGAGCCTCTTTGAACTTGCCCATATCCAGTCCGGCGCGTTCAGCCGCATCAACTATCGGTTGCCGATCACGGATATCACCGCGTTCGACGAACTTGAAGTGCTGGAGTTCAAGCATGAACTTATCGTGGGCGTCGTATCCTTGCATCCGGGCCGCTATGCCACCCCGCAAAGACCACAGGCCGCGGCTTTCGTAATCTGATCCTTGTTCCCAAGCTTTCCACTCAGGACCATTCGTGGAATTGACCTGCTCTAACGCGAAACTACGGTAGTTAAGTTCCAAATCATCGCCCATCTCCTCTTTCACCCGAGATAACCAGATCCCAGCTTGGCGCACCCAGGGTCAGGTGTAATCGATGAAGACGTCGATCTTGATGGGGAGGTCGCTGGTCACGATGTCGACCTTTCTAGGCGCAGTCGTATCGCTGGTACGGCGATTTGGGCGACGGTCGCCTATATTGAAGGATGTTTGCCGATATTGTGGGAGATTCTACCAGCCAATCCGACGTGTCACCCACCTTGAGTCCTCCGTCGATACAACGGAAATCATCAAACAATGGCCAACCGCGAAAGCCCAATACTTGGTCACTCACCAGATACGGCGATAGACTTTTCCGCTTTGCCCGACGCTGCAACAGGAGCATGTTTGACTCAAATCGCCTGCGTCGCCTCGCATTCGTCGACCGAAATCTTCCTCGTCGGCGGGATGGTGCGCGACATGGTTTCCGGTCAAAGCGCGTCATCGGCGCCGCCAGATTTGACAGTTGTGGGCGAAGCTGTCGATTTCGCTCGGACTTTGGCCGCGAAGATCGGGAACTGCGCGCTAGTGTCAACATCCCAACACCACACGGCTGAGGTCATCATCGGCAACACGACTATCGATATCGCATCCGCCCGCACCGATGTTTACGATCCGCCCGGCTCTCTACCGCAGGTAACACTAGTCGACGACATCACGGCCGATATGGCACGGCGAGATTACACCATCAATGCAATGGCGTTGCCGATCTTGCCCAGCGGGTTTGGGAGGTTGATCGATCCGTACGACGGTCGGACCGATGCAAAAAATTGGACATTACGGGTTTTACGGGAACGATCATTTGTTGAAGACCCGTTGCGAATGTTGAGGGGCATCCGGCTCGCGGCTAGGTATCAGTTCGCTATCGAACCGCGTACTGCCAGATTAATCTCGGCGTCCCTATCCGAACTCGAATCTATGGTTTTGCAATCGCCGCAAAGAGTCTTCAACGAGTTTCGACTGTGGTTCGACCCCAAAGAACAGCTAGCCGATCTGGTTGCGCTAGCGCGAAAAACCGGACTGCTTGAAAGGTTAGGGATCACCAACATCAAAGAAATCAATACGTTCAGATACTTGAGTTCCCAAGCCACAGAGTTGGAACGATTCGCCGGGTTCATTTATCGGATCGATGCTGAAGTCGCCCATGCCTTAGCGGACCGGCTTCAAATGCCGTCTGAGTGGCGATCTGCGGTACTACAGGCAATCGATGCCCGAAAGGTCGCTAGGCGGTGCGCGGAGGGTCCAGTAAAGGATCTAACATTACGAAACTCGTTGGCATACGTTAGCGACGAGGTATTGCGAGCCGTCATCGCAACCGAAGGCGACTCCAACATAGTCAATCGCTTCACCGAGTTCCGCAACCGCATCCGACGCATCCGACCGGCACTCAACGGCGACGATTTGATCGACCTTGGCGTACCTCGAGGCCCGATGGTCGGTGAACTCTTGAAAGAACTGCTTGAACTCCGGATCGAGCGTTCCATCTCAGACGCGAGCGAGGAACGCGAGCATGTCATCCGCCGTTTGTCCGACGGTTGATTTCATCTCGAAACATGTAGAGTTGCGCCCACGACGCGTATTTCCCGAAACGGTCGCGGGCCCACTCGCCAACATCTTCGTACTTCGTCTTTTCGTTCAATCCATACAACCGAACAGCCGCTCGTCGAACGTGCACATCGACGGGAAACGCTTCGCCTTTGTCCAACGAATAGGCGAGTACGCAATCCGCGACTTTCGGACCCACTCCTGGCAGCTCCATTAAAACGAGTTTCGCTTCTTCGTATTTAGCGTTACGCAACGCTCCGATATCAAGCGATTCCGCCAAGATCGCTGCTGTAGGTGCGAGGTGTTTCCCACGGTAACCCAATCCCAATCCACGTAGCCCGGTCTCGCCGACCTCGGCGACCACACAAGGGTCCGGAAACTCGAACGCCCAATTGTCATCACCGACTCTCCTGCCAAGACGAGCCACCGAAGCGACCATCTTCTTAATCCGCGGAATGTTTGAGTTCTGCGAGCAGATGAATCCAGCTAGGCATTCCCACGGATCTTGGCGCATCACCCGGATCAAAGGCTTCCTCCACACTTCCTCTCCGTAACCCGGTTCGCCTGACAGCGTCGTCCGAAGTCGATCAACATCTGCCTTCGCAACGAGATAGTCTTCGACTCGATCCTTAATGTCAGCAGCGTTACCCGCTGTCTCTGATCGGCAAGAAACCCGTCGTCCGTCGCAACCGATCGCGACCACACGATCACCCAACACGCCCCTAAAAGGACCATCGGCCGATTGATACCATCCGAATGCTTGCCCACCGTCCAAGGTCTGTTGCACGTCAAACGGCTCAATTTGCAGGTCGACTTCCGCACCTACTTGCAGACCCGTCGCGGCGACCGCGCTGTCCGACATCAGATCGGTTCTCCCGCGAACCATTTCACGATGTATTCCGACAAAGTCCCTAGCGTCAAGCGTCTCACGGTGCCTTGAGGTATCGATTTTTGGAACACCCGTCCATAAGATTTCGAGATTATCCGTCTATCTAACACGACAAAAACGCCTCGGTCGCTCCGAGAACGTATCAATCGACCAAAACCCTGCCTGAATTTCGTCACCGCTTCCGGCACGAAGTAACCATTGAACGGGTTCTCCAGATTCTCCGAACGAGCCTCGTGAATCGGATCGCGCGGCACTGGAAACGGCAGTCGAGTCATCACCAACGAGTTGATCGAAGCGTCCTGCAAATCGATCCCTTCCCATAGGCTCATCGCGCCCAAAGCCACCGCGTCGTCAGCGTCGTTCAACAATTGCATCACGCGTGAAGCTGGACCATCGCGACCCTGACCAAACACCTTCGTCTCGGCGTTCCTGAACCGATTGAACAACGCATCGCGAGCACTGTTCAATGCCGAATTCGCGGTGAACAACGCCAACGTCCTTCCATTGGTCGCGGTTGCGATGGTCTCGATGGCATCGGTCACGGCATCGTTATATCCCGGCGTATTCGGTTGAGGGATATCCTCTGGCACCAAGATCAGTGCCGCCTCTTTGAAATCGAACGGCGAACCGATTTTCAAAGTCTCGTCCGCGTCGAAACCTAGCGTCGTTTGGAACCTTTCAAACCCACCGTCGTCGCTCAACGTTGCGCCCGTCAAGATGTGCGATCGTTCTTGACTGAACAGACGCGACCTCAACTCGCCGGCAACGTCCAATGGCGCACCGTTTAGATACGTCTCCATGTTGCGGCGCTGATTCACAGAACTCCAATAGACGAAGTTGTCGTCCGGTTCCTCAATCAACGCGTACAGCCAATGGTTGATGTCACTCAACCTTTCGTAAAGAGCGTTAACGTTGATGACCGCCGCGTCAGGCTGACCGTCGGTATTCGCCATATCGATCAACGTCCTCAAACCCGAGACGATAGCACTCAACGCCGGCCTAAGCGTGACCCAGTTTTCGTCAACCCCTTCGCGCCATTCCTTGGTAATTCGCGTCATCCCCAAAATCCGCATCTCGCGCGTCCGCTCTCTCCGGGTCACGAAAGCCGTCATATCACGAAGCGCGTCGAAGGTCCGACTTGCCGATAACGTCGCTCGATCCGCCGCCTCAACAACCCTGCGATGCAGATCCGGCACGGATGACAACACCTCGTCGCCGCCGCCGCGCATCGTCGCGACACGAATCAGGCGCGGGAACATCCCGTCGCTCCGCGTGAGCGCACCTAAGTCATCCATCAGTTGCGTCTCGCGTATCTCGAAACCCAAGTGGCGCGTCGCAACGTCACGAAGATGATGAGCTTCGTCGATTACCAGAACATCATGCGGTGGCAATATGTTGTTTTCCGCCGTCATATCACTAATTAGCAACGCGTGATTGACGATCAGCACATCTGCTTGATGTGCGTTGGTCCGTGCTTTCAGCAAAAAACACGGCGGTCCTTGGCACGGAAAACCTCCGCCAGATGTAGTCGGCGGGCATCCATCAGCGGATAGTCGTCCGAACGCGGCTCCGTCCCAGCCCAATGACAACTCCGCACGGTCCCCAGTTTCCGTATGCGCCAGCCAAGTCAAACACTGGGAAAGCACCCGGGCGTCTGAATGACCATGGTTGGTCTGCGATACCGCGTCGCGCCAACGTTGAACACAAAGGTAGTTCGATCTTCCCTTCAGCTGCACTGCCTCAAGTTCTACGCCTGTTTCACGTTGAACGATCTCCCGGACCGTTGCGAAATCCTTGTTCAATAGCTGCTCTTGCAGATTGAGCGTATTTGTCGAGATCACCGCTTTCCGCCCTTGTCCGGCAACCATCAGCGCGGCCGGCAATAGGTATGCTAGCGATTTCCCGATGCCCGTACCTGCCTCGACTATCAGCTTCTCTCGACCGGCGATTGCCCTTGCTACTGCCACGGCCATTTCTCGTTGGCCGTCGCGCGCTTCATACGCAGGCATCGCATCTTGGACCAACCCGCCGGGCAAGAACGCCATCTCCGTCTGAACGACATGTTCATCCGTGTACGTGACCTCAGCGGCATCCGCACCTTGCCCCCACGAAGTAAAACGACCCGGTGATCGCAAGCGATCGCTCAACGACGCTTCGTCTAATCCCACGCCCCCGATCACATCGTCAGCCCCTTCGCCCGCGGCGACCATGTTTCCTGCCAGCTCACTCACGCTCCAACGCGACCTCGAGCCCAACGATGCCATCCGTGCCAGAGCGGCGGGCGACATTCTCTCGAAGCGTTCCAAAAGTATCAAGAAAAGGTCGCGCGACGCGAGTGCGTCCGACAACGCCCGATGAGGATCGTCATGAAGCACATTGAACCGTTCTGCCAATCGACCCAATCCAAACTCAGGGCCTGCAGGTAACGCAACGCGTGCCATCTGCTCCGTGTCGTAACTGAGGTGATCGACGTTGATCCGATGCGAGCGCAAGAATCCGACATCGAATTCGACGTTGTGACCCACGAGGCGAGCATCGCCGATAAATTCTTGTAGGTCGTCCCTAACCAATTCCCAGTCAGGAGCGCCGTCCACGTCCGTTTGCGTAATGCCGGTAAGTGAAACGATGAACTCCGGCAACCTCACACGTGGATTCACAAGCGAATGGAAAACCCCTAACTGCTCATCGCCACGAAACTTGACCGCGCCTACATCAATGATCCGATCTGTTTTGGCGTCCAAACCGGTCGTTTCCAAATCGAGTGCCACGAGCGTCTCCATACGCGGCGACACGTTATTGGTCAACTGGGATGTTCGCGACGTCAAGGGAAATCAAATGCTATCTAAGTACGCCGAGACAAGTGCAAACCAATGACCCGAATCCTGATGCTCGGCAGATCAGTATCCGGCATTGGACAAGATCATTTCAACGTTGGACGCATTCGGAACCAATTCACCCCGGTCGACTCGGCGCATCGCGTCGACGATCGACGCGGTAACCGGCGTCTCAACTCCGACCTCGACGCCCTTACGAAGGACGTGACCATTCATGAAATCGATCTCCGAAGGTCTGCCGTTCTGCACATCTTGTCCCATCGATGGGTACCAATCGCCGGTTCCTGCGCCGGCGTTGTCGGCCAGCATGTTGTCCAACTCTTCGTAGATCTCACCATCAGTCGATGCAGCGGCCCACTTTTCAGGTGAAGAACCACCGAAGTTCTCCACTTCTAGGTCCAAAGCCAATCCAACTTGAGCGGACTCGGATGCTAGCCGTATCTGGAGTTCCCGGCCTCGCGGTGAAGACGCCACGGTTGCGGATCCGTCCATAGTAGCCCCGACCACCGGATTACCCATGCTGTTCTGGCAAAGCTTTGCCCACCGCTCGCCCCACAGGTTAGTCGTGGTTTTACCACCATCCAACGGCTCCAACATCTCGATCAACTCCGCTGTTCGAGCGGACTTCGAGCCGTCATGCTCGCCTGCGCGAAAGACGATGTGACCAAGATCGCGTCGTCGTTTGGTACCGGCGCGCTGCGACAAACCCGGACCACCCAAACGCACCGCTATCGACGACATAATCAACCCTACGCAACGGTCAGAACCGACAGCGTCAGCCATATCGCCGTCCGGCATGCAGTTCTGAGATGAAACGAAGTACCCCTCATCCGCGACGAATCGGTGAGCAAACCGCGCTGCCCACGACGTATCATGCGCTTTTACCGCCACAAAAGCGATGTCGAACTGCGGTTCAAGAGCTAAGCGCTGCGACTGATGCAGGTGAAACGCTCGCGGACGAGCGACGAACGGCTCATGCGGCCCTTCCACCCTAAGGCCATCCTCGTTGATGGCATTCACCTGTTCCGCCCATGAATCTGCGAACACAACCTCATGCCCGGTGTGCGAAAGCCATCCACCGATGTAGCTGCCCACGGCTCCCGCGCCCACAATCAAAACTCGTTTCTTCTCGCTCGATTGGCTCAATATCGTTTCCTCTTTTTGGATCAGTCTGGACTGCATCAATTAACGATAGCCCGAACTTAGTAGAATTGCTATCGTCAATCTACACCAGCAACGACATCGCAAATCAATCAACGGAGCAAACGATGGCCCTCAACGTTGGCGACCAAGCCCCTGATTTCAACCTACGATCGACCGACGGGGAGGTGGTCTCCCTCAGCGACCAGAGTGGATCGAACGTGGTCCTAGCATTTTTCCCGGCCGCGTTCACCGGCGTCTGCCAAACTGAAATGTGCACCTTCCGCGACTCGTTGTCCGCTTTCAACGACATGAATGCTAAGGTCTTCGGCATCTCGGTGGACCCGCCGTTTTCGCAAGCCGAATTCCATTCTCAGAACGATCTGACCTTCCCGCTCCTCAGCGACCTCGGCGGCTCAACCGTCGCAGCCTACGGAGTCACCCTCGAAGACCTCGCCGGTATCGAAGGCTACAACGTAGCCCAACGATCCGTCTTCGTCATCGACGGCAACGGCAAGCTCGCGTGGTCCTGGGTCTCAGACTCGCCTCTGAACGAACCCTCCTACGACGACGTCAAAGCCGCCGTAGCCGGGATCTAAAATGCTTCGCCGCAACCGATCCGGTTGCGGTGCAGACGTTCCTCACTCTCCAAAACGATCGCATACGCGCTCGTTCCCAGGCCTGACGTTGTCCTAATCGAACCAGATTCGATGCGTCGTTCGCTGAGTTGATCTGACGTGCGACTCTCGGGTTTATGACGACGATTTGCGGGGTTCGAAATCAGGGTTGGGACTACGACGAACCCAACCCGATTCCCAATGCGGCATCATTCAGTCGAAAAACCGGGTTGTGTCGGCCGAATCCAACTCATTCCCCGCCCGGAATAGTATTCCCCTTGAATCCCGCTGTAACCCCTCCATCAACCAACAGTTCCGAACCCGTTACGTACGAGGCCTCATGCGAGGCCAGGAAACAGATCGCATCCGCGACCTCTTCGGGTTCACCCCACCGTCCCAACGGCACCCGTTCCGACCTCCAGTCGCGCTCCGACTCAACCTCGTAAATCGTCTCGGTAAATGGAGTGTGAACCCATCCCGGCAACACCGCGTTCGCCCGTATCCCAAACTTCGCCAACTGAATCGCCGACGCGCGCGTGAAGTGAAGAATGCTCGCCCGCGACGCAGCGTACGCCGAGCCATACTCCCCGGCAAATTTCCCAGCCATCGACGACATATTCACGATCGCGCCTCCGCCCACATCCTTCATCGGTGGTATCACAGCACGGGTCCCCAGCAAAATCCCAGTCGTGCTAATCGCCATGACTCTTTGCCAGTGTTCAACGTCCACCTCGTAAAGCGTGCCACGGTCTTGCGCCCCTGCTAAGTTGACCAAGATGTCAATCCGCCCGTACGCAAGCAACGTCTTGTCCACGACGTCTGACCAATTCGTCTCGTCCAAAACGTCGAGGCGCATGTAGGTCGCGTCGTGCCCTTCCGAACGCATCTGTTCCGCCGAGGCTTCACCCTTTTCATCTTGGATATCGGTGATCACAACCCTCCCGCCTTCCTTCAACATCTTCCAGGCGGCACAACCACCGAAACCCATCCGCTCTCCCCTCAACGCAGATGCAGACCCAGTTAGCAACGCTACTTTGGCCTCAAACCTGTTCCTGGTGCTCATCACTCTCTACTCCGTACCGAATGTCCTGCGGCCTTACATCCGGTTCTGCAACGCGATCACCGCATTCGGAACCAGAAAGCCGTATATGCAGAATGCTAGCGCCAAACTCACTGCGCCATGCACCCAGCGGTCCCTAAGGAAAAAGAAAAACGGCGCGCCGAAAACGATCAACACAACCGATACCGCGGCCAGATACTCAGAACTCGGTATCGCGCTCAACTCGGTGCCGTCATCAATCAGCGCGTCGGCGACCAATGCAGCCATCACCCCAAAAATCGTCCATACGACCACTAGTCCAAATGCCACGACCGTCACCGCATTCCCACCCTGCCCGTTTTCAAGACGTTCCTGCAACATGCGGGGCGGTCGATATGTAAGAAGAATCGCTGCATGCGCCGAAGCGATCAACCCCATCAAAGTCCCGACCAGCATCCCAGCCAGTATGTCTAGCGCAGGCGTCATCGAATCTACCGCGTATGATCGATTTCGATCCTAGGCACCAACCCGACGGCAAACGCGTCGCAGTTCGCCCGCGCCTTCATTACCAACGCCCAAGCTGTCGCGATTTCTTTGCTCGGCGCGATCGCGAACATCGATGGTCCCGCACCGCTCAACACAATGTCGGACGCGCCCAAACCCGTAAACGTATCGTATGTCTGCTGCCAACCCGGGAACGCGTGCGGTGCGATGGGTTGAAAAACATTGAACATGAACGCCGGATGGCAGTCGCCGCCATCCAACATTCGCGCCGCCAGCTTGCGCGTCAGACTCCCGGTAGTGTGTGCTTTTTCAGTCAAAGTCGCGAACATCCGAGCAGTTTTAGAAGGGCCGAGCGTCTCCTCGTCGTTTCTCGGCGACACTACCACGAAGCGACCAATCTTAGGCGTCGGCAACCGATCCATCCGCTCTCCGCGACCGCTAACGAACGCGGTGCCACCAGCGACCAGAAACGGAACGTCCGACCCGATTTGTGCCCCGATGTCCACAAGTTCACTTTCCGTCAAATTCAATCCCCACAACTGGTTCAATCCCCTCAACGCTGCCGCAGCGTCCGCAGACCCTCCTCCGAGACCAGCCGACACAGGGACCCGTTTCGTCAATTTGATACTGGCACCTAGCCGAACGCCGGTTGCTCGCCGTAACGCCTCGGCCGCTTTGACCACCAGATTTCCTGAATCAGCTATTGATTCGTCAGAGCACTCGAAAGAGATCTCATCATCGTCGAAGAGCTCCAATGTGTCGTAAAGATCGACTGTCTGGATTACCGACGCCAAGTCGTGATAACCGTCGCCGCGCTTGCGAATGACTTCCAAAGTCAGGTTCAACTTGGCGTACGCCCGTTCGACGATCATGACGGATCACCGCCCAACAGCTTGCGAAGCCGAGACGCCGCCGATTTTCTGCCACTGGCGCGTCAGAGATATCCACTCATCGATACTCAGCGTCGCCGGTCGACGCTCGCTATCAATTCCAACATCCGATGTCATCGCTTTCACATCTTCGGTCGACATCCCAAGTCCGTTGGCGAGAGAGTTGTGCAGCTGCTTGCGTCGTCCAAGAAACGCCGAACGCGCAACCTTGAAAAGATCGTCAATATTGTGGCTCTGCACCAACGGGTCCTCCAAAGGCGTCAACTGAATCACAGTCGAATAAACCTTTGGCGGAGGCCGAAATGCGCCCGGTGGAACCGAAAAAAGAGATTTGGGCGTCGCGAAGATCTGCACCGCAAGCGACAACAGACTCATCTTGCCGGGCATCGCGCACATATCCCGAGCCACCTCGCGCTGCAACATCACTGTCATACTCTCTGGTTGACGATCCCGTTCAAGAAAAGATCGCACAATTGGCGTGCCGGCGTAGTACGGCAAATTGGCGATCACCTTATAGTTTTGTCCACGACCAACCCCAGGAAGATCATCGAAGTCAACGTCCCGCGCATCGGCGCAAATCACGCGTACATCGGGCAAGTGGCCGAACTCGGCTTCCATCCGCGATGCGTATTTTGCGTCTAGTTCGACAAGAACAACCGGGCTTGCCTGACGATCTGCCACCTCGACGATACGTCGGGCGACGGAACTATCGCGTAGGAAATGTTGACCTAGTCGTCGGCG
>CAYRHG010000093.1:0-26553 GCA_964424025.1 uncultured Dehalococcoidales bacterium | reverse complement strand
CAACCGGGTACACCGCGTGAAGCGGATTGATCCGGTTCGCATGACGCACAAAAACCGCCGAGTTTCGACCACCTCCCTCCAGCTGCGAAATCCTCGTCATCTCAATGATCATCGCCCGCGACAAAAACGGATAGTCAGCACCCACCACGAAAGCCAGCGGCGTCGTTGCAGCCGACAGCCCCGCAGAGATCGCCGACAGCGGACCATCCGCATCCTCAACATCCGTCACCACATGCATTCCCAGCGCAATCCCAAGATCCGGAACATCGTCGTCCTGACCCGGTCGCACGACCACGATCGCCTCTTTGCACAACGACTTCAAGGTATCCGACACTCGCGCCAACAGCAGCTTCCCGCCCAGCGCGATCAGGGGTTTTGGCAACGCCATACCCAGCCGCTGCGAACGCCCACCAGCAAGCACTATGCCCGTCAAAGATGCAGGACTAAACATCCGACAATGCCGGCCTCGAGAGCAGTTTGGGGAATGGGCCGCTCAACTCAATGCACCAACTCCACATCACCGTGGAACTTCGACCACGCGAACCAAAACGCCAACCGACCGTCCAATACCCGCAACCGCGTACCCTCAAGCTCACCATCGACACATGCGCCCTTGACCGCGTGCCACAGACTGCCCGTCTGCTCATCGCGAATCAACCAAGGTTCGTATTCCGAGTGCGGCATCGCCTCGTCTTCCAACTCATCCCGCTGGCCTCTCTCAACCACTCGATTCGGTCGAAACGCATTTTTCGTCTCACCCACGAACTCGAGCGCCAAACCATCCACGACCCGATCAAAAGCAACATACGTCGCCGAAGATCGTTCATTCAAAACGAGCGTCGGAGTGCGGCCCAGATTCGTGTTCAAAAGCGGGGTCTGCTGCATCATGTGGGCCGAAAACGCCTTGATCGCCAGCGGCGAATCCGGATCAGAAACCCCCAAAACCACGTCCTTGTCCGGCAAACGCTTGTCCCTCGAACCCTGAGTAAACAACCCAGCCCGCGTCGATGCGTAGTAACTCTCAAAAACGTCCGAATCAGGCGTCTCTTCCGGCGACAGCAGTTCCGTATTCGGCCACGCACGCGACCACGCACCCCAAGTCGTATTCAGGCAAGGCAATCGACGCAACTGATGGCCAGCATCCGGCCCCATAATCGCTTCACCAGTGAACTGCAAATACAAACTGCCATTCTCCGCTTCCAACAGCGGACTATTTAGCACCAATTGGTCGGTGGGAGCCAAAGTGAACGCGTTTCCATCCGGCCCCTCACTCACAAAAACCCGCGCCGCGTACGTGATCGGCGACCACGTTACAGACACCGGCAGATCACCGAACTCCTCATTCGCAACCTCCCGTAACGCCATCGCAGACAACGGATACGCAATCGCATCACCCTCAATCTCCAAACCGATCACGCGGTCATCCCGAGCCAAATGCTCGTCGGCTTCGTCCGAATCCATATACGCAACATCGTCCCACGCCTTGAATCGAACACCCCCTTGGATCGACCGGATCTTTTCCGGATACGGCTTATCGTTACCAGGGAGCAGCAACGAGACCCGCTTCGAGAAATAACCCGCACGAAACGCGAAATAGAGCACAAACGCCCCCAGCCAAACCGACCATACAATCGCCCACCACAACCCGTAAACCTGAACCACGAACGGATACAGCACCAAAATCACCGCTAGGAACATAACCGCCGCGCGGACTTTCGGCTCCAACCTGATCAACCGAAGATTGAACCAACCAATGATCTGCTTAACGATGTTCAACAGTACCGACACTTCCAAAAGGCGGGCGAGCGAGATACGACTAATGCGATTCTAGTCGTTTCGGCACCAAATCCCGCTTCATTTATACTTCCATAGCGATTTGCGAACCCCCAAAACGACTCAGTTTCAGAGCGACTAATCCGAGGTCAAACAGACATGGCAGAACCATTGGCAAACGTGTCAGATGAACTACTGGCGCGTTATCGTGACATTTCAAACGCAACCGTGCTCGGCCAACTGTTGCGCCGCGGCTACCAAAAGGTCTACATGCTAGGCGTCGAAAGCCTAGCCAAAGGTCGCAGGATGGTGGGTAGGGCAGTTACCCTCCAATACCTCCCCTCGAGACCAGACCTTCAATCAATCATCGCAACTGGTCAACACGGCTCAGGATTCAACGAAACGCCACGCTGGCAAGCACTCGAAGCGCTCCGAAAAGGCGACGTATTGGTCGCCGACGCCATGGGAATGTCAAAGACCTCAACCGGCGGCGACGTCGTGTTCTCCAGGATCCTCACACAAGACGCAGAGGGTTTAGTCACCGATGGAGCAGTCCGCGACGGCCACAAAGTAGTCCGATACGGATACCCCGTTTTCGCTGGCGGCAGCACACCGACCGTAGGCGAACCGAACATCCTCCCGTACCAAGTCAACGAACCTGTCCAGTGCGGCGGCGTTTTGGTTTGGCCAGGCGACGTGATCCTCGGAGATGACGACGGCGTCGTTGTTCTCCCATCGGGTTTGGCCGCCGAAATAGCAGACGAGTGCGAACACCACGACGAAGTCGAGCAAGCGGTCCTCGAATATACGCAACGAGAACGCGTGTCACCCAAACACTTCTACCCGTTCAACGAAGACACCGAGCGAATCTACCAAGAGTGGAAGTCTCGCCAATAATCATGACGCAAATCCGCATCAGGACAGGAGAAGTTTCGCTCACCGCGGCTCTCAACGACTCGCCCACCGCGCAACTGATCGCCGATGCGCTCCCGATAACCGGCCGCGTCCAAACCTGGGGCGACGAGATCTACTTCCCAATACCAGTCACGGTATCCAACGACGAAACCGCGGTAGAAGTAGTGGACAAAGGCACCTTAGCCTATTGGCCTCCCGGCAACGCCATTTGTTTGTTCTGGGGTCCAACCCCCGCGAGCCGTGGCGACGAGATCCGCCCCGCAAGCGCAGTTAACGTCTGCGGAATGATCGAGGGCGATGCTACCAAATTAGCGAACGCCCCATACGGAGGTGAAATCAGGATCGATCGAGCGTAACGGATCAGACCGCTACTCGTATCGCAAAGCTTCGGCTGGAAACACCTGCGATGCTTGCCGCGCCGGCACGTAGGTCGTGATCAGCGCCGCCGCTATCGTGATGCCGGCCACCACGAGAATCGACACCCACGGGATGTCGAACGTGAGACCCTGGTTGCTGCCCGATATGTCATCCAAAAACGACCACGAGATCAGTGCGCCTAACGCCATACCCAGACCAGTTCCGATGACAGTTATGAAAATCGACTCCATAATGAACTGAATCCGGATCATCCGGGCCCGGTATCCGATGGCCCGCATAATCGCTATCTGCATCCGTCGCTCATTGACGGCACGCAGTGAGAGCACCCCGAGGGCGGCCACGCCGACCACCAACCCGAGACCCATGAAGCCTTGGAATAACAGGCTGAATTGCTCGTTCTGGGCCGAAAATTCGCTGAGTTCGTCTTCAGTGCCTACTGCCAGCATGCTGTTGTCAAGAAAAACCGTTTGGAGAGTTGCCGCGGTCCGGACCGGATCAATCCCTTCCGCCAGGTTCATTCGATAGATCGTGTAGGGGACGGGTTCATCCGACAATTCGCCGAAGATCTGGTGGCTTGTGTAAATCCCTTGGAATCCGGGTGCAGGACCACCGTCGGATTCGCCTTCGATGCTCTCGGCAAGATCGTCGATAACGGCGATCACAGTCCTTTTCACCGTGTTCGCAGCATCGCTTTCTGGTCCGCTGACGATCTCGATCTCTTTTGCTTCGAACGTAAATCCATCATCGCCGTAATCGACATCTTCCAGCTTCATCAACCCCTCAGTAGGATCGGGTCCGATGACTTCGAAATCGATGGCGTGTTCGGCCGATATCGCCGCTAAGCTGGCATCGTCCGCCAATGCGTTCCAGACGGCTCGAGCGCGGGCTTCTTCATCTCCCATATCAATGCCATCCGGCAGGAAAGACGAATCGGCAGCGGTGATTTTGAGCTGAGTTTCTCTGAAATATTCCGGCTCGGTACCGCGCACATTCAGCTCTAAGAATCTCGCCTCTTCGCCATCAACCTGACGTCCAGCCATTTCGAGATAGGACTGGCCCACGATGAGTTCGAAGTCGTTCAGATTCAGATCCGGAGAAGCATCGATGGTCGCTTCGATGTCTTCGATCGGGAGATCGTCATCTATTTCCGCCCGCACGTCGAATCCGCCTGTGACGTTTTCAGGCGTCTGCAACAGTCCGCTGAAGCTTTGGTTGAGGATCGAGAATGACATCAACACGAAGATCACCAGGGCGAACATCGCGACTGTCAACCCCGTTCGGAATCGATTGGCAACGGCGTACGCGACCGCTGGTTTCATGATCGGGCGCACAACCGTAAAGCGACCTAAGGTCGCCTGCAGACCGCGAACAATGATGTCCGAGTTATACATGATGATCCAGACCGCAGAGGCGACCATGAAGAAGCCAGCGAAGATAAACATCTCGATGTTGGCGTTGAGTTCTTCGGTGATGAATTTCGTGTAGCGCTGCGGCAGTGCCCAGATGACCAAAATCAGAGCGCCCGCAACCGTGTAGGCGATCCTCGACGCAATGCTCTCGCGCGTGCCGGCTCGGACCATGATGGCGAGCGAGAGCATCGAGAAGCCATAGATCGCGGCGCTCACCCCAAGGTAGGCCTGCCACGCACTTGAGTTGATGAATCCGAGTGCCGCTAACGCCACGCCCACAATCGCGACCGGCCAACCTTGTTTGAAATACGGCGCGAATATGCGGAAAAACGCAGCGGCCAATCCGATCGCCCAGCCGATTACGAGGATAGTGAATACCAGTTTCAGTATCGCAACGCCGACATCCTCATGTCGACGGACAGATCGGATCAATCCAACCAGCGTATAGATCGGACCGAAGATCCACAGCACAAACTCGAGGATGCGCCGCAGGACCGGCTTGGTCGTTGATGCCACGAACTCCTCGGGCAGGTTGCGGATGGCGACAACGATGTTTAACTTGCTGACGCGATAGGCAGAGAAGATTACTGTCGCAAAGGTGAGGATCAGGCCGACCGAGAACGCTACGAGCACCGAATAAACGGTGACCGTGAAATCGATCGAGAAGCTCTCATCATCGGCCGTGCCGAACGCGTTAGCCATGATCACCACCAAGACGCGGCTGACCGCGATACCGATCGCCGTACCGACGGCGGCAGCTCCGATCGCGTAAGCCAAACCCTCAAAGGTAAACATCTGCACGAGGTGCCCGCGCTTGGTACCAACGGCCCGTGCGATTCCCATCTCCTGCTGTCGCTCCGAAGCGAGAAGCACGAAAATCAGGAAAATCAGCAGCAGACCCACTATCACCGAGAACGAACCAAAGAACGTGAAGAACGTGAAGAAGATGTTGCCTACTTGCTCCGCGATACCGGTTAGAAAGACCTTGTAATCGGACGCCGACAATCGTTCCAACTGGCCGATGATGAACGCCAACTGGGGCAGACCTTCAGCGGCGACCCCGAGGTCGGTACTACCTAAGACGGTGAAGAACAGCCCGGCAAACGCATCTCGCCCTAGGAGGACTCGGAATCGCTCAGTCGGTTCGGCTAATTCGAGTTCACCGATGAACTCATTCAGGTCCGCTTCTTGTCCAGAACTAAGTTCGTTGGTACCGCTCTTCTCATCGATGTACGCACGGATCCCGTTGACGACCGTGTCTTTGAACGGTTGCATTCCGGCGTGGATTTCTCTCGCCAATTCCGCATCGGTGAAACCCACAGTTAGCGTGTCAACGATATCTTCAGATTCGACTTCGAGATCGTATTGGTCTAGGTCGAGCGAGATTTCGACAAGCTCCGCCGTGCCGGGTTCATATTCGTAGATCCGGTCGAACGATGACAGCGGGAGCATGACCCGCAAGTCGTTGGCAGCCATCCCGCCCTTTTGCATCACCGCACGAAGACGGAACTCCTGCCGACCGGACGGCGTGACGATCGTCAAAACGTCACCTGGCTGCGCGTCAAGTTGGTTACCCAGAATCTCGTTGATAAGAACCTCGTCGTCCGCCAGCGATCCGAAATCGATCACCACACCATCAACCGAAGGCTTGAGATCGAACGGCGAGAGCCGACTGTCGGTACTCGGCCCTCCTTCCGATTGCGGCTTGAAAGTTCCTATCGCACCGTCCACGTTGTAACCTCGGACGGTAGCGCGCGCCTCTGTCAACCTAGTGCGTTGATTTAGAACCGGCGCAGTCTCGGTGCTGATCGGCATGATGCCGTCCACGCGCGGATCCGAGTAGAGCTTGACCGCGATCTCTTCGATCTCCTCCACGGTTAACGTAGGATCGTCCAGTACGCCAAACGAAGGCTTGCTGATCCGGATGTCGGTGTCGCCGATTCCGTCTACGACGGCATTACGAATACTCGCCGTGATCGTGTCGCCGATCGCTAAAGACGCCGCCACGATCGTCGAAGAAAGCATGAGCCCAACGATGATCAGAATGCTCTGGGTTCGACGACGAGGGATGTTCCGCAGCGAAAGCTTGATCAGGAAACGATTGCGAATTGCGATGATCGCAATCGCCAAGATTAGTATGAGCAGCGTCGCCGTCAAACCCGCGGCGATATTCAGCATCGGAAGTCCGAAAAGTGTTTCCATCTTTAACCTGAAATCTCTGCGTCAGAACTGGATATGAACGTGGCGGCTAGTCGTCCGCGTCCGCGACAGCATTTGCGGGCAACTCCGATTGCCGGATCGCGTCTTTATGACCGTAGTCGGTGATCTTGCCGTCGAACATGCGAATCGTTCGGTCAGTTAGCATGCCAACGTGCTGCGAGTGGGTCACGATGACGAACGTCTGGCCTTGCTCCAGGTTCAACCGCCTCAAAAGCTCCATGATTTCGTCTTCGTTTGAGGAGTCCAAGTTGCCGGTAGGCTCATCTGCCCACACGAGCGCGGGATCATTTGCCAACGCACGCGCAATCGTCACTCGTTGCTGCTGTCCACCTGAGAGTTCCGAAGGCGTGTGGTCAGCTCGATCGGCCAAACCAACGAGGTCGAGTTTCTCCATCGCCCGCTTGGATGCCTCCGACTGTTTCACACCTGTCAACACCAAGGGCAGTTCTACGTTTTCCTGCGCCGTGAGGACCGGCAATAGGTTGTAAGACTGGAAGATGAATCCCATCATCGCGGCTCGATATTCGCTTAGGTCGTTATCGGACATCTCTGCGATCACGTTACCTGCAACCTTGATGTCGCCGGTCTCAACGGTGTCAAGCCCCGATAGGCAGTTCAGCAAAGTAGTCTTGCCGGACCCGCTAGGACCCATCACCGAAACCATTTCACCCTTGTCGACGCTTATGTCCACGCCATCCAGCGCTCGGACCTCCACATCCCGCGTGCGATATATCTTGGTCACGCCAAGCGCTTCGATAATGGGTTGAGACTCCATCGGGACTCCTTGAGAAATCACGGGATGAGATAGTTTTCCGAACGCGCGAACGCATCGACCCTTCAAACTTTACGCATATCTACGTACTACGGATTGCAAGGAATTGAAGCCGTCCCCGACTGATTCAAGTATAAATTTCCGTAAGCGGAGATCCGTTTAAAGAACCTTATTATCGGTGCAGCGTATATGCGTCTGAAAGCGATCGAACTGCGTGCTTCAGGCAAATGACGCGCCGAACGGCGCTAACGTCTTTACGCCGGTTCGATCACTTCGACCCTGACACACCCGGCCTCTGGGTCGAATTCAACGCAGGCATGTACGCCGAACACACTGTGAACACTCTGTTCCGTGATTACTTCCCGCGGTTCTCCATCGGCAACAACACGTCCGTTGGACATCAGAACCAGTCGATCACAATATCTCGCCGCCAGATTGAGGTCATGAAGCACAGCGCATACGGCGACTTCGCGCTTCATCGCTTCATCCTTCAATACCTGCAGCGACATCAACTGATGTTTGATGTCCAAGGACGAAATCGGTTCATCCACGAACAGCACGTCGCCGCGTTGGGCCAGCGCACGAGCCAGCAGAACGCGTTGACGTTCACCACCCGAGAGCGTATCGACACGTCGATCTAAGAACTGTTCGACGTGCATGCGCTTCATCGCTGATATCGCGATCTCGGCATCGTCTTCAGCTTCGATCTGGAACCGCCGCAGATGCGGATAGCGCCCCATGAGCACCATTTCCAGCGCGGTGAAAGGGTGCACTCCAGTGGATTGTGGGACATACGCGATGCGTTTAGAACGTGTCGAAACCGGCATCGCATCGATTCTCGTGTCGCCGATTTTGACGATCCCTGCGGTGGGTTTTAGCAGACCTGCGAGCACTTTCAACATCGTGGTTTTGCCCGCACCGTTGGGTCCGATGATGCCCAAGACCTCGCCGCGTCCACCGTTGAACGACACTCGATCTACGATGGCATTGCTCGCGATGTGCACACTAACATCTTTCGCCGCAAACGCCTCTGACGAAAGCGAAGTTGGACCGTCCTCCCGAGCAGTGTCGGGCAGACCATCAGCAGCTGGTCTTTCCGCGACTATCGTGGTCATTCCTTCCCGTAGTGCTTGAAATCTTCGAACTCTACACCCGCGAATGCATCGGGATAGAGCATCTTAGCCAACGTCTCAACGCCTCTCACGTTCCAGTGCGAAAGCGTCGTGAAGTGTCGCGTTTTGACAACATGCACGTTGTCGTTCTGGATCGCACCGACGTCTTGCAACACAGGAGAAGCCTTCAACTTATCGGCTAATGCCAGACCCGATTCCATCGGCTGCGTGATGATGATCATGTCCGGGTCCATCGCCGCTATGCTCTCAATGCTGATCTGCTGGAAGTTGTCGATCTCGGCGGCGGCATTGACTCCGCCCGCGTCTTTGATGATGTTGTCGACGTTGCTGCCTGCACCAGCCGCCCAAATGTCGCCCAATTCGGAAACCGTGAGCACGGAGGTCCGCTCCGACTCCGTGACTCCAGCGCCTGCTACTCGTTCGCGTACGAACTCCAACCGGGTTGTGACTTTCGCCGCAAGCTCCAACCCACGATCTTCGGCGCCCAACATATAGGCCATGAGCAAGATATTCGGCACGTCACCATTGCTGCCTTCCAGAGCGGTCCTCAACACGGGAATGCCCGCGTCTTTGAAAACAGCAACGAGATCCGGATTAGTGAATCTGGAGACTACGATTACTTCTGGTGCTAAGGCGATCACCTCTTCCGGCTCGAACCCAATCAACGGAATGTCATCGACTGCATCAGCGATGTTTGAGCCTTCAGGATCTGCGAAGAAGGAGTAGATCGCCGCGACCCTAGATGAATCGATCAGACCGAGCGCGATCTCAGCATGTCCTTGGGACGCGAAGTGGGCAACAACCGGCGGTTGCGACAGCGAGATCAGTCCCTCCGAGGATTCGACCTCGCGCGGCCAATCGAAGTTGGATGGATCAACGATTCCTGGAACATCGGCATACACGCCGTAGTCCGGAGCGGGGGTCGCTGTGGGAGGTGCTGGTGTCGGCGGAATTGGTGTCGCCGTCGGCGGGACGGCGGTTGCTGTTGGTGGTAACGGTGTTGGGGTGGGAGGTACCGGCGTCGCAGTCGGAGGTGCAGGAGTCGCAGTGGGAGGTACCGGCGTAACAGTTGGCGGCACAGGCGTAGCCGTCGGTGGCGGAGATGAACATCCAATCGCGATCAAAGCCACCAAAGCGACGATCAATAAAGCGCTGATCGTACGCGAACAAAGGATTCTAGGCCGATTACTCAAAGTGAGCTCCTGTTCGAGCGGGTAGTCATCAACAACGCAATGAATGCCGGGCCGCCGATCATCGCGGTGATGATCCCGACCCGTAGTTCAGCGGGCGAAATAATGGTGCGCGCAACGGTGTCAGCCGCGAGTACGAACAGTGCGCCGCCGAGCGCGCTAAGCAGAACGACGTGACGATGATCGGGGCCTGCAACTAGGCGGATGGCGTGCGGAACGACTAATCCAACGAAGGAGATGATGCCGGCGAACGCGACAGCGATACCGGTCAACACAGCGGCGAGCACGACCATTCCTATGCGGAATGCTCTGACGTTTATCCCTAGCGACCGTGCTTCGTCATCGCCCAACAGAAGCAGATTGAGGTCGCGACTGCTAATGACAGCTAAGACTCCACCGATGAGCACGAACGGCACAATCACTCGCACCGAGTACCACGTTGTACCTTCGAACCCGCCCGCGAGCCAGAAGAACATCTCGCGTTGGGCGGTAAAGTTATCCGTCGTCAATATCGCTGCCGAGACTGCGGCGCCGAGGAGCGAACTCATCGCGACACCTGCTAAGAGTAACGCGGCGACGGACATCCTGCCACCTAAGAACGCGATCGCGAAAACTGCCAGCAACGCCAGGGTCGAACCGGCGATCGAAGCCGCGGGGATGAGTAGCGCGGAACCGGTGAAGCCCAAGGCGATCATGATCACCGCGCCTAAAGCGCCCCCTCCAGATGTGCCGATCACACCAGGGTCAGCCAGCGGATTCCGGAAGATGGCCTGCATTATCGTGCCAGCCATCGCCAACGCCATGCCAACGCTGATGGCCATGATGACGCGCGGCATCCTTACTCTCTCGATGACCGCTTGCTGAGTCGATGTAACGCTCGTAGAGGTTTCGCTGCTGATCGACGCAAGGACAGCGCGGACGGTGTTAGGCAACGGGATTTCAACAGGGCCAGTCGAGACCGCGATGAAGATGCCAGCAGCGAGCAATGTCCCGAGGATCAAGGAGCCGAAGACGGCTTTGCGGACAACCGCTGAATCCGAACGCGGGAAGAAACGCAGCGCACGCGATGCATGCACCGCGAGATCAAGTTGCGGTGGTCGCCGCACTCGCAAAATAAAACCCTCCGTCGGTTACCTCGCCAACGAAGGGCTACTAAAGCTGGTTAAGGAGGGTGCATTTGCGATGCCGGTGGGTTTTACCCCGTTGGGGCGGCATCGTCGCATTCCTTTCGACCTGCCCCCGAGCCGCTCCGTGTGGCGCGGAGCTTTCACTCTGGGCCTCCTTCGGCAGGTCTCCTGGCTTACGGTCAACCGCATCGCTCGGATGCGGGCGCGAGCCCGTCGCCTTCCCAGCACGTTCGTTTTCAACAATGCCAGTGGCTAATGACGAGATCGCTCACCGATTCACAGTGGCGCCACCGCAGCGGATTCTCACCGCTTTCCCTCTTCGTCCGAGTGATTTTCATTAGGTCACCGACTCGAAACCGATGGAGGCGTCTGCTCTGTTTTCAGAGCAACAATCTTTTTATAGCAGAAGTCTGAGGAATTTCGCGAGGTTGGTCCTGAGGTAATTCACGTTTTGACCGCGCGACAGGTGAACACAGGCCAATGGAATGCGAAATCGTCGGCAACCGATGGGATGATACCGTACTCGTCTTTCACGGCGTCGGATGCGCTGGCAAAGTCTCGGTGGAGTTCGCGCACGACTTGGTTTGGTGTACCTGAACGTTTGACCCAATCCCAAAAGGTCATATTCACCTGCGTCGCTTGTTCATGGCTAATTTCGAAACCAGCTTTTCCGACCAAGTGTCGCCACTGTGACGGCGATGGCGCGGATACATGCGACGGGTCGCGCAGCGCTTCAGCGCGTTGATGCCACTCTGCAAGGTGGGGATTTTCGGATGTCGTCGTGTCGCACAGCAGGAAAACCCCGGAAGGTCTGAGAACACGGTGAACCTCGGAGAGGAACTTGCCAATGTCGGGGAAATGGTGGGGAGCAGTACGACACGTAACGATGTCAAATGACGATTCTTCATATGGGATGTTTTGGGCGTCCACAACCTCGAAACGAACGTTGTCTATCTCGCGTTCTTCCGCGATATTCCGCGCTTGATCGAGCATGCCCTCGGCTATGTCAGACGCGATAACGGTTTCGCAGAATTCCGCGATGGCGAATGCAGTGAAACCGGGACCGGTAGCCAGATCGATGCCGAGTTCGTAGCGCCCTAGCGAAGCCCACTCGGTCAGTATGCTCAGGCTTTGGCCGGAGGAGTGCGGCACGCTTACCGCGTAGTTCGCGGCCTGACGATTGAACTGCTCTTGGGGATCGGTCGAGCTGGTGCTCACGACAGGTGACGCATCATGAAATCAACCGTGCGATCCATCGATGTCGACGCAGCGTTCTCGTCATACACCTCTGGTCGGTCGTCGTTACAGAAGGCATGCTCGGTCCCGTCGTAGACGAAGAACTCGTTTTCGATCCCCGCGGCGGTCAATCCATCTCGCAACCCGGGCACGGCGCCAGTGGCATCGTCGTGTTCTGCGAAGTGCCCTTGCACCGGACACTGGATCGAATCTGGATCGGGTAGACCGCTCGGCAAGACACCGTAAAACGGTGCCGCAGCTTCGATTGCACCTTTAGACGCCAACAGCAGTGTCATTCCACCTCCCATGCAGTAACCGAGACATCCGACTTTGCCAGATGAGTTCGCTCCGTGCGAACGTAGATACTCGGCAGCGCCGACGAGATCTTTGGAGGCCTGCGGGATCTCCAGTTCGTGCATCAAGGTCATCGCGTGGTCTGGTTCCGTCGCCGCTTCGCCGTGATATAGGTCGGGAGCCAGCGTCACGAAACCCCGCGCAGCGTATCGATCGGCCATGTTCTTGATGTGTTGAACCAGACCCCACCACTCTTGGATCACGAGCAACCCAGGGCCGGAACCTGACGGCGGCAATGAAAGGTAACCGTTCGTTTGGCTACCATTGCTGGCGAATTTGATCATCGAACCTGACATGGTTCCTAACCTCCGCGCTCGATGGGGTCGTATTGATCGTTAGATCGATTTTCCATGCAATAAGGTTTAGCACATGGAGAAGGTGCTTAGCGTTGCGTTAGGTGGCGCCGCGGGGGCGTTGGCGCGGTACGGAACAGTGGTGGTTTACCAGCGTTATGTGTCGACGACATTCCCGCTGGCGATTTTGACGGTGAATGTGGTCGGTTCGTTACTGTTCGGATTGCTATGGGCTTACGCGGAGGACCGGGAATGGATATCGGAGAACATGCGGTTGCTAGTCCTGACCGGATTCTTAGGATCGTTCACCACATTCTCGACCTTTGCGTTCGACGAAGCGATGTTTATCCGCAGCAGCAGTTGGGCACTGTTCGTCGTGAATCTACTAATTAGCAACGCCGCAGCTTTAACCGCCGTGTTCGTGGGATTCAGGATCGGGAAGGTGATTTGAAGCGCAACCTCGGATATGGGCGCTCGAGAATCCGCGATGGCGAACAACATTTATGACTTGCCCCATCCTTTACCGGACGCAGAGGTGTTGACCGATCTCGTTTCCTCTGATGCGGTGAGAATCGAACGAATCGTATCCAGCGGCCAGACGACCCCAGAGAACGAGTGGTACGAACAAAACCTTGATGAATGGGTTGTTTTGATACAAGGTGAGGCCGCGTTGGAGTATGAAGACGGTGAAAAGGTGCGGTTGAATGCCGGCGATCACGTGTTGATACCGGCACACACTCGCCATCGCGTCGTTTTCACGAGTCGAGAACCGCCATGCATTTGGATTGCAGTATTCGGAGACTTGGTTTGACGTCTGAGACTGTGGCTCCCGAGACAGGATTCGAACCTGTGACCCGCTGATTAACAGTCAGCTGCTCTACCGCTGAGCTACTCGGGAACGGAGACGAGCCGGGCATGATACCCAAACCTTGATTCTAACGCACCCGGATTCGTGGTTCAACGCTTTGATCCGTCCGCGTGTACCGTTGTTGAACTGGCATCAGGTGGTTGGAAAATCGCTTGACGCCGATTTGCATATGACGCGCAACATGAGGGTAAAAACGATTGGACGGAATAATTTACGAGGAGAAGTCTAGTCAAATCGCAGATATCCGCGGCGTGGTGAGGTCCGCGTTCGGTCAGGACGAGGAGGCGAAGCTTGTAGATCAACTCAGAGACGCCGGCGCTCTAACGGTTTCGATGGTGTTCGTCGTGGACGAAGAGCTGGTGGCTCACGCCGGGGCAAGCCCGATGACGTGGAGCTGCGGAACCGATCAACTTGCGGTTTTGGCACTTGCACCCGTTAGCGTAAGGCCGCAGAAGCAACGACTTGGATACGGTTCGAGCGTCGTGCGCGCAACGATCGATCGCTGCACAGCGTTAGGCGCTGACATATTGACGGTCCTAGGCGACCCGAACTATTACAGGCGCTTCGGCTTCACACCCGCCAATCAACACGATTTGACAATCCAAAACGTCGACTTTGGCAATGCCTTCATGGCGATGGAACTGAAAAAGGGCGCGTTATCCGAAGCACGAGGTTCGTTGCGATGGCATCCGGCCTTTGATCAATTAGGAGATGGGTAGTTTGCACACGAAGACGTTTAAGTTATGGGCAGCGAGCGATGCTCATGTCGGGACCGATATCGAACGGGGAAACCGACGAAGTCTGGCGGAGGCGATATTGCAATCCGAGCGTGGCGGAGATGAAAGTGGACCACCGTTCGACTGGGACATCATGCTCAATGCCGGAGACTATTCCGGTTCTCAGACGCCTCCGGATGACGACGAGGGCAGGGAAGTAGTGCGGCAGTACGGGGTGTCGACAAAACACGGCAGAGAGGACTTTTACGATCTGGTCGGAAACCACGACGCGAGTGGCGCAGGGGAGGAAACACAATGGTGGTTCCGCAAATGGATCGATCCGATAGGAGAAAACAGCGAGTATTCGGGCGTTTATTCGGAAAAGAGGCCGTTTCCTGTTTCCGGATCGTGGGAACGGTACTCGTTCCAAGTCGGCAACATCCTGTTCTTGGTAATGGGAGATCGAAACGATGGAGGTCCACCTATCGGTCGCGGCGAATACGGTGGCTATCCGGCCGGTGCGGTCACCCAAGAGACATTTGATTGGTGGGTCGAAAATGTCGAGGAGAACCAAGGCAAGATCATCATCTCCGCACACCACCACATGCTTAAAGAGACCACAGTGGCATCAGGTCCGTGGGAGGGTGTGGATGGCGGATACCATGGCAGGTTTGAAGACGGAGCACCGATCGGCGCGTCGTACCTGTACTTCGTGGGCGGTGTGCCAGACGCCGGTTCGTTTGAGTCTTATCTAGAGGCCCATCCTGGGGCGATCGACATCTGGATCGGCGGACACACCCACACTAATCCGGACGACACACACGGCGGCCGGTCGCACGTCGAACAGAAGTGGGGCGTCACTTTCGTGAACGTAGCAGCTCTGTCCAGATATCACGGTCAGAAAAACATTGCGATGAGCCGGCTATTCACCTTTACCGAGGGAGCCAGCGAAGCGAACGTCAAGTGCTACATGCACATGAGCGATTACGCGCCGCAAGGTTGGTACGACAAGGCGGAGAGGACTGTGCCGCTTCGGATGCCGTTTTCGTCAGCTGCAAACGGTGGATGAAAGCAGAGGCACTTCGATTAGCCAAACAGCGCCAGAAGTTCTCGACCGATAACCGCCAAACTCGAAATCACCACCACTATAACCACGGAGGTCCGAAAAACCGGTTCGTTCATTCGGCCCGTGAGTCTGATGGCTATCCAGTAACCGAGCGCGACCGCCGGTGCCGCTGCCGCAATGAGTACGAGTCGCTCTGCCGTGAAAAGACCTTGGATGGCGTATCCGATGGCAGCGGCGATGTACATGATGGTGAAAAAGAACGCCATCGAAGCTCGGACGCCTTGGCGATCCAATCCTCTGCCGAGAAAGAAAAGGACGAGAATCGGACCGCCAATCGCGAGTCCGGTGGTGAACGCCGAAGAAATTAATCCGAGGATCGGACCACTAACTCTCGGGTAAGGAACTCGCCATTCGGGGTTGATCACGACCATCGCGGTAAGCAATAAGACGAGGATGCCGATGGTGATCCGCAGCACCGATGGATCGAGAGTGCTCAACGCGAATACTCCGATCGGAGTTCCTAGCACAGCCGCGATGCCCATCGGCGCGAGTTCACGGTTTCGCAAATGCTTCCGTGTCTCAACCAGAACCAGGGCGAACGCAAGGATTGCGACGGCATTGATCACAACGACAACCGTCTGAGGATCGAGGATGAGCAGCAATATCGGAGAAGTCGTCAGACCGAATCCGAAACCGATGGCCCCGATGACGAAGGCAGCGCCCATCAACACCAAGGAGGTGATGACGATATGGAGTAAGTCGGGCATGCAGCGTTTCGGCGAAAATCTCGAACGTGTTATAGCGTATCCAACGGCGGCGGAGGCAGTACGCAACAGTCTGACTTCGCGAGCTGATTTCAGGCAGGAGACATTCGACGATGACACGATACGAAGGATCGCCAATTGCGTACGACGTCGCGATCCAAAAGAACGTGATGATACCGATGCGCGATGGGGTGAAACTTGCAGCGGACATCTATTTCCCGGCGGCGGACGCGAACATCGCTGAAGGGAAATTCCCGGTCATCCTCGAACGAACGCCGTACGACAAAACCGCGCCACGTCAAGTCACAAACATGAAGTACTACGCCCGGCGCGGATACGTCGGAGTAATTCAGGATGTTCGCGGTCGGTTCGAGTCGGAAGGGGAGTGGTACGCGTTTGCGAAGGAAGCGCCCGACGGTTACGACACGGTTCAGTGGTTAGGAGTGCAGCCGTGGAGCGACGGGAAGGTCGGCACGATGGGCGGCTCTTACGCCGGTAGTGATCAGTCGGCGTTGGCAACCATGAACCCTTCACATCTCTCGACCATGATCGTCGCGGTCGGCGCATCAAACTACTACCACGGCTCGATGCGCCAAAACGGCACACTCGAACAACGCTTCATGGTCTACGCGTTCCGAATGGCCATGACCAGCAAGGAAGCGATCGCCGACGGAGGATTGCAGGCAGAGATCAGAAAAGCGTTCATGGACGACATGCCGGACATCGTCCGACACCTGCCCCTAAAAAAGGGTGCGACAGTGTTGCGCAGATTGCCTACTTACGAACAATGGGCGATCGACATCGCGACGCACGGTGAGTTCGACGATTACTGGAAGCAACGCGGATACGCGATCGACGAGTACTACGAAGAGCATGCAGATGTGCCATCCCTGTATCTGGGCGGTTGGTACGACTCGTACGCCCGCAATACGCCGCTGAGCTACACGAAACTGAGCGCGATCAAGAAGTCGCAACAGGTTTTGTTAATGGGACCGTGGATACACGGCGCGTTCGAGGTCACCAACTCCGGTGATGTCGACTTCGGAACGGAAGCCCACATCAATGTGAACGATCTTCGGTTGGCATGGTTCGACCATTACATGAAGGGAATGCACACAGAATTTGCCGATTGGTCGCCGGTGCGTATCTTCACGATGGGCACGGGCAGCCAGCGCATGAACAAGCACGACCATGACCGTTTCCTTGACCACGGCGGGTATTGGCGATCGGAACCTGATTGGCCCTTGCCCGGCACATCAGACACGCCCTTCTACCTGCGCGCCGGTGGTGGGTTATCGGAAGTCGCACCCAGCGAAGACGAGACGACTTCGACCGGTTACACCTTCGATCCCAATGATCCCGTGCCGACGATGGGAGGTGGAATTTCGGCGGCCGAGTCGATCATCCGAGCGGGAGCGTTCGACCAGCGAGGACGCCCTGACTTCTTCGGTTGCGTAGACACTCAGCCGCTGAACATGCGCCACGACATCCTCACATTCGAGACGCCAGAACTCGAAGAGGATACAGAGGTGACCGGTCACATAGTGATGAACCTTTGGGCATCGTCCTCAACCGTCGACACCGACTTCACGGCGAAGCTCATCGATATGCACCCACCGTCGGACGACTACCCGGACGGCTTCGCAATGAACATCACGGACTCGATCATCCGAGCTAGGTATCGTAACAGTTGGGCAGAGCCCGAAATGATGAAACCAGGTATGCCGTATGAGTTCAGCTTCCACCTGTACCCGACATCGAACGTATTCCGAAAGGGGCACAGGATTCGCTTGGACATCAGCAGCAGCAACTGGCCTCGCTTCGACGTCAATCCAAATACAGGCGGTCCATTAGGGCTTGAACAGCGCCGCGAAATCGCACACCAGACGATTTACCACAGCCCCGAGCACCCGTCCCACGTAGTTCTGCCGCTGCAAAAGGGGGATAAGAAATGATCGCAGACCTCACTGGTAAAAACGCGTTGGTCACTGGTGGCGGTCAGGGTATCGGACGCGGGATCGCGCTGAAACTGGCCGAACAAGGCGCAGATGTCGCTATTGCCGACATCAACGATGAAGGAGCCGCGGAGGTGGCGGAAGAAATTCGGACTATCGGGCGCGACAGCTTTACAGTCCATATCGACGTCACCGACAACTCCTCGGTATCTCTAGCCATCGAGAGGGTCATCGTAGGTTTCGGCCACCTGGACATATTGATCAACAACGCGGGAATAGGACGAGTGGAAGGAAAAGCCGGCGGTGGCCTTGACGACGACTGGGAAGAGAACTGGAACAGCGTTATGGACATCAACGTGCAGGGCGTTATGCGATGCACGAAGGCGGTCGTCGGTCACTTCATGGAACGCAAGTACGGGAAGATCATCAACACCGCTTCCGGCGCTGGAAGAGGGCCGATCTGGTGGGGCCCACCCTCTGCAGCCCCCGGTTACGCAAACGCCTACGGGCCTTCCAAAGCAGCGGTCATAAACTACACCCAGTACTGCGCGTCGACGTTGGGACCGCACAACATCAACGTGAACGCGATCTGCCCAGGCAGAGTATGGACCAAGTTTCACGACGTAGCGATTTCTGAGCGCATGAGGAACGATCCATCGTTAGCAGGTTCCGATCCGGTCGATGTCTTTAACGAAGACGTTGCGAATCTCATCCCGTTGGCGAGGTCACAGACGCCGGAAGAGATCGGCATACTCGTAGCGTTTCTCGTGTCAGACGACGCGAGTTCAATCACGGGGCAGTCGATACATATCGACGGCGGTCAAAGAATGGCGTGAAGAAAACACGAATCCGGGAACCGGATCATACGCTCAAACGAGGAGATGAGCATGAAAATCACGGACGTAACGCTAACCCTGTTCAAATGGGAGGATCTGCCATCTCCGCTGGCGAAAAAGCACTCGGTGCAGCCGAGTAACACGAGCAACATCGGTTTGCTGACGATAAATACGGATGAAGGCGTGGACGGCCACGCGTTCTTGGGTACATCAAACCGCAGCGCTGAGATGGACGCTTCGTCGCTGATCACGTACCTGAAACCTGTCGTCATGGGCCAAGACCCGTTGGCGCGGGAACGTCTGCACGAGACGATGATTTTCCTCCAAAACAACACGACCATCCGCGCCATCGGCGCGGTCGACGTTGCGCTTTGGGACATCGGCGGCAAGGTCGCAGGGTTGCCGTTGTATCAGATGCTCGGTTCGTACCGAGAGAGCATCCCGGCGTACGTCAGTTCCCCTCGGCTTGCGACGCCGGAGGACTACGCCGCGGAAGCGGCCGAAATGAAGTCCGTCGGCTGGGCGGCATACAAGATCCATCCGCCAGCAGAGGACATATACGAGGACATCGAGGTCTGCGAAGCCGTGCGTGATGAGGTGGGCGATGACTACCAGCTGATGCTCGACTCGATCTGGGCCTACGACTACCCCGGGGCATTGCGGGTCGGACACGCCATTCAGGACCTCGGATATCACTGGTACGAGGACCCGTTGGCCGGAGATGACATCTTCAACTACGTCAAGCTGAAGCAACAGCTCCACATCCCGATCATGGCCACGGAACACTCGCCCGGCGGTTTTACCGCATACGCTCCGTGGTTAGTGCATCAAGCCACCGACTACCTGCGCGGCGACGTGGCCGTCAAAGGCGGCATAACCGCAGTGATGAAGACCGCGCATCTAGCAGAAGCGTTCCACGTCAGCTACGAGATCCACCACGGCGGCAACTCGCTGAACAACGTCGCCAACCTGCACTGCGCGATGGCTATCAAGAACACCGAGATGTTCGAAGTCCTGTTGCCTCACAACCTGCAGAAGTACGGGCTGGTCGAGGACATCGAACCCGACGAGAACGGCAACGTTCACGCGATCAACAAGCCCGGGTTAGGCGCGCAGATCGACTTTGATCTGATCGAGTCCAATAAAGTGGCTGTTTTGAACTGATGCGGTGACGGTGGAAAACGTAGTCGATACAGAAGTATTGGTCGTAGGCGCGGGCAATGCCGCGATGGCGGCCGCAATCGCGGCCCGAGAGCTAGGCGCTGAAGTCGTCGTCCTCGAAAAAGCGCCCAAATCCCAACGCGGCGGAAACAGCGCACTGACCGTTCACATGCGGTTTCCGTACCGGGGCATGGGAGACCTCGAACCGCTTCTTGCAGATGTCAGCGACGCGGACAAGCAGTCTTTAGCCGATAGAGTTGGCGATTACACGGAGTCGGATTACTACGACGACATCATGGCGGTCACTGACGGCCAAAGCGATCCTACTCTCGCGAACATCCTGGTCTCAAATGCCTACGAAACAGTCCTATGGATGCGGTCATACGGACACGCGTGGATCCCATCGCACGAAAGTCCAACGTCGGCGAACGTCGTCTCATTCGATGGAGGCGGGTATGCAATGCAGGAGCGGTGGTTTCGCGCTGCCGGGCGTCACGGCATACCTGTGCATTACGAGACCGCTGCAATTGAACTACTGAAGGATCGCGCGGGCAGAGTTACAGGAGTGCTGGCTCGCACCGGCAAGCTTGATGTTCGCTACAACTCGCGCACCGTCATTCTAGCTTGCGGGAGCTTCGAATCCAGCCCGGAGATGCGGGCGGAGCATCTTGGCGCCGGTTGGGGCAAGGTGAAGCTCAGGGGAGTCCCGTTCAACACCGGCGACGGCCTAAACATGGCAATGGAGTTGGGCGCACAGCGTTATGGAAGCTGGTCAACGTGTCATGCGTCGCCGCAAGACTTGAATCGACCAGAGTACGACATGCCGGGCCCGGGCGTGAGCGGTGTCTATTGGAGTCGCTACTCCTATCCCTTTGGGATCATGGTCAACACCGATGGCCGTCGATTCGCAGATGAAGGCGAGACATGGCGAGGTCTCACCTATGCCAAAACGGGGCGCGCCATTCTTTCCCAACCAGGGGGACTCGCCTTTCAGATATTCGACGCCGAGCAGCGGCGCAGGGGGCTGATTCGCGGATACGAAGACGCGACGCGATTCAAATCAGACACTCTGGCGGCACTCGCGAAAGACCTAGACATTCGCGATGTGACCACGTTTCTTGAAACGGTCCGACACTTCAATGAATCAACTCAAGACGGCGAATTTCATCCGTTCCTTCTCGATGGAAAATCGGCATCAGGTGCAATCCCTCCCAAGAGCAACTGGGCGTTACCCATAACCACACCGCCCTTCGAGGCATATCCCACGATCTGCGGCATGACCTTCACGTACGGAGGCCTGAAAATCACACCATCGGCCGAAGTCCTGCACACCAACGATCGGATAATTCCCGGCCTTTACGCCGCAGGCGAGATGGTAGGGGGATTGTGGCACGACAACTACCCGTCAGGTGGTGGCATGATGGCCGGATCCGTCTTCGGTCGCATCGCCGGGATGAAAGCAGCGGAACGAGCCCTATCGGTCAACTGAAAAGGACCGCATCGGTTCAACTCACATCTCTGGCTTTTGCTAGCAACTTCGCCAACGTGCCGCCCTGGATCATCTCGCGGTCTTCGTCAGAGATGAACGTCAGATGCGAGCGGAACGCCTCTAACGATTGCAAGTGCGTCATCGCTTTCTTGACGACCGGGAAGTCGGATCCCCAACACAGACGTGGGCCGAACGCCTCGTAACAGGCCTCGTAGACCCAGTGCGTCTCTTGGTACGGGAAGTCCCAGGTCCGATCCGGGCTGCAGAGGTAGTGGAAACCCGATAGTTTCAGGTGAATGTTCGGGAGTTTAGCCGATTCGGTTACGTTTTTCACCTTCGCCCACGCATCTTCGCCGTAAGACTTGAGCGACGACATGTGGTGGCACAGGAATGGCACTTCTGGGAACGCCTCGGCAACCTTGCGAATCTCGTTCTGGTGATGCGGTGCAATCGCCATTGATGCGATCAATCCCACGTCGCGCGCGACCGAGAAGAAATCTTTTCCTTCCTGCGTATTGAACCATCGCCCATCGTCCTCGCTGGCGACGTACTGCGTGAAGGCCTTCATCGGCCAGCGCTCCGCCGCCTGCTCCAAACGTTTCGCCGCGCCAGGCATGTGGTACGTATCTGACCAAAACGAATCGACATCGGCGAACTGGTCCAAGCGGTGAGGGTTTTTTCGGACGGCTGCAGCAACGTAATCGTTGTTGTTGGGGTTGCGATGTATCTGCGCGCACACGATGGTCGCACGGTCGACACCGTTCACATCCATCTGGTCCAGCAACGTCTCAACGGATCCATGATGTTGTGGATCGGGTACCTCCGGCAGGTACGGCCAATAGTCCCAAGAGTGGCAGTGAGAGTCGATGATCGGCATTGCGGTGAGGTCCTGATGAACGGTTTATTGGTTCGCCGGTGCGAATTGCACTCGAACCGTTGCCAAATGCATTTTAACGCGCGTTCGCGCACGCACAAACCCGTCGGCCGACGCGGATGTTTCGAAGGTTAACTTCGGTGAAACAGTTGCGTAACATCGGCGAAACATAACTGGCGTAGCTTGCTAATTATTGCGTAATCACCCAATCGGGGAGGACTACAAGTATGGATACTGGCTCGATAGCCTGGATGTTGACGGCAACTCTGTTGGTGCTGTTCATGACGCCGGGCCTCGCATTTTTCTATGGAGGACTCGTGCGCGGCAGGAATGTCGTCAGCACGCTCATGTACTCCTTCATCGCCATGGGCGTGGCGAGCATCGTCTGGGTGCTTTGGGGCTACAGTCTTGCCTTCAACGACACCGGCAATGGGATCGTCGGTGGACTTGAATTCATCGGCTTGAGCGGAGTCAGCATGGACGAGGGCGACGGCATCCCTGACTTGCTGTTCGCGGCGTTCCAGATGACGTTTGCGATCATCACACCGGCGCTAATTACAGGCGCATTCGTTGAACGCTTCAAGTTCACGACGTACCTGATTTTCCTCGTGCTTTGGGTTACGTTGGTCTATGCACCCGTATGCCACTGGGTCTGGGGCGGCGGTTGGATCGGCAACCTCGACGGCGGTGCGCTCGACTTCGCTGGCGGGACAGTCGTCCACATCAACGCCGGTATCGCGGCGGTTGCAGCGGCGATCTTGGTGGGCAAGCGCCGGAGGCCCGGTCTTGAACCGCACAACGTCCCGTTCGTGGTCCTAGGTGCGGCGATTCTCTGGATCGGCTGGTTCGGCTTCAACGCTGGTTCACAGCTAGCCGCAGACGGCGTCGCGGTCCAAGCATTTGTCAACACAAACACTGCGGCAGCAGTCGCTGCAGTCGCATGGGCCTTGCTCTCCTACATCCACACTGGACGCATCAGTGCAGTCGGTGTTGCCACCGGTGTAGTAGCCGGCCTGGTTGCCGTCACGCCTGCGGCTGGCTGGGTAGGTACCATGGGCTCGTTTGCCATCGGCCTTGGCGCTGGCATCATCTGCCATTACGCGGTGCACTTCGAGATCTTGCACAAGCTGGGCGTTGACGACTCACTCGAGGTCTTCGCAGTTCACGGACTCGGCGGTATCTGGGGTGCGTTAGCCACCGGTATCTTCGCGTGGGGCGCGCTGACTGATAGCGACGGCGGTTTGGTGAACGGCAACGCCGGACACTTCGTCGCCAACATAATCGCAGTAGTCGCCACGCTCGTCTACTCCGGTGTCGTCTCATTCATCATCCTGTTCGTTTTGGACAAGATCCCTGGCCTCGGCCTGCGGATTTCGGAACCCGACGAAGATATCGGAATCGACATCACGGCGCACGGTGAACGCGGCTACGTCGCGGATGGTGCTGACTAAAGGCACGTGAAACTACGTTCGGCAGGGGTGTAGCATGGCGTTACGCCCCTCGCCACAGAACCACGAAAGGAAATACCAATGCTAAAGATCGAAGCAGTGGTTCGCCCCGAAAGGACGTCCACGGTGCTCGAAGCCCTGACCGCGGCGGGAGTCAAGGGCTACTCATACTGGAACATCACCGGTAAGGGTCAACAGGAAGGCGTAGAGGTCTTCACCGGCCGGGGAGGACATCTTTCTCACCGCGCCGCTCTGCCCAAGACCATCATCATGACGGTGGTTCCCGACGGGATGAAGGATGCGGTTGTCGACGCCATCATCGACGCCGCAAGGACTAGCGGAGACGGTGCGATCGGAGACGGCAAGATCTTCATCACTACCGTGGAAGACGCCGTCCGAGTGCGAACCGGCGAGACCGGCGACAGCACGGTGACGTAGAGAGCCGTCATTCGGCGGTCACTTGCTGGAAACCGCAGCGCAAGAACAAAACAGATCGGCCTAATCCGATTTGATGCAGTCGGCATCGCGAGCAGAAGCGAGACCTCCGCACCGGTCTCTCGGAAGCAAGCGATGTCGACTCTTTTTGTTGTATCGGTGATCTTCACGTATGCGCGTCTTGTCCTTTTAAAGAGCTACAGAATTTAACCCCCGTGTAAAATCAAAAAGACGGCATAGGAGCGTAGCTCAGTTGGCTAGAGCGTTGGTCTCCAAAACCAAAGGTCGCGGGTTCGAATCCTGCCGCTCCTGCCAAAAACTCTCCTTGAAAAGGGGGAGTAAACCAGCTAGCTGGTCGTGCCGGGATGCTGAAATTGGTAGACAGGCTACGTTGAGGGCGTAGTGCTCGAAAGGGCGTGTGGGTTCGAGTCCCACTCTCGGCACCAAACACCGTCGGAGATTTCCGATGAGATGAGCGGCGGAAATATACTCGTAACTTCAGGGGCGACGTAGCCAAGCGGCCTAAGGCGGGGGTTTGCAAAACCTCTATTCGGCGGTTCGAATCCGCCCGTCGCCTCCAATCCTCCCCACGTCGCGTTCAGATGTTGAACCTGACGTTCGTCAACTCCTCCGATCGTTCCCAAAGACCCCGCGCAGTCTCCTCATCGTGAGATTCGGTAGACGAGGAAACGATCACCGGATAGCCCTTCCGCTCGTTCTTGCCATCAGGTCCGTAGTACTGCCCACCGGTCGCTTGTGGATCGGTCGCCGCACGCAATATCGGCAATGCACCCATCCGAGCACTTTGGAAGAATAGCCCAGCGATCGGCATGGATACCTTGCCTATCCAACCCAGCCCTTGTGCGATGTTGGTCCTTGAAACGCCGGGATGAGCAGCAATCGATTTAACGTGCTGGATACCGGCGGGTTGAAAACGACGATGAAGTTCGTAGGTGAACAACAGATTGGCGAGTTTCGATCGACCATAGGCGCGCCAACGGTTGTAGCTCTCACGAGTTAACTGAATGGCATCAAAGTCAATCTTTTCTTCCCGGTGTGCCAGACTGCTCACGTTTACGATCCGCGAGGCCGGACTTTTTATGAGTAGCGACAGCAACTTGCCGGTCAGCGCAAAATGACCTAGATGGTTGGTGCCAAATTGCGACTCGAATCCGCTGGCAGTGGTGCGATACGGAGTCGCCATGACCCCCGCATTGTTGATGAGCAGATCGAGCTTGTCATGGGTTGCGCAGAACTGAGCGAAGAACCTATCGACGGATGCCAAATCGCCCAAGTCAAGTTGCACTAAATCGACTATCGCACTTGGAGAGTCATTCTTGATGCGGCGCAGAGCGGATTCGCCACGAGAAATGGATCGACACGCCAGAACGACATCCGCTCCATGACGCACCAATTCGAGGGCTGTTTCGTATCCAACACCGCTGTTGGAGCCCGTTATCACCGCGGTCAGGCCGCTGAGATCAGGAATGTCGTTGGCTGTCCAGCGTTGCAATTCTTTCATCGTGTTTTACCGATGTACGTGCCGTCGTTCTAGTCGCCATCGGCCCGCCAGCAATCCTAAATTGCGTTGTCCGACATGACTTTGACGACCTGTACGAAAAACGACTCGAAAGATGCTATATTTTGCCTTACTCGCAACTTGAATCGTTGCGACAGACGAATCACATTCAGAATCTGAGGTGTTGAAATGCGAAAAGCGATACATGGTGCCCTTTCGGCGCGCAGGTCGTGGATTGCGGTTGGGTTGACAGTCTTGGCAACGGTGATGGCAGTTGCCGTTGCTTGCGGAGGAACTGAGACCGTTATCCAAACCGTCGTAGTCGAAAAATCGGTACCCGGCGAGACCGTTATCCAAACTGTCGTCGTTGAAAAGGAGGTGCAGGTCGAAGGCCAGACTGTCATTCAGACCGTGGTGGTCGAGAAGGAAGTCCAAGTCGCGGGTGAGACGGTTGTGCAGACCGTGGTGGTCGAGAAAGAAGTCCAAGTCGCAGGGCAGACAGTGATCCAAACTGTGGTTGTCGAGAAAGAGGTGGAGGTCGCTGGTGAGACGGTCGTCCAGACGGTGGTAGTGGAGAAAGAAGTTGAGGTTGAGGTCGAGAAAGAGGTGGAGGTCATCAAGG